>CANQXQ010000029.1 GCA_947627845.1 uncultured Bacilli bacterium | reverse complement strand
TCTTGTATGTTTTAAGAA
Source organism: uncultured Bacilli bacterium (assembly GCA_947627845.1). Lineage (GTDB taxonomy): Bacteria > Bacillota_I > Bacilli_A > RF39 > UBA660 > Caccenecus. The sequence continues at coordinate 11,624 of CANQXQ010000029.1, read as the reverse complement.
GCCCATGATAAATATCTTTTTTTTATTTTAAAAATAAGTTATAATAGTTTTGGTGGGGAAGATGGAAGTATATATTAAAGATAAAGCCGTAGGATTAATTATAAATTATAAAAATAATAAAAATATTTATTTTAGATTTGATGATAATTTAAATTTAGTAGTAAATGTGAGTAAAAGAGTAAAAGAAAAAGAAATTTATAAATTAATTAAAGAAAATGAAGAGGCTTTAGCTAAATTATTAATTAAAAGTCAAAAGAAGTTAAACAAAAATAAAGAGTTTTGGTATTTAGGAAATAAGTATGAAATAAAATACGCGGATGTAAAAGAAATTACTTTTGAGGGCTTAATAATTTATGTTAAAGATAATAAAATGTTAGATAAATTTTTAAAAGATAAAACAAAAGAAATATTTGAAGCCGAGGTTTTAAAATTAAAGGGAATAATTAAAACTTCGGAATTTACTTTAAAAATTCGAAAAATGAAAACAAGATGGGGAGTTTGTAATTATAAAAATAATAGTATTACGTTGAATAGTGAATTAATAAAATATACAATTGATGCTTTAAGATATGTTATAATTCATGAAATGTGCCATTTTTATCATCATGATCATAGTGCGAGTTTTTGGCAGATGGTCGAGGAATACGCACCAAATTATAAAAGATTAAGAAAGGAGCTTAAAAATTAATGATTGAATCGATTACTAATGCTAAAGTAAAAGCTTGGAAAAAATTAAATGAAAAGAAATTTAGAGATCAAGAGGGTTTATTTTTAATTGAAGGAGATCATTTATTGAATGAAGCTTTAAAAGTGGGTTTAGTAAGAGAAATTATTGCTCTAGATGAACATTTTAAAGAAAAAGATATTCCTTTTTATTTAGTAAGTGAAAAAGTCTTAAAAAGTTTATCTAATCAAGTAAGTGGCACAAATGTTATGGCCGTGGTAGAGAAAATACCGGAAAAAGAAATAGATGGAAAGGCAGTTATTTTAGATAATATTCAAGATCCCGGAAATTTAGGAACTATTATTAGAAGTGCTTTAGCTTTTAATATTAAAAATATTATTTTAAGTAAAGAAACAGTAGATTTATATAATGATAAAGTGATTAGAGCAAGTGAGGGCATGTTATTTCATCTTAATTTTATAAGAGGAGATTTAAAAGAAATTATTTTAAAACTTAAAGAGAAAGATTATCAAATTTATGGAACAAATGTAAATGAGGGTAAAAACTTAAAAGAGATTAACTTCACTACTAAAACAGCTATAATAATTGGGAATGAGGGAAAAGGTATGCATGAAGAATTAAAAAAAGACTGTGATGAACTCATTAATATTGCCATTAATAAAGAGTGTGAAAGTTTAAATGCGGGGGTAGCCGCAAGTATAATTTTTTATGAGGCAAGTAAAAATGTATAACAAATTAGCATTAATTAAAAATAAAGAGAAATTACATTTGAGTAAGGAAGAAGCTAATAATTATGTAATAGAAGCTTTAAAATATTTTATTGATGGAGAAGATTTTCAAATAGAAGTTATAAATAGTAGGGAGCCAATAAAATATTTAGTAAATTATACTAAAAGTTATGGGGAAGCTAAAGGAAGAATAAAGTTTTGGTTAAAAAGAATGGATTTTATTAGATTACTTAAGTTTGCTTTTACTTTTAAAAATTATAATGTTACATATATAGATATAATTGCTAAAGATGAGGAAATAAGATATAATATTTATTATAAATTGCTTAGTTGGGAGAAAGAATATTCGCGAGTTAGGAGGTAAATATGAATTATATTTATCTGGGGATTATTACTAGTACGCATGGTATTAAAGGTGAAATTAAAATTAAGAGTAATTTTTTAGAAAAAGATTTAGTTTTTAAAAAGGATTTTAAAATATATATTGGCGATAATAAAACTTTAGAAGTAATAAATAGTTATCGCCCTCATAAGGGGTTTGATATGATTACTTTAAAGGGTATAAATGATATTAATGAAGTTTTAAAATATAAAGGATTAAAAGTATATATAAATAGAGATGATTTAAATTTAAAGGATGAAGAATTTTTAATTACGGATTTAATTGGTTTTAAAATTATAAATGATAATAAAGAATATGGTATAGTTAGTGATATAGTGGAAACTAAAGCAAATATCTTATTATATGTAATAGATGGTAAACCTTATTATATTCCCTATATAAATGAATTTATAAAAGAAGTTAATTTAGCAAAAAAACAAATAATTGTAGATAGAGTTGGTGAGTTAGATGAGATTTGATATTTTGACTCTTTTTCCGGACATAATAAAATCATATATAAATGAAAGTATTATTAAAAGAGCTATTAATAATAAAAAAATAGAAGTAAATATCATTAATATTAGAGATTATACTTTACTTAAAAATGGCCAAGTAGATGATACTCCTTATGGGGGAGGAAGGGGTATGGTTTTAATGTGTGAACCAGTTGTAAGGGCAATTGAAGCTGTTAAAGATGCCGAAGCTTTAGTTTATCTACTTACACCCCAAGGAAAGACTTTTAAGCAAGAAATGGCAAGCAAGATTGTAAATAAGACAAAACATTTAATTTTAGTTTGTGGTCATTATGAGGGATTTGATGAGCGAATACTTAATTTTGTCGATGGAGAAATTAGTGTAGGTGATTTTGTTTTAACGGGGGGAGAACTACCAGCCTTAATGATTATGGATGTTATCTCAAGATTTATTCCGGGCGTAATTAATGATGATTCTTTTAATAATGATTCATTTAGTGATGGTTTACTAGATTTTCCGGAATATACTAAACCGCGTGAATTTAGAGGTTATAAAGTGCCAGATATTTTATTAAGTGGTGATCATGAAAAAATCGCGGAATATCGCCAAGCCGAGAAATTAAGAGTAACCAAAGAAAAAAGACCGGATTTATTAAAGTAGGTGAAGAAAATGACCAGTTTTATGCTTAAAAAATTAAAAAAATCTTTAGAGTTAGATGAACCTTTAGGAAAAATTGAGGGTTTTAGATATGCACCTAAACTTAAAAATAATGATATTAAAGAAATAATGATTGTAAATCCCGAAATTATTGATAAATTAATTAAACATAGTTTTGATAAAAAATATAAAGCTATTTTAGAATTATATTTAAAAGCAATGAGTGAAGAAGATGAGGGAGATGCCGAAAGTATTTTTATGCGTGCTTTAGATGAAGTAGCGAGACTTAGAGGGATTATCATTAGAAAATATCAACATATTTTAAGTAATAAAACGATGGAAAAATTATTAAAAAAATTAAAAATATTAGAAAATGAATTACGCGTCAAGATTATAGATTATAAAATATTATTAGAACAAGAAAAAGTCCCTAATATGGAAAAGGGAAAAGGACGATAAAAAGTATAGAATTTATAAATTTAGGAATATTAATTAAAGAGACTTGAATTATTAAAGAAAATAAGATATAATGTTAATCGTCTAGATGACTCCGTAGCTCAGCTGGATAGAGCAATCGCCTTCTAAGCGATCGGTCGAGCGTTCGAATCGCTCCGGAGTCACCATTATGATAATTAAGCCTTAAAGTTAAGGCTTTTTTATTTAGCTCAAATTTTTAAATGTTGCAATTATTTCATCATTTACTTTAAAAATGACATCTTCTACATTAAGGGTATCTTTTAGAGATAGCGCAATAGAGTATTTTACTTCTTCTAAGATATCTTTATTTTCTAAATCGGCTAAAATAGCATTATTAAAGCTTAAAGAGATTTGATTTTCTAATTCTTCATAATTTAAGAGTTCAACACTAGAAGCTAAAAAACTCATTAAATTAGTTTCATAAATAGGACTACTTTTTAATTCTTCGATAATTATTTCGATTTTATTATTTTGATTATTATCTATTTTAGTGATGGGAATATAATAAGTTAGATTATTTTCTTTACCAATATAATAAATAGTAGTTTTAGTAGAGTCTTTAATATTAGAAATATCATAAACTTTATTTATTCCAAAATTACGATTTAAAGTATTGGGAAGAGTTAATTTACTTTGTGGCAAATAATCTAGTTTAGAACCCTCAATAAATAACATTATTTCTTTAATCTCGGGAATTTCCGTTAAAGTATAAACTAAGCTTTCAATTAATTTTTCTTCATCATCTTTCGAAACATTTAATAATTCTTTCGAAAAATTTAATTTTAATAAACCATCTTCTAAAGAACAAGTTAAAAGCTTGGTATTTTTAGGAATTAGGGCTTTAAAATGGGAGGGAATATAATCACTTTTATCAGATTCTATAGTTAAAGAGCTAATTAATTCTTTAACTTTACTTAAAGCATCTTTACTAGAAGTGGGAATAGTAGTTCTTACTACATAACTATCTTTATTAAGAAGATAAATAGGAGTTTTATCAATATCAAGATAAGTAGTAGTTTTAGTTATTTGATTTTTATTATCAGGGAAAAAATATAAAATTGTGACAATTATTAAAGCTAAAGTGGAAACTATAATTCTTCTTAGAGCACTTCTTTTAAGCATGAAAAATCACCTAATAAATTATACGATTAGAATATAAATATATGAAAAAAATCTCCAAATGGAGATTTAAATTGTAATTTCACCTAATTTTAAAAGCTCTACTACTGCGCCCGCCCGACCTTTTACTTCTAATTTTTGCATAGCATTTGAGATGTGGTTGCGAACGGTTTTTTCACTAATATTTAAAGTTAGAGCTATTTCTTTAGTGGATTTATTTTCAATAAGTAAACTGAATATTTCATGTTCTCTTTTAGTTAAAATACTTCTTTTCACGTGTACACCCTCCTCATAATCTTTGATACATCTAGTGTATTTTATGAGTTACACGTAAAAATGGTTAAATAAAGGGCCTAATTATCAAATTTAATTGTAATATATTTATTTTCGGTATATAATTCTTGAACTGCTCTAATGATATTATTAGCTAAAGCCGTATTATGTTCTTTGGAAGAGACTGTAATTTTAATATTATTACCATTTATTTCGGTAAAAGAGTCAAGTTTAAATTTTTCTTTAATTATTTTGGTTATTTGTTCTTTGGAAGCTTCATTTTTATTAATATTTTGGAGTTCTTCATAAGCTTTATTTTTTTCTTCTAAAGTAGCATCTTTGCTTAAAATAATCGTTTCTAATTCACTCATTTTATCTACTAAGGCTTCTTCACTGGCAACTTTAAGTGCCACTAAAGTTTCGTTTTCGGAGATAACAACTTCTTTTGATACAGTCTCGGTATTATCAACATTTAAAGTAGATAGGGTATCTTCACCCATCGTTAAATAATATATACTTAAGACCATAATAAGAGAAAATAAAGTAAGAAACCATAAATTTTGTTTATTTATCATATTAATTGTCCTTTCATTTCTAATATAATATATGTGCTAAAATAGAAAATATGAAAAGGGTAGTTAATTTTATAATTATTTGATATAATTAATTAAGAGGGTATTATGAAATATATTATAGTTTATAGTTATTTAATTTTTTTATTTTGTAGTGTTGGGGGTTATTTTATAGAAGTTATGGCCTTTTATTTAGGAACTAAAAAAATTGTTAATCGTGGTTTTTTATGTGGACCAATAATTCCTATCTATGGAATAGGGGCTTTATTTATTTTATATACATTAATGCGTTATTATGATGATCCAGTCGTAGTTTTTGTCTTTGGTATTATTATTACCAGTAGTTTAGAATATTTTGTTTCATTTTTATTAGAAAAATTATTTCATAATAAATGGTGGGATTATTCGACCAAAAAATATAATTTAAATGGCCGTATCTGTCTTCGTAATTCTATTTTATTTGGGGTGTTAGCTTTAGTTATTGTTTATTTTTTAACACCTTTATTATTAGAATTTTTTAAATTATTTAGTTTTAAAACTTTAGCTATTTTTAGTATAGTAACGGCGATAATATTAGTTTTAGATATAGTTTATTCGTTAGTAATTGCTTATAATTTACGAAATAGAATAATTGTAGTTGAAAAACTTAAAAATGAAAAGATTGCTTTAATACCAATAATTTTAGAGAAAAAATTAAAACAATCAATTGCACATTTTAAAGCTTTTCCAACGAGACTTTTAAAAGCTTTTCCTTATGTGGAAAGAGAATATCATAATTATTTTGAAATGATGAAAAAGTATCGGGAACAAAAGAAAGAAGAAAAAAAGAAGAATTAAAGTTAGGCTTTAATCTTTTTTTAAAATAAGTTATAATATGAGTGGTGTTAAATATGAAAAAAGAAAACATTCGTAATTTTTCAATTATTGCGCATATTGATCATGGTAAATCAACTTTAGCTGATCGAATTTTAGAATATACTCATGCACTTGATAAACGAGAAATGAAAGAGCAAATACTTGATAGTATGGATTTAGAGCGTGAAAGAGGAATTACGATTAAGTTAAATGCCGTAGAATTACATACAACTTATAATGGTGAAGATTATACTTTAAATTTAATAGATACGCCAGGACATGTCGATTTTTCGTATGAAGTATCAAGAAGTTTAGCAGCTTGTGAGGGAGCTATTTTAGTCGTGGATGCTACTCAAGGAATAGAAGCCCAAACCATTGCTAATTTATATTTAGCTTTAAATAATGATTTAAAAATTATTCCAGTCATAAATAAAATAGATTTACCCAATGCTAATGTTTCGAAAGTAAAAGGAGAACTTAAGAATGTTTTTGGTTTTAAGGAAGAAGAAATCCTTCTTTGTAGTGGTAAAACTGGGGAGGGAGTACCCGAATTAATTGAAGAAATAATAAAAAGAATTCCGGCCCCAATAATACCCGAGACCGATAAGACACGAGCTTTAATTTTTGATAGTCGATATGATGCTTATCGCGGAGTTATTGCTTTAGTTAAAGTTGAAAGTGGTTCCTTAAAAGTTAAAGATAAAATTTATTTAATGGGGAGTGCTTCTGAATTTGAAATTGTCGAACTAGGAACTAATACCCCCAAAGAAATACAAAAAGAAATGTTAAACGCAGGAGAAGTTGGATTTATTTGTGCCAGTATTAAAGATATCGAAAAGGTTCAAGTAGGTGATACGATAACTTTAAGTGATAATAAAGCTCTAGAACCAATTAAGGGTTATCAACCAATGAAACCAATGGTTTATTCCGGTTTATTTCCTGTAGAACCAAACAAATTTCCCGATTTAAAAGAAGCTTTATATAAATTAAAACTTAATGATGCGGCCTTAACTTTTGAACCTGAAACATCGGATGCGTTAGGTTTCGGCTTTCGAACGGGCTTTTTAGGTTTACTCCACATGGATGTAATTATGACCCGAATTGAAAGAGAATTTGGGTTAGATATTATTGCTACATCACCTAGTGTTATTTATGAAGTAAAGAAAACAAATGGGGAAATTGAGATGATTGACTCCCCAAATAAAATGCCCGAGCGAGGAATAATTAGCTATATTAAAGAACCATTTATTTATACTAATATTATTGTTCCTAGTGAATATATTGGGCCAATTATGGAATTATGTCAAGATAAAAGAGGTATTTATAAAGCGATGGATTATATTGATGACGCTCGGGTTAATATTCATTATGAGATACCACTTTCGGAAATTGTTTATGATTTTTTTGATAAATTAAAAAGTTATACTAAAGGTTATGCATCATTTGATTATGAAATTTGTGGGTATCAAGAGTCAGATTTAGTAAAAATGGACATTTTATTAAATGGAATTCCGGTTGATGCTTTATCAATTATTGTGCATAAAGATTTTGCTTATACCCGAGGTAGAGCCATAGTTAAAAAATTAAAAGAATTAATTCCAAGACAGATGTTTGAATTACCAATTCAGGCTAGTATAGGGGCTAAAGTTATTGCCCGGGAAACTATAAGTGCAATGCGGAAAAATGTTTTAGCAAAATGTTATGGGGGCGATGTTTCGCGGAAAAGAAAATTATTAGAGAAACAAAAAGAGGGCAAAAAGAAAATGAAAACTATTGGAACCGTTGAAGTTCCCCAAGAAGCCTTTTTAGCCATTTTAAGTGGGGAGGAATAAAAAGTGGATTTACCAAAAGAAGTTGCGTTATATATAATTGATAATCACACCATAGAGGAAGCTTCAGCAAAATTTTCGAAATCAGTAAGTAGTATAAAGAAATATTTAGCTAAAGTCCGTGATCAAAATAATCCCAATTATGAGCCTATTTTAGCTGAAAAACTACGTTTAGCTCAAGCAAAAATCCAGCTTGCAGGAGTAAAAAAGGGTGGGACTATAAGTAAAAGAACAAGAAGCATTTCTCTCGAAGATGCAAGAAAATACGCGAATATTTATATGAGGGGTTATTCATATGAACAGCTAGAAGATTTAACTGGTATTCCTAAATCAACTTTACAAGAAAATATTCGCAATATTCCCGATTTAGATTTACAAATAAAATTAGATGAATATACAAGAAATAAAGGTGAAATATGGAAAAGATAAAAGCCGTTTATATTCATATTCCTTTTTGTAATAGTATATGTTCTTATTGTGATTTTTGTAAAGTAGTTTATAATGATGATTGGATTAGACCTTATTTAAAGAGACTAGAAGAAGAAATAGATAATGCTTATATGGGTGAGGTTATTGAAACTTTATATATTGGGGGAGGAACGCCTACTTGTTTAAGTATTGAAGAGTTAGAATTATTATTTCAAATATTAGCAAAATTTAAGAAAAGTGCAAATATTGAATTTACAATGGAAGCTAATATAAATGATTTAGAAGAAGATAAGTTAAAGTTTTTATATAAACATGGGGTTAATCGTTTAAGTGTGGGAATTGAATCTTTTAATGGCGAGAAATTAAAATTTATGAACCGAAAAGCGGATTTTAAAGAAGCCAAGAAAAAAATGGAATTAGCTCGAAAAATTGGTTTTAAAAATATTAATATAGATTTAATGTATGCAATACCTAAAGAGACTCCGAAAATATTAGAAAAAGATTTAAAATTATTTTTAAAATTAAAACCAGAGCATATTAGTACTTATTCTTTAATGATTGAGAAAAATACTTTAGTAGGTCTTAATAAAATTAAACCTATTGAAGAAGACCGAGATGCAAAAATGTATGAAATTATTTGTAAAAAATTAAAAAAAGCTGGATTTATTCATTATGAAGTATCAAATTTTGCTAAAAAGGGTTATGAATCAAGACATAATTTAACGTATTGGAATAATTTAGAATATTATGGTTTTGGATGTGGGGCTAGTGGGTATGTTGAGGCAGTTAGATATGAAAATACCAAAAGCTTAACCGAATATTTAAAGGGAAATATTGTTAGTTCAAAAGCTTTAATGGGTAAAGTTGATAATATGGAAAATGAACTTATTTTAGGTTTAAGAAAGTTAGATGGCGTTAGTTTAGAAGAATTTTTTAATAAATATGAAGAAAATATGCAAAATATCTTTCCCATAAAACCTTTAATTAAGAATAAAGATTTAATTTATAAAAATGGCCGGATTTATATTAATCCTAAAAAGCTTTATGTCATGAATGAAATTTTACTTAAATTAATTTAGAAAAGAATAATCTTTTCTTTTTTGTTTACACTAATTTTAGGTGATAGTATGCTTCAAGATTTAAAAATTTTAAACGGAGAAATGCCTTTAAAATTTGATCCGTTAAATACAATTTACACCATTAACTTAACGGAAGATGAAGATTTTTTAAAGATTGATTATGAAATAGCTGATAATGCTTTAGTTTCTATTTATGGCAATAAATTAACGGAAGGATTAAATGAAGTTGTTTTAACCGTTTATAATGATGAAGATTTAGTTAGTTATTATTTGTATGTTTATAAAGAAAAACCAAGTGTAGTTATGGCAATTGATACTTCAGTCATGGGACTTCAAAAAGAAAATACTGAACTTGCTAGTTATGTAATTCCAAGTATTGCCAGTATCTGTTTTATTTTTATTTTACTTTTCTTTACACTTTTATTTAAAAAAAAGAAAAAATGCAGATTTAATAAAATTGGGGGCTAATTTTTAAAAAAAGGGGGTTTTTTCGTGCAGATTTTATTATTTCTGCTAAGCAGATTTTAATAAATCTGTTTTTGCGTGTTTTAATTTTTTTTGCTACAATGCCTCTTGAAAGGAGGTATATTATGCAAAATATGTCAATATGGTTTAAAAATCATTATAAAGACTTATTAATTATCATTTTACTTATCATAATTTTAATTTTAGGCTATATTTTTTATATGGATGATGAAGATAAAGATCTTTCTAATACTTTAGCCGTAGAAGAGCCAATTATTAATGATAAAACAAGCAATAATAACGAAGATGAAGAAGTTAAAAAAACTTTAAAAGTCGATGTTAAAGGCGCCGTTAAAAAGCCTGGGGTTTATGAAGTAGAAGAAAATGCAATTATCAATGATGTAATAACTCTCGCCGGGGGATTTAATTCTAATGCTTATAAAAATGGTATTAATTTAAGTAAAAAAGTAAGTGATGAAATGGTTATTTATGTTTATACTAAAAGTGAAGTAAATCCGGAAAGTAACGAGAAAAAAGAGACTATTACTACTTGTGAAGTTCCCACTTATAATATTACGGAATGTGTAAAAGATAAGGAAAGTATTATAGAAAATGGAACAGGAAATAATTCAGAAAATAATACTAATGGAACAAATAATTCTTTAGTAAATATAAATACTGCTAGTGTTGATGTTTTAACCACTTTATCAGGAATTGGCACCTCTAAAGCCCAAGCGATAGTAAATTATCGCAATGAGCATGGAAATTTTAAGTCTATTGAAGAAATTACAAATGTAAGTGGAATTGGAGAAACAGTCTTTGCCAAGATTAAAGATTATATTACAGTCTAAAGCATTTTTAATTGGAAGCTTAGTTTTTTTAGGGCTTTATTTAATTCTTTTTACAAAAGTTATTAGATATAATTCTTGTTATAATTTAGATGATTATTATTTAGTGGGAACAATTTTAAACTATAAAATTGATGGTGATAAATTAAGCATTCTTTTAAAAGCTAAAGAAAAAGTGCAAGTAAATTATTATATTAATTCTAAAGAAGAAAAGAATAATTTACAAAATAATTTAAAGCTGGGTTTAAAAGTAAAACTTAAAGGAAATATGGCTACACCAGCAAATAATACTATTCCGAATACTTTTAATTACAAAGAGTATTTATATCATAATAAAATATATTATACTTTTACGGCGAGTGAGTTAGAAATTGAAAAGACGAAAATAAATATTTTTTATCAAATAAAAAATAGGTTTCGTAAAAGGGTTACTAAATTTAAGATGACTTCTGATTATTTATATGCTTTTATTTTAGGAGATAATGATTATATTACCGAGGATGTTTATAAAACTTATCAAAATAATGGTGTAACTCATTTATTTGCAGTATCAGGTATGCATATCACTTTTTTAGTAGGTTTTATGCAGTATATCTTAAAAAAACTTCGCGTTAAAGAAAATATTAGAAATATAGTTATTAGTGGCTTTTTAGGATTTTATATGTTTTTAGTAGGCTTTAGTGCCTCGGTTATGCGGGCCTCTTTATTATTTGTATTTTTGATTATAAATAAAAAATTAAGACTTAATCTGG
>CANQXQ010000028.1 GCA_947627845.1 uncultured Bacilli bacterium | reverse complement strand
ATTTAAAAATCTCTCAATTCAGCATAAACACTGGGTTTGGGAGATTTTACTTTTTAAAAACTGATAAATTCAGGATTTTCCTCCTAATTTAATTTTAACATGAAACTTTAAATTAAGCAATATTTAATTATATATACATTTGTTCGAAAAACTATTGACAAATATTATTTTTTATAATAAAATGAAAGTGCACTAAGAAAGGAATTATATTAATGAAACAAGTTAAAGACGAAAAGAATAAAGATAAAGCTCTAGAACAAGTTTTAGCCGATATTGAAAAACAGTTTGGGGCTGGGGCGATAATGAAACTAGGTAGTGAAGAACATATGAAAATAGATGTTACTTCAAGTGGTTCATTAGCTTTAGATATTGCTTTAGGGGTTGGGGGTTTCCCCAAGGGCCGAATTATAGAAATATATGGTCCAGAGTCTAGTGGAAAAACGACTATTGCTTTACAGGCTATAGCTGAAGTGCAAAAACAAGGAGGAAGAGCAGCTTTTATTGATGCCGAACATGCTTTAGATCCTGTATATGCGAAAGCTTTAGGGGTAGATATTAATGAACTTTTACTTTCTCAACCTGATACCGGAGAGCAAGCTTTAGAAATATGTGATGCGTTAGTTAGAAGTGAGGCAGTTAATATTGTTGTAATCGATTCGGTCGCAGCTTTAGTTCCTCAAGCTGAAATAGATGGCGAAATGGGTGATAGTCATGTGGGGTTACAGGCTAGGCTAATGTCACAAGCTTTAAGAAAATTATCAGGAACTATCAATAAAACTAAAACGACCGCAATTTTTATCAATCAATTAAGAGAAAAAGTAGGAGTAATGTTTGGTAATCCTGAGACAACACCTGGTGGTAGAGCGCTTAAGTTTTATGCTTCTATAAGACTAGATATTAGAAGAGCAGAACAAATTAAAGTTGGCGAGCAAGTCGTGGGTAATAAAACCAATATTAAAGTAGTTAAGAATAAAGTAGCGCCGCCATTTAAAACAGCTTGTGTAGATATTATGTATGGCGAGGGTATTTCTCGAGAGGGGGAACTAATAGATATTGCGGCATCTTTAGATATTTTAGAAAAAAGTGGCGCATGGTATGCTTATAATGGCGAAAAAATTGGTCAAGGTAAAGAAAATGTTAAAATATATTTAAAAGAAAATCCTAAAGTAAGAGATGAAATAGAGAAAAAAGTAAGAGAACATTATGGTTTTAATGAGGCTTGTGAAGAAGAAAATAAAGAATAATTAAGGAAATTGTTCTTTTTTTCTTGCTTAATTAGGAAATAACCTTTATAATTAAGGTATAGAGATTATTGTAATCTATAGAAAAGTTAGGAGATTTTAAAATGGATTTTAATGTTATGTCCGTTTTAACTCTTATAATTGGATTTTTTGTTGGGTTTGCGATTATTTTAATAGTTAATGTGATTAAAAATAATCAAAATGAAAATAAAGCTAATAAATTAATGGAAGATGCCAAAAAAGAAGCAGATAAATATAAAAGAGATTCTTTGATGGAATTAAAAGAGGAATCATTTAGATTAAAACAAGAAACTGATAAAGAAATAAAAGAGAAAAAAGCAGAAATTAAAGATAATGAAACAAGATTATTACAAAGAGAAGCCTCTTTAGATAAAAGAGAAGAGATGCTGCAAAAAAAAGATATTACAATAGAAGAAAAAGAAAATAATTTATTAGCAAAACAAAAAGAATTGCAAGAAAAAGAGCTTAAAATGGATGATCTTTTAAAGCAAGAGTTAGAAGAACTTGAAAAAATTGCAAAATTTTCAAGAGAAAAAGCTCATGATTTAATTATGAAAAGAGTAGAAAATAAAATGGCGAAAGAAATTGCTGATTATATTAAAGATCAGGAAAGAAATGCCAAATTAGAAGCTCACGAAAAAGCTAAACAAATAATTGTATCAAGTATGGAAAGATATGCGGAAGATGTAGCTAGTGAACAAACAGTAAGTACAATTGATTTGCCAAATGATGAAATGAAAGGCCGATTAATTGGAAGAGAGGGCCGCAATATTCGAACAATTGAGTCTGTCACAGGTGTAGATTTAATTATTGATGATACACCAGAAGCGATTGTTATTTCTTCTTTCGATCCTTTAAGAAGAGAAATAGCCAAAGTTACCATTGAAACTTTAATTAAAGATGGAAGAATTCATCCTGCTAGAATTGAAGAAGTTTATGATAAAACTTTAAATGATATTAATACCAAAATTATGGAAGTTGGTAATCAAACTATTTATGATTTAGGGATTGTAAAAATGGAACCAGAATTAATTAATTTAGTAGGTAAATTAAAATATCGTTCTAGTTATGGGCAAAATGCTTTAAAGCATTCCATTGAAGTTGCGAATTTAACAGGTTTAATGGCACAAGAATTAGGAGAAAATGTGGCTTTAGCTAAAAGAGCTGGTTTGCTTCATGATATTGGAAAAGCGATTGACTTTGAGATTGAGGGTTCCCATGTAGAAATAGGGGCGGATTTAGCGCGAAAATATCATGAAGATGAAGTAGTTATTAATGCGATAGAGTCCCATCATGGAGATAAAGATGCGACAAATGTCATTTCCGTTTTAGTGGAGATAGCTGATACTTTATCGGCTGCAAGACCGGGAGCTAGAAATGATACTATGGACAACTACATGAAACGTTTAAGTCAACTAGAAGAGATAGGAAATTCTTTTGACGGAGTGGAAAAAACTTTTGCTGTTCAAGCTGGCCGAGAAATAAGAGTTATTGTTAAACCGGATGAAGTTGATGATGCGGGAAGTTATAAAATGGCAAGAGATATTAAAGATAGAATTGAAGCCGAGATGCAATACCCAGGTACAATAAAAGTTAATGTTATTAGAGAAACAAGAGCAATAGAGGAAGCGAGATAGCTTCTTTTATTGACTTTTAATATTATGAGAGAAGGAATAAAATGAAAATTAAAGTTATTGGAAGTGGTAGTATGTGGACTGCCTATAATAGTGCTTCTTATTTAATTGACGATAATATTTTAGTTGATATGCCTAATGGTATGTGTAAAAATTTATTTCGTTTAGGACTAAATCCTAGAGAAATTGATCATGTGTTGTTAACTCATTTTCACGGAGATCATTATTTTGATATGCCATTTTATTTTTTATTAAAGTCAAAGTCTAATGATAAAAACGTTAATGTTTACTGTAGTAAAGAAGGCAAAAAGAAAACGCAAAAATTATTAAAATTAGCATTTCCAAATACGGTTAAATCAGTCAATGAAGCAATAAATTTAAAATATATATTGGCTAGTTCTTTTAAAGTAAATGATTATTTGGTAAAAAAGTGGCTTGTAGATCATGGAAGTATGAAACCCGCTTTTGGTTATATATTTGAAAAAGAAAATATTAAAGTGGGATTTACAGGAGATACTATTCTTTGTCAAAATGTGGAATATATGGCTAGTATTTGTAATTATTTATTTTGTGATTGTATGTTTGTCAAAAGCACTACTAAACATATGGGAATAGATAGTTTAAAATATTTAACTGAAAAATATTCTAATTGCAAGTTTGTTGTAAGTCATTTAGAAGATAGTACTAGAGAAGAGCTTAACAAAATTAAACTTGAGAATGTTATAGTACCTGAAGATGGTCTTGAGATTAATATTTAGTTAAAACCATGTTACAAAAGTAAGATGGTTTTTTGTATAAAAATAAATTTTTTAATCACTTTAATAATGGGTGATAAGATTGAAAAAGACAACCATATCTTTTGGATTAGTAAGTATTCCCGTCGAAATAAGACCAATAATAAAAAATAATGATGTTTCTTTTAATCAATTACATAAAAAGTGTTTAAATAGAATTAATTATATTAAATATTGTTCGCATTGTAAAAAAGAAGTAAAACAATCAGATATTATAAGAGGGTATCAATATAAAAAAGATGATTATGTTACAATTAGTGATGAAGAGTTTAATAATTTAAAAAGTGATGATGAAAAAGTTATTGATATAGTAGGCTTTGTAGATATAAAAGAAATTGATCCTTTATTTTTAGAAAAAAGTTATTTTGTGAGTACTAATACAAAGAGTAAAGCATTCAGCTTATTTAAAGCGGCAATAGAAGCGACTAAAAAAGTAGCTATAGCTAAAACAGTTATTGGGACAAAGTTTTATTATGTTATTTTAAGATTAAGTAATGATGGTTTAATTATGAATACTTTATATTTTTTAGAAGAAATAGTAATACCAGAAGAAGTAAGTGAAGCAAAGTTTACAAAGAAAGAATTAGATTTAGCGATAAGTTTAATTAATTCTTTAAAAATGAAATTTAAACCGGAAGAATTAGTCGATGAATATCAAGAAAAAATTAAAATGGCTATTGATGATAAGTTGGATGGTAAAAAAATAAAGAAAGTTAAAACTAAACAAGAGAAAAATATTAAAGATTTAATGACGGCTTTGGAGTTAAGTTTAAAAAATGTTTAATAATTTAAAAATTGGACCAATGCTTTTAAAAGAAGTGGATAAAGTCTTTGATGATAAAAATTATATTTATGAAGTTAAATTTGATGGAATAAGAGCCTTAATTCATGTGAGTAAAAATAGTTTTAAGATTGTTAGTCGGGGTGGGAAAGATATAACCGAAAATTACCCTGAACTTAAAGAAATCCAAAAAGTAGTGGGCAATAAAAAAGTTATTTTTGATGGAGAAATAATTGCTTTAGATAAGGGTAAACCAAGTTTTCAATTATTACAATCACGAAGTCATTTAAAAAATATATCTTTAGAAATACAAAATAAAATACCTGTTTATTATATGGTATTTGATATTATATATGAAAATAAAGAATTAATTGATTTAAGTTTACAAGAAAGAAAAAAATATTTAGATAAATACCCTGATACTGATATATTTATTAAAACTAAAAGTTATGATGAGGGCAAAAAATTATTTAAAAGAGTAAAAGAACTTAATTTAGAGGGAATAGTGGCTAAAGAAAAAAATAGTTTATATATACCTAATAAAAGAGTAGATACTTGGATTAAAATAAAGAATATTAAAGATGCCGAATTTTATATTCATGGGTATGTCTTTAATAAAGAAAAGTATAGTTTATTACTGGGGGAATATCGTGGTAATGAGCTTTATTATGTAGGCAAAGTTAGTGTTATGCCTGATAAAGATATTATTAAAATAGTAAAAAAACAAAAGAAAGTTAAGAATAAGTTTAAAAATTACGAAGAGTCAGGAATTTTTATTGAGCCTAAAATTCAGGTAACTATAACTTTTTTAGAGAAAACGAAAGAGGGAAAATTGAGACATCCGGCTTTAAAATAAAAGTAAAGAGATTGTCTAATCTATTATAAACTAAAAATATTTATTTTATTATATGCTATAATATTTTAAAAATTATAATGTTTTTAAAGGAGTAAATAATGAAAAAATATTTTTGGTTAGCAACTTTAACAATTATATTGGGGGTTTTATTAGTTAATTTTTTATTAAATATTCGAAGTATACCACCGAAGAAAGTTTTAAAAAGAGAATTAATAAATTATATGGTAAAAGAAGAGGAAAAGAATTTAATAAAAAATGAAAAATGGTTTGTTAATATGGAAATATTAGGAACAAAACGAGTTAAAAATAATGCTTATGTTTATGCTTGGGTTTATGGAAGTAGCTATTATTTAGAGGAGGGAAAAATCATTGAAGATCAGGGATTTTCTATTCCTTATAGATATACCATTTATTATCAAAATGGTGAAGTAAAGGTTATTAAAGAAGAAACGCCGGGAGATGGGGAAGACTATGTTAAAGATATAAAAAAATTATTTCCTTGGACAGTTCGAATAAGATTAAATGGTAATTATAATTTAAAAGCTAAAAATAGAAAAGAAGCTGAAGAATATTTTAAAAATAAACTTTAAATAAAAAAATAAAGGTTAAGTGAAGCCTTTATTTTTTATTAACTTGCTCTATTTACTTCCATGATAACTGGTAAGATTATAGGACGCCTACCAGTAAGTTCATTTATATAAGGGTATAATTCTAATATTATTTGGTTTTTTAAATCAGTATAGTTATAAGGAGATGTTTTTAAAAATTTATTAACTATTTCGGTTATTTTATGTTCAATTTTACTTATTAATTCAGGATTTTCATTAACCATAATAAATCCTCTCGTGGTGACATTAGGTTTTATTAATAATTCCCGAGTTAAAGTATTGATATTTAAAATAGTTACTAAAATACCATCACTAGACATTAATTTACGATCTTTGATTACTTGAGAGCCAATATCACCAATTCGGGAGCCATCGACATAAACATCACCATTTTTAACTGTTTCGCCGCGAGTTACAACCCCATTATTAATATTTAACATTTCTCCATTTTCACAAATGAAAATATTTTCTTTTGGAATACCACAAGCTTCTGCAATTTCTCCATGTTGTTTTAACATCCGATATTCACCATGCATAGGCATAAAATATTTAGGATTAATAATTCGAAGCATCCATTTTAATTCTTCTTCTTTCGCATGTCCAGAAGTGTGGACATCAGTAAAAGTTTTATTAGTGTAAACTTTAACACCTTTTAAGTAAAGTTTATTAATAACTCGATTAATACTAGCTGCATTTCCGGGAATTGGAGATGATGAGAAGACTACTAAATCATCAGGCATTAAAGTTATTTGCTTATGCATACCACTAGCAATACGAGATAAGGCCGCTAGAGGCTCACCTTGAGTTCCCGTACATAAAATACAAATTTCTTTTTTCTTTAAGCTTTTAGCTTGATTATTATCAATAAAGATAGATTTATCTTCAATTAAACCATTATTGACAGCAAGTTCGGCACTGGTTTCCATAGAACGACCTACAATAATTATTTTACGATTGTTTTTTCGACAAGTTTCAACAATATGTTTAATCCGATAAATATTAGAAGCAAATGTAGCAATAATAACGCGACCATAATGTTTAGAGATAATATCATTTAGGGCTTCATCAACGCTAGATTCACTTTTAGAAAATCCCTCAGATAAAGCATTGGTAGAATCACTTAAAAGTAAAGTGACACCTTTTTTACCTAATTCAGCCATTTTATGAATATTGGCAACAGGACCGATTGGAGTTAAGTCAAATTTAAAGTCTCCGGTTTCAAATATTGTTCCATTGGGAGTATGAACAGCAATAGCAAAAGAACCAGGAATAGAGTGAGTAGTTCCAACAAACTCAATCATAAAATATTTAGTTTTAATAATACTATCTTCGGTTACTATTTCAATATTATCATAATTAATATTACGATCAATTAGTTTTTTAACAATTAAATCCGAAGCAATTTTAGAAGCATAAATTTTAGGAATATTAACTGTGTTTAATAGAAAAGAAATACCACCAATATGATCTTCATGACCATGAGTAATAACTAAACCTTTAATCTTGTCTTCATTTTGTTTTAAAAAACTGACATCTTGAATAACATAGTCTATACCTAATAAGTCATCTTCAGGAAACATAACTCCGGCATCAATAATAATTATTTCGTCGTTATGAGTAATTACATACATATTTTTGCCGACTTCACCAAGGCCACCTAAAGCGACTAGGGACGTAGTCATATTATCATTTTTCATTTAAATCTTCCTTTCAAAAGTAAAAAAATAAAGTTCATAACTGGTATTAATTATACTATAAAAGAAGTTTTTTGTCTAGTATAAGTTAAAATTTACATGTCTTTTACATGTTTTGAAAGTTAAAGCTACATAAATAATTAAATATATTTTATAATATTATTATAGATAAAGAGGCGGACTATGGAAGAGAAAAATGTTAATCAAGAATTATTAAAATATAAGAAGATTAATAATCGTAATAGTGGGATTATTATTGCTTTATTAGCAATATTATTATTTGTCTGTGTAATGGCAGTTTATGTGCGATTTTTAGGTTGAAATTTTAAATTAAATAAGTTAAAATTAATTTAGGTGGTGGTTTTATGGATAAGAAAAGAATAATTGCGTTAGTTATAGGGGTAGCGCTAGTGTTAGCGGTTGGTCTTAAATTTTATCTTGACTCAAGAGATGAAGATGAAGAACCAAAGGTCGAAGAGAGATTAGCAACAGAATCATCAAAAGAGTTTAAAAAACAATATGAAAGTTTAAATGGAACTAAAAATAGTGATGAAAAAGATTATTTAACAGTTTCTTTAAAAGAAAATAATCCAGTTCAAATTAAAACTGATGAAGAAATATTAGATGTTTTAGAAAAGGGAACAGGAGTAATATATTTTGGTTTTAATAGTTGTCCTTGGTGTCGAAGTATGGTAGAAACTTTAATTCAAAGTTTTGATGATAATAATTTAGAAAATTTATATTATGTTGATGTTAAAGATATTCGTTCATCATTTGAAGTTAAAAGTAAAAAAGTTGTTAATACTAAAGAGGGAACAGAAGCATATTATGGCATATTAGAGTATTTAGATGAATATTTATCAGAATATAAAATTACAAGCAATAAAAAAGAATATGATACTAAAGAAAAAAGATTATATGCTCCAACGGTGGTAGTGGTTAAAGACGGAGAAATTGTTGGTTTTCATGAGGGAACAGTATCAAGTCAAACTGATCCATGGTTAGGCTTAAATGATGATGAGAAAAAAGAATTAAAAACAATTTTTGATGATTTATTTAAAGAATTAAAAGATAATTCTTGTGATAAAGAAACTGGATGTTAGTCCAGTTTTTTTATGCTTCTTCAATAAATGTTTTACTTTTGTGGGGTTCATCAAATAATAGGCCCTCATAATTTTTTTGACGTAATACTTCATAAACGGCAATAGCAACAGAATTAGATAAATTTAAGGCACGAACATTGGCGGTCATAGGTATTCTGTAGCAGCGATCAATATAAGGTTTTAAGATTTCTCGGGGAATACCAGTAGATTCTTTACCAAAAATAAGATAAATATTATCATTAATCTCTTTAAAGTTAGGGGTTGAATGGGGTTTATGACCGTATCTCGTAAAAAAGAAATATTCGCCTTTATTTTTAGCAAAAAATTCTTCGATATTTTCATATACTTGATAATTACATTTATCGATATAATTAACTCCACTTCGTTTAATATACTTTTCTTCTAAAGAAAAGCCTAGAGGTTTAATTAAGTGCAGAATGGTATTAGTTGCTACACAAGTACGCATGATATTACCTGTATTTCCGGGAATTTCGGGTTCAAATAAAACTACATTTAACATATAATCACGTCTTTCTAATATGGAATTATAATTTATTATTTTAAGTTTGTAAATTAGTATTGGTAAAAAAGATTAAGTATTAAAGCAGTTTTTCTTTTTTCTTGCTTGAAATACAAATTTAATATATAATTATATTGAGGTAAAAATTATATGGCAAAAAAAATAGCAAAATGGATGGTTGGAATATTTGGAAGTATTACTGGGGTTTGGTATGGCAAATATTTAGTTATGTTTATTATTTCTTTAATGCCAATATTAGAACTTCGGGGAGGTTTAATTGCCGCGGCTTTAATGGATGCCCCAATTATTCCTAGTTTTATTGTTTGTTTTTTAGGTAATATAATTCCTATTCCTTTTATTTTATGGTTTGTAACAAAAATATTTGATTATTTAAAAACCCATACTAAAAAAATAGGGAAGTTAGTAATTAAATTAGAAAATAAAGCCAGTAGTAAAAAAGCCCAAATTGAAAGATTAAAATATTGGGGTTTAGTGTTATTTGTAGGAATACCTCTTCCAGGGACTGGAGCATGGACTGGATGTTTAATTGCAGCAATGCTTGGAATGGACAAGAAAAAGTCGACTTTAGCGGCCATTTTAGGAGTTATAATGGCGGGAGTTATAATGCTTATATTTAGTTATGGTGTGTTAGGAGTGATTATAAAATGACAACAATTTATTTAATTAATAATGGATTTACGATGAATAACCTTAATTTTCCCGATAGTGAGTCTTTAAGTAATCGCCGGGAGAAAAGAATTTTAAGTATCATCGGGGAGGAAGAAAGTCGCAAATTAGCACAAGATGTTAATTTACAAAAAGTAAATAGTATTTATTCTTCCGATTATGTTATGAGTATTGGAACTGCAAAATATCTTGCTCAAAATTTAGAATTAGATATAAATATTAGAGAAGAATTAGGGGAAAGAGTGCTAGGTAATTTGGGCGATAAAAAAATTCGGATGGTAAATGAGATGCAAGAAAATGATTTTGATTATAAATTAAGCGGGGGAGAATCACTTAACGACGTTAAAAGAAGAATGCTAAAGTTTTTGCATAAAGTATTAAGAGAAGATGAGGGAAAGATAATTGCAATGTTTACCCATAATGTCGCAATAACTAGTTTACTTAGTGAATTTTGTGACAAGGGTTTTAATTTAGATAATAGATTAATTCTTAATTTTCAGGATCATGCCATAGTTGATGGAACTTGGGAGGGAATTAAAGTTATTGAAATGACTTTTGATAAAACAGATTTAGTTAATATAGAACGAATAAAATAATTATTAGTTGTGATTTTTATTTAAATTGTGTTATAACCCGAGTTTGACAGTTGAAATAATAAAAAAACATCATTTTGCCCAGTATTTATAAGGCTTCGTGATGTTTTAATTTTGGTATTTTATTTATGTCATATAAAATTAGATTTGTTTATCATGTTTTTAAAGCTATTTATTTTATCTATGGTTGTTAAATTTGGTATTTCTAAAGCAATTGATTTTACTATTTTTTCTATCTCTTTTGAAGGCTTAGTTAATATACAATTACCTTTTTTATCAGAACATGCTTTTAAATTATTAAGTGAATCCTTTATCTTTTCCGCTGTTATTCCTTGTTCCCATCCATCTACATTAAGGGTGGATTTATTTTCATATTTTAATATTTTAAATTGTATTATTCTTATTATTGTTAATGCTATAAAACATATTAGAAAGTGAGCTTTTATATGTTCTTCGGTCCATACATATATTGGTCTTCCTTCTAAATCACTTTTTATTATTCTAAATGAATCTTCTATTCTTGAAAGTCCATGATATCTATTTATTATTTCTTTATCATCTTCTTCTATTTCAGAAGTGACTATTGAATAATATCCTAATGTTTCTTTATATTTTTCTAGTTTTTTATCTAAGAAAACTATTACTTTCTCAGGATGTATTATTTCTCCTGTTTCTTTATCTACATCTACAGTTTTTATAAATTGTTGACTTTTTCTTTCTTTATCTTTTAATTTATCTGGATGTTCTTTACAACTTTCTAAATATTCTATAAATTTTTTATTTTGATTAAATTCTCTTTCATAATGTTTCTTACTCCAATAGATGATTTCTTTTTCTTTTACTTTTTTAGATGATTTTGTTCCATCGGCATTTTTATAAGTTAATGTTATCTCATTTATTCTTGACTTATATTTAAATACTACTTCATTCTTTGCATTAGTTATTATTTTGTAATCACTTTCATCTAGTGCCCAGTCTCTTTGTGATTTCCAACTTCTTTTAACACTTTTACTTACTATATAGCCATTTTCTTTATCAACAATCAAATATTTATTTTCTTGGGTATTCATTCCATTATCTGCAACAACAACTATGTGTCCTAAATCCATTTCATCTACATC
>CANQXQ010000027.1 GCA_947627845.1 uncultured Bacilli bacterium | reverse complement strand
AAGGTATATTCTATCATACTATCATTGGGACATTTTAAAAAAATCAAAATGGGACATTTTTAAAAAGGATTAACATGTGGGAAATACTTATTTACAAATCTATAAAATTATTATATACTTAATTTAGCGAGACACTTCATAGTGCTTGCCTTATAGGTTTCGCACCATTTACTTAATAAAGGTAAATGGTGCAATTTTTTAAATTAAAAATTATCTAAAGATAATTAGTAAGATAATTATCACGAATAGTCCAAAGATTAGCAAATCTTGTTTCTTCATATGACCACCTCGCTTTTTAAAAAAGTAATGTGGCAAGCACCAAGACCCCCTTAAGATGTCTCGTACTTTTAATATAACATATATTTTTTAAATGTCAAAAAGCAGATTTTATAAAATCTGCTTAGCCAATTTAGTTAAATCTGCAGCAAAATTTAGCTAAATTTGGGAATTTTTGTTACAGATTTGTTTAAATCTGTAATTTTTAATTATTTTACATTTTTATTAACAAAAAGATAGAGGTAATTTAACCTCTACCAATGATACATATATATGCCTACATTTGAATAAGAAGAATAAGCAATGTATTTTATTTTTGAATTAATAATTGTTGTTAGAATAAAAATTGGTGGTAGTAATGGAATTAAAAAGGCTACGATTAATAAGAGAAGAAAATAACTTAAAGCAAAAAGATATTGCTAAAATATTAAATGTTTCTTTAGGAACATATGCAATGAATGAAACAGCACATGATACTATAACGCTTAAAAATTTAGTGGAATTTTGTGATTATTTTAATATTTCTTTAGATTATGTTTTAGGATTTACAGAAGAAAAAAATTATAGTTATGCTAAAAAAGGCTTGGATAAAAATATTTTAAAAACGAGTTTAAAGAAACACGGAAAGAAGCCAAACTTACACAAATTAACGTGGATGATATACTTAATATTGATCATTCAGTATGGTGTAGATATGAACAAGGAAAAACTATAATTACGACGACGTTTTTATTTACTTATTGTTTAAAACTTAATATTTCCACGGAATATTTATTAGTAAAAATTGATAGTCCTATGTACTTAAAATAGTTATTTACAAATCTATAAAATTATTATATACTTAATTTAGCGAGACACTTCATAGTGCTTGCCATTTCTGGTTGCACCATTTACTTAATAAGGTAAATGGCGCTATTTTTTATATTAAAAACTATTTGAAAATAATTGCTAAAATAATTATCACTAATAGTATGAAGATTAAAAAATCTTTTTTACTCATATGACCACCTCGCTTTTCGAAAAAAGTAATGTGGCAAGCACCAAGACCCCCTTAAGATGTCTCGTACTTTTAATATAGCATATATTTTTTAAATGTCAAAAAGCAGATTTGATAAAATCTGCTTAGCCAATTTAGTTAAATCTGCAATAAAATTTAGCTAAATTTGGGGATTTTTGTTACAGATTTGTTTAAATCTGTAATTTTTAATTATTTTTATTTTTTAATTCTATATAAGTTAAATTTAATAGTAATGGTAAAGTTAAAACAAGAGGAAATATATATCTAAAATAAGTATTTACCGGACCAGCGACTAAGATTAAGACTAATGTTAGTGCGGGCGCTATTAAAGTTATTAATTCTTTTTTATGTTCGGTTAGATAAGTACAAAGTAAGAAGAAATAAATCCAAATAACAAAGCCAATATTAACAATACCACCAATTAAAGGTATATATGGGAATGATACAGCATAAGAGCTTAAAACACTTCGAGTAATATTTAAATTATTATAATGGTAATTAATATTACTATCTATTAATCTTTCATCATAATTATAATAGACATACCAATTAGATGTATTAGGGTAAAAATAACCATAAACAGTATTAATGGTGGCATCAAAGTAAACTCCCGGATGTTTAAATAAACATTTAAACCATACTTTAAAATACGCGATTAAATCATCAGTTGTCGTATCTTTGTTAAATTCATTTTTAACGGGATCAGATATATTAGGTTTATATCTTGCAGCTAAAGTTTCATAATTTAAAATTTTATCTATCGCCTTTATATCTTCATTAGTTAAATCTTTAGCATAATATTTAGCATATCTAGCTGTTTGTTGGAAAGGAATAGATAAAGCTTCTCTAATACTACCATTTGTGATATGCATCGTTGGTAATAAAATTTTATTGTGAGCTTCATAAACAAAGATACTTGATAATAAAACGATTATTAAGGGTAATCTTTTATCTTTCACAAAATAAATTAAAAATGGAAAACTAAATAAAACAATAAATAAACCATTATTACGGACAAGCATCATAAATAAACATAATAAAGTTAAAGTAATATATTGTATTTTAGAATACTTTTCTTTTTTTAATAATTTATGCATTTCTATTAGATAAAAAACTAATAAAGCACCAAAAAAGGTATCTTTAACACTACTTAGGGCATATAAAGGAAAGACTGGAATAATAGCAAATATTATTAAAGTAATAAAACGGAAAATAAAAGGAGTTTTTAATTTTTTTAAATATACTAATAAATAAGTTATAGCACTTATGAC
Source organism: uncultured Bacilli bacterium (assembly GCA_947627845.1). Lineage (GTDB taxonomy): Bacteria > Bacillota_I > Bacilli_A > RF39 > UBA660 > Caccenecus. Next base: position 9,320 of record CANQXQ010000027.1, on the reverse strand, counting down.
TAAAAAAAGTTGAAATATAGTAAATAAAAATAAACCAAAATTAACATTTATTAACATATCACCTAGTTTAGTAAAACCACCTAAAATAAATGTATGAAAAACAGGATGATGATTAGTTATTAAAACATTTTCATCAATTAATTTAACACCTTTAATATAATCAGTAGGTATTTTATAATATTGTTTTATTTGATTAGAGGGATCAGGTGATAATATAGCTGGGTAAAAACTAATTATATAGGGTAACCAAGCAATTAGTATAATTATAATTGTAGTTTTATAAGGATGAGTTTCATAATAAGTTTTAAATTTAGTTAATAGTTTGGGGAGTTTAATTTTAGATAAATCTAATTCTTTTAATTTTAGAGCTAATAAATTAATTAAAGTTTTTAAAAATAGATAATAAGTAATAAATTTTAAAATAGATAGAATTATTAAAATAATATTACCAAAGACTAAACTAGCATTACCAACAACACTATAACTAAAACCAAAGACTAAAAAGAAAGCTAAAAATAAACTTAAAATATTATAAGCTTTTTTAGTTTTAATAGAAGAATAACGATGATAAAAATAAATTAAAGCAATAGTTAAAATTAAGATTAAAAAGAAATTATTATTAGTATAACTAAATTTAATTAGTTTTTTTAAATTCATTGTATTTATTTTATCATAGACAATTATCATTTCTTTAAAAACTTGTTCACTATATAAACATATAGTAGTTAAAATACTTAATAAAATTATTTTGAATTTAGACATAATACTCACCTTTAAAATTAATTTATCATAATTAAGATAAATATGCAATAAAGTTAATTCTTTTTCATTTCAAATAAGATATCTCTTAATTCCATAGCTCTTTCAAAATCAAGATTACGAGCAGCTTCATTCATTTCTTGTTCAATTGTCGCCATAACACTTTCTTTTTCTTTTTTGCTCATCTTTGGTTTTTCCGCGGTCTTTTCAACTTCATTAGAAACTACTTTTTTTATTTCTTTAATGATAGTTGTTGGTGTAATATGATGTTCTTCATTATATTTTTCTTGAATTTCCCGCCGTCTTTTGGTTTCTTTAATAGCTATTTCCATCGCACTACTCATCGTGTCCGCATACATAATAACATGACCATGAGCATTACGAGCACATCTTCCTATAGTTTGAATTAAACTACGATCACTACGCAAAAAGCCTTGTTTATCAGCATCTAAAATACATATTAAACTTACTTCGGGAATATCTAGGCCCTCTCTTAAAAGATTGATACCAACTATACAGTCATAAACACCTAAACGTAATTCCCGAATTATTTTTAAACGTTCTAAGGTTTTAATTTCACTATGAAGATAAGCAACTTTAATACCCATTTCTTTTAAATAGTTAGTTAATTCTTCGGCCATACGAATAGTTAAAGTAGTAACTAATACTCTTTCATTTAAGGCAATTCGTTTCTTTATTTCTTCAATTATATCATCGATTTGACCGTTTGATGGTTTAACTTCAATCGTGGGATCTAATAAGCCGGTTGGTCTAATTATTTGTTCAGCATATTCGCCATTGGTATGTTCAAGTTCATAATCGCCGGGAGTTGCAGAAACATAAATAGCTTGATGGATTTTATTTTCAAATTCCGTAAAATTAAGAGGACGATTATCAAGGGCACTAGGCAAACGAAAACCATAATCAACTAAAGTGGTTTTACGCATTCTATCACCATTATACATTCCTCTTACTTGAGGAAGTGTAACATGCGATTCATCGACAACTAATAAAAAATCTTTAGGAAAGAAATCAATTAAACAAGTAGGAGTTTCGCCGGGTCCACGCAATGCTAAATGACGAGAATAATTTTCAACTCCACTACAAAAGCCAGTTTCTTTTAACATTTCTAAATCATAATTAGTTCTTTCCCGTAATCTTTGTTCCTCTAATAGCTTTCCTTGATTTTTTAATTCTACTAAACGTTCATCTAATTCAGCTTTAATTCGACGACAAGCTTCTTGTAATTTTTCGGGTGAAGTAACAAAGTGAGAAGCAGGTGATATAGTAACTGTTTTTTTATCAGCAACAATTACTCCTGTTAAGGGATCAAAACTAGATATACGATCGATAGTGTCCCCAAATAATTCAATTCTAATGCCATGAGCATGTTCATTGGAGGGTATAACATCAATAATATCACCATGACTTCTAAATGTTCCCCGATGAAAATCTAAATCATTTCGTTCATAAGTCATATCTACTAAACGACTAATTATTTCATTTCTTTTAATATTTTGATTTAAGTTTAAAACAAGCATAGATTTTTCATATTCTTCTTTTTCCCCTATACCATAAATACAAGAAACACTTGATACCACTATAACATCATGATAATTAATTAAGCTACTAGTCGCACCATGTCTTAATTCATCTATTTCATCATTAATAGAAGCATCTTTCTCAATATATGTATCACTAGAAGGAACATAAGCTTCTGGTTGATAATAATCATAGTAAGAAACAAAATACTCTACATGATTATTAGGAAATAATTCTTTTAATTCACTATAAAGTTGACCGGCTAAAGTTTTATTATGAGCTAAAACTAAAGTTGGTTTATTAACTTGAGCGATTACATTGGCAATCGTAAAAGTTTTACCAGTTCCGGTTGCCCCTAGTAAAACTTGTTCTTTTTTGCCATTTTTAATACCCTCGACTAACTCTTTGATAGCTTCTGGTTGATCGCCGCTTGGTTTATATTTGGAAACTAATTCAAACATAATAACACACCCTTAAATAAAAGATTTTTCTTAAAATATTTTAACATTTTATATAAAAGAAAACAAGAACTTTGACTATGTTCTTGTTATTAGTATTGATCATTTTTTAAATTATATATATTTTTCTAATTAGGGAATAAAGTTGTTGAGTGTCTACCATTTCTAAATAGAAAGCAGGCTTGATAAATATGAAAAACTTAACTTAATATTCTTCCTTATATTACATTTAATAAATCTAATTACAATGTTTTAATGTTTACTATGAGAGTTAGTTCCTTTGGTATTAAAACTAATGCTAAAAAACTTAAACATCACAAATACCATTTTACTATTCATAATGATGTTTTTATTATTTTGGAAAATCAAATCTATAAAAATAAAAATGAGAAAATTCTTTTTTACATGCAATAATTTTCTCATTTTTTTATAATTATTCATTTTAAATTTCTAACTTAAAATTGTCATAATTTTATATGTTATTGGACGTATTTTTTATTTTCAATCCCTTAATACTGGGATTACTTAAAACTGTCCGTAGCTAAGCAAATATGTATGGATCTTGATATGTTCCTTTTCCTGTGAAGGTATCATCAGGTATCACGTTTATTACTGGACGCACACCTCGCCTGTCGTTCATGCAGTCGATTTGAATGTAGCCATAGTAATTCACACTGAGTGCGTTAGCATCGCTACCGTTAAAGTGAGACGGAGACATCGTCCAATAATTTTCGCCTACATGCATGTAATTAGCTGTTACTTCTCCCGTATAGTTAAATAGCATACCCGCTAAGGCCACTTCATCAGCACTAATAAGTCCCACTGGTGTATCTAACGCTCCATTTCCACTTCCGGCATCTGTACTTAAAGTATATAAATCATTTTTACTACAAGTTAAACTTGGTTTTACTGGCGATTTACTACCTCCATCGTTCGTTAATCTTGACCTTGCTCCATAATGTGTCTTACTTGTTCCCGTTCCATCTCCAGCGTAACTAGTATCAGGAACTACTGTTCTATCATTGCACCATCCTGTATGGCCACTTAATTTATCTAAATGTGTACTCAAATTTGTTCCATCGTACCACGTTTCTACTGCGGTTGCTATTGTACTTGGATTTGTGTTTGAATGTGTTTGTGTATAATCACTACTTTCTAAACCATAATAATATCCTACATAAGTATTGTGATTATACGAAGTATTATATATTATACCTGTCACAGCGATGGCTGATGCATTAACTGTTTGGGTTGCTGTTGAATCTGTTGGTGGTGTTGTGGTACTACTACTTGTTCCGGTATATATCATCCTTAGTGTTCCATCACTATTTATTCTTACTATTCGCCACCAAATATAATTGTCTCCCTCTTTACCAAATATTGCCCAGTTATCTGTTGGTGCTCCTCTAAACACATAAGTTGTTCCTCCATTTTCTGAATATGAATACACTTTTCCAGTTGTCTCTGTCTCATCTTTTGTTACTTCTGTTAATTCTTCTACTTCAAAATTTTTTTCACTTGCTTTTTCTAGCATTCCCAATGTTTTTTCACTTGGTGATTTAACTTTTTGAAAATAGAAAAAACATTTACTTCCTTTTTTTAAATTACCTATTACTAGATTACCTTCACTATCTGTGGATAGTGTTACATTTTCATGTTGATTTGGATCTGTGGTATAGCAATAGCTACTCTCTTGATCTATCTCATAACCCGCTCCTGGCATTGTGTCTGTTGGTTCTCCATCTACATACATAGCTATTGTATTTAAATTATTATTATCAATACTTTTTTTATTTATTTCTAGACTATTAATATTATTATAATTATATTTGTTTATAATTAATGCAACACTTATTATAAGTATAGATATTATAGCTATTTTTAAATAATTTTTGTTTATCATAATTTACTATTCTCCTTTTATCTTTTAATAGATTATAATCCTATAAAATATATTTTTCATTACATTCGACAAAACATATCATATTCTATGTTATTTTTCTATCTTATATTTCTAATATACAATATTATTGATAATAATTCAAGAAAAATGTTACTAATTTCGTATTTTATTTTATTTTTATCTTAAATAACAAGATAATTATATTTGAGGTTATGTATGGAAAAAGAAGATAGAAATTTGGCGATACCTGAAGAAAATGCCCGAAATTTAAGAATTAGTTTAGGCTTAACTCAAGCTGAATTTGGAGAAATATTAGGTATATCTAAAAGCTATGTATCAGATATAGAAAATGGTTATACAGGTCTTAATATAAATCATATAAATAAAATATGTAATTATGCTTCTGTAAGTTTTGATTATATACTGGGATTTAGTAAAGAAATAAATAAAAATATTATTAAAATAGAACATATTAATTTAAAAATAATGGGTGAAAAATTAAAAGAAATTAGAAAAGAACTTAATTTTACCCAAGAGAAATTAGCAAATAAACTTAATATTGCAAGAAGTTTTGTGAGCCACTACGAAAAGGGAATAAGAACTATTAAAACGGCAGATTTAAAACAAATATGTGAAATAAGTGGTTATAGCGCGGATTATATAGTAGGAAAATTAAAAGAAAAAGCAAGAATTGAAATTATTAAAAAAATTAAACCTAAAGAAATTAGAGAATTAATGGAGGTTTAATTTTTTTATTCTTGACTTTAAATTTTATTTTATATATTATAATTATAGATTGCAGGTGGTTTTATGAATATATATAATTTATATGATTTAGTTATTAATGATGTAGATCTAACGACTACAGAATTAAAAAATAGAGGGTTTTCTACTAAAAATTTAACAAGTTTAGTAAATGAGGGAAAACTTGAAAGATATAAACGAGGTTATTATTTATTTAATGATCTTAATGGTTTATATAAATACGCTGAATTACTATATAAAGAGAAAAATTTTATTAAAGCTAAATTATGTTTTTTAAAGTGTTTAGAAATAGATGCCCAATATATAAAGGCTATAGAAAAATTATTTTATTTAGAATTAAATGCTATAAACTATAATGGAGCTTTTAAATATTTTGATATGCTTTATCATAAAGATACTGATAATAGAAAATTATATAATACTTATTTATTTTTATTTAATTATATACTTGATTTACCTCAAGAATATAGAGATATAGTTAAAAGTATAAATATGGATAGTGCTGATATTAGTATATTTGATAATGGATTTAAAAATATGATAAAAGAAGATATCTTTTATCAAAGATTTAATAAAGCAATACTAAAATTACAGACATTACATGATATTAATAATTTACCTTATATAAATGAATTAATAAATTTATTATATATAGCTAGAAATAAACAAATAAGTAATATTAAAAAGATTAGAGAATTAATTATTAATAAAAAGTATGAAGAATTAGTTTTATTTTTAAGTAATAATAGTCAAAAATATAAATTAAGTTTAGTAGAAAAGTATTCTTTATTAATTGCTAAAGAAATAATTAATATACGGAAAACGGGAAAAATACCAGAAAAAGAAAAATTAAGAGGAAATGATTTAAAAGCTGTTTTAGCTGCTCGAGATTATGAAAAAGCCTTAAGGATGATTGAAGCTAATAATAAATTTCAAGATATAAATGCAAATGTTTTATATTTATTATTAAAAGATTTAATTAAAGAAATACAAAATGTTCAAATAATACATAATTTAGATAATATTTTAGCTAAAGTTAAAGAAGATGGATTAGTTATTTTAGGAGAAATGGAAGATAAAGAAATTAAAAATATCTTAAATAAACTTAAAGATATTCCTTTTATTAGCTGTATGCTTATAGGTGATAATGATAATATATTAGTTTTAAGATATTATGAAGATAAAGATGTAGATTATGATTATTTATTAGGAAATTCGCATCATGCTTACTTTGAATATGATTACCCAAAATGTATTGCTTTACTTCGAGAATTAAGTGCCGCACCGGATGTTAGCCCCGTTACTTATGTTAAATTAGCTTATGCTTATATAGCCATAGGAAATTATGAGTTAGCTTTAAAATATTTAACCGTGGCTAACCATTTAAATAAAAAATTTAATGTAGCCGTAGATAACAGTGAATTAATTGAAAGTTTAGAGACTAATAATCCAGAGTTAGTACATATAGCTTTACAAAGATCATTAAAACCATTTTAAAAGTCTTAACAAATTACTTATTAAGACTTTTTAATTTATTATATGTTGGTTTTAAAACTGTTTCATATTTATATTCTAAACTTTTAAAGTAGAGTTTCCTTTGTTGAGGGCTTAATATGGTTAAACCATTATATTCTAATGGAATATCATCAAATAGATTTTTAATTTTATCTAAATCAATTTTAGGAAATATATGTATTAAAGCATTATTACAATCACTATTACTCATACTTTCTATAAATTTTAAAGGATTTATAATTTTATTATTTTGAGTAAAAAATGAAATTGTATTATCATATAAAATTTGTTTAGTTTTAAAATTATCTTTTAATAAAGTTTCTATTCTTTCATCTGATGATTTGCTATAAAATGATGCTCCATTGTCAAATATAGGGCAAATTCGTAAGTCCATTGTATCATGATTTAAGATTAATCCCCAATTATTATCATTTCTATCGTTATTATTGATAAAAGCATCAATAATAAACATATTCCAAAATTGTTTCTTTAAATTAGGAACTTTTTGAAAATATGAATTATTATTCATGACAAAGATTATTTCATCAATATCAGTTCCGTAATTTTTTTTATTTGATGAAGATAATTCTTCTATTTTTTGCTCAATTTGTTCATTATAATCATTTTTTAAAGAGTTATAATCCAAAATTGTTTCGTTTTGTTTTAAGAAATCTTGGCAGGCCACAACTACTTTATCATTTGCTATTCCAAGTAATGTATTATGGGTTTTAAATCCTAACATTTTATAAATATGGGAACCTAAATATTCGGAAATTGGAGATGTTGTATAAGACATACCTGTTACATTCACACTTTTAGTTGATTTGGGGTATTTCAAAAACCATTTTTCATTTTTATAAATAATTCCTTTTTTACTGCCACTATGGCCACCATAAGTTACTCCACTTATTGAAGCATTATTAAAGTCAATAATTTTAATCATATAACCACCCATATTTTGCAAGAATTTTTTTATAATCATATTCCTTGATTACGTTATTTAATAAATAAACTTTAGCCCGCATTTCAAGAACATCGAATTTTAAATCGTAACTAAACCAATCCTTTTTTTTATCATATTCTTTTAGTTCATTTATATATTCTTTTAATTCTTGAGGAAGATTGGCCTCATCATAAATAACTGTTTCATCATATAAATGCTTTTTATTACCAATTATTTTTTTATCTTCTTCTTTCATTTCCTACACCTCAAGACTTTTTCTTTTATAAATTATAGCATGGTTTAAATAATTTTAAAAGTCTTAACAAATTATTTATTAAGACTTTCTTTTTTAATACGGGTAATTTCAACGATAATTTCTTTTAAATCATTACCGGTAAGTTTATAATTTTCGCCAATTAATTCCAAATTTTGAACTGTAAAACCATATTCGGTATGAATAGCATTTAAAATGCTTATTAATTCTTCTCGTGATAAAATTTCTATTCCCTCTTTAGTTATATCACCAATAGTTACTTGTTCTTTAATAGCGATAGCCGGAACATATTTATTATGACCATTTTTCATTTGAGTTTTTACAAACGTTAAAGTTGGATCAATATTAGAATAACCTAAATGTTTTTGATAATATAATCTAACAAATTTAAATAGTTCTTCTTTAGTATATTTTATTTCCATCTAAAATCCCCCTTTTGATGAGATTTATTTTAACATTTTAGGATTATTTTGTCAAATTAGATGAGGCTCTATCTAATACTTGTTCTCTTATTGCATTTAATTTTAAAACATTATTAACAATAACTTTAGGATCTAAAGCTAAGGCTAAAGCATATTGCGTTTCTAATCTATTCATGATTAAATCATAAGTATTATCTAAATTATCAGGATCAATTAAAGTATTAGAGGTATCAATTAAATAAAAGACACGATCAACAAAAGTATGATGATAGCCTAAATTTTCTAGGGTTCTTTTCACAATAAATTTACATAATCCGGGGTAATATTTTCCTTCTTTAAGGCCTATATTATGAATTAAAAGAGCTATTTTTACTTCTAAAGCTTCACTGGGAGTAGTATTTAGAGATATTAAAGTTTGATGCCATAACTCGGGAGTTAATAATCTTAATTCGGGAATTAATTTACATAAAAAATCTTTATTTTCTTGATATTTATTATTGATAAGTATTTCTTCAAATTTTTGTTTTGCTTCTAACATAGTTTTTCTTTCCTTTCAGTTAAATTATTATAGCATATATTTTTAATTAGTGATATAACCCGAGTTTGACAGTTGAAGAATTAAAAAAAGTTTAATTTTTGTTGAAATTAGGCTTTTCTTTTGCTTTAAAGCATGTTATTATTATAATGTACTGTACGTACTGTAGGAGTTAAAAGATTATGGCCCATATCGAATGTTATA
>CANQXQ010000026.1 GCA_947627845.1 uncultured Bacilli bacterium | reverse complement strand
ACAATTTCAATTTGAAAATTTCAATTTAAAAGAGATAAGAGAATTTAGAAAATTAATAAATCATGTGACAATATGATAATACAAAATAAAAATCACTATAAAGCCTTATGAATACTGGGCTAAATGGTGATTTTTTGCTTCAACAAGTGTGAAACTTGGGTTATATCACAAAACGTTAGATATTTACCGCATGATTTTATACGGTTTCTTTTTATGAAAATGCTAATAGTTCAAATTATGTTTGTCGTAAATATCATATATCTAAATCTTTTTTATCTCGCTGGAATAGAAGGTTTGATGGAACTAAAGAATCCCTAATCGATAAATCACATAGACCTTTATCTAAACACCTTAATTCGCATTATGATTTAGAAATTAAATGGATTAAAGATTATATTAGAAGAAATCCCCATATTACTCTTAGTGAATTATGGTAAAGTTGAAAGAAGTCACAAAATGATAATGAAAGATTTAAGATATCAAGCAAAATTATATCTTATTTTCTTTAATCCCAATAATATTTCCTTTGTCATCAATGCCTAAAAAAATATTTCAACCACTAGTATTTAAAAATGCTATAATTTCATCTTCAAAATTATCAGTTAATTTTATTTTAAATTCATTTCTTACTCTTCAACAACATTTAACATTTTTTCTTCCTAATTCTCTTGAAATAATTATATCATGTTGTAAGAAATGGCATAAAAATTGATAAACTTGCTAAATTTCTAAGAGGCTAATTATCTAAATTAAGATTAGTTTTTAAAATTTTAATAAAGTATTGAGTTAATTCTTTATTACGAGCTAAAATGGGGCCTATTAAGCTTGTCGCGTAAAAATTATGATTTTGATAACCCTCTAGCATAGTGCAGGAATTGCCATAGCCTTTATCTAGGGAAAAGATGATATTAGATGGGGTTTTAATTAAGTATTCGGTATTTTGAAAAGCTTTAATTAAACCATTACATAAAGAAGTTCTTGCGATAACATTACCTACTTTATAGTCATATTCATCTATTTCATAAAGATCTAAAAAATCAAATAAACTAATAGCATTGCCTGTTACTAAAAAAATTTTATCTTGTTTTAAATAATTAAGTATTTCTTCTTTTTTAGTTTTTAAAATTTCTTTTACTAAATCAAGATTTTTTTTACGCCCACTTCCAATATAAATAAAATCATAATCTTGCATATTTAGTTCATCATCTAAATTGATATTAATTATTTTAGGGGTAATATTTTCTTTTAATAGATAAAATTTTAAAGCTTTAATATTACCATTTTCGCCATATAAATTTAATTCTTCCGGAAATAAATGAGCTATCTTAATTTCCATTTTTTCTCTCTCCTTATTATTCATTAATATTCTAACAAATATAAATTATTATTTAAAGAGTAAGAAAAGTAAAAATATGTTGGGTTTAGTCAACATATTTTATTTTTTAGTATTTTCTAAATTTATTAAATGTAATTCAAAGTTTTGACGATCCTTACGAGCAATACTTTCTAGAATAACTCCCCCAACAAAAAGTTGAATAGCAATTATGCCAAAGAAAGAAGCGGCAATTAAAGATGGGAATTTCTCAACTAATCCAGTATGGATGTAACCAATTAAAGTAGGAATAAAGAAGCCTATACCTATTAAAAGACTTATTAAAGATAAGATACTAAAGAAAACTAATGGTTTATATTGTTTAAATAATCTTCCGATAGTTTTTAAAACCTTAATTCCATCACTAACCGTATTTAGTTTAGAAACACTTCCTGCAGGACGATCACGATAATCGATTAAAACATTTTCTAATTTCATTTTTTTATCTAAAGCATGAATAGTCATTTCCGTTTCAATTTCAAAGCCACCAGAAATAATTGGGAAAGATTTAACAAACATCCGACTAAAAGCTCGGTAGCCGGTCATAATATCTCTAACATTACTTTTAAAGATAGTATTTACTAAAGAACGAACTAGAACATTACCAAAGTTATGGAACATTCTTTTATTTTCTGTAAAGTAAGTGCTTGATAAGCGATCACCAACGACCATTTCCGCTTTACCCTCCAAAATTAAGTTACACATTTCTTTAGCATGGGTAGGTGGGTAAGTATCATCTCCATCAACCATTAAATAGCAATCAGCTTCGATTTCTCTAAACATTCTTCTTATAACATTACCTTTACCCTGCATATATTCATGTCTTACAATAGCGCCGGCTTTTTTCGCGATAGCCGCGGTATCATCCGTGGAATTATTATCATAAACATAAATATCAGCCTCGGGTAATTCTTTTTTAAAATCATTTACAACTTTTTCAATAGTTTTAGCTTCATTATAACATGGTATTAACACTGCAATTTTACTCATTTTGGACCTCTTCTTTTTATAAAGTTATTATAACATTTGATAGAATTATCGTCAATTTAATTATTCTTTTTCTTTTTTTCGTGATTAAACAAGATATTAGTATTTAAAACTAAATATAACCAGAATAACATTAATATGATATATAAAATAATAGCTTGTTTATTATCACCGATAACATAAAAGATAGATACTATAGAAAATAAAATATTAATAAAATAGATTAAAAGGATAGTTTTTTTAGGACCGATTTGCATTTTTAATAATTGATGATGAAAATGTTCTTTATCAGGTGTGCCAATCGATTCGCCTTTTATTAATCGTCTTAAAATAGCTAATATAGTATCATATAGAGGTATCGCTAAAATAACTAAAGGGACAACTAAAGAAGTAATAGTAGTTATTTTAAACCCAAGTAAAGAGATAACGGCAATCATAAAACCTAAAAATAGACTTCCAGTATCACCCATAAAGATTTTAGCGGGTGGAAAATTATGACCTAAAAAGCCTAAAGTAGAACCTAACATGATTAATGATAAGATTATATCAAGACCACCGATTTTATTTAAAATAAAAGCAATAATGGCAATAGTCGCAAAATAAATTGAACTAATGCCGGCGGCAAGGCCATCTAGGCCATCAATTAAATTAATGGCATTACAAATAGCAACAATATAAATAACCGAAATAATAGTATTAAGAGCATAAGGAAAATTAAAATGCAGACCTAAAAATGTAATTTCGGTAAAATAAGTTTCACCATAAAAAACCACGACACAGGCGGCAATAATTTGAAATAAAAATTTAGTGCGCGCTCTTAAAGGTTTAATATCATCAATAAAACCTAACATAATAATTAAAAAAGAACCAATTAAAATAGATAACATTTGGGTTGTTATTTCACCATATATAATATAACCGATTAAGAAAGCCCCAAATATTGCTAGGCCACCACATCTAGGCATTGGTTTATGATGAACTTTGCGTTCATTAGGTATATCGATAGCATTTACATGCATCGCGATTTTTTTAGCTAAAAATGTTAAAAGAAAACTTGATATGATAGTTACTAATAAAATTAAATAAATAGAATAACCATTAACTGTTAAATTCATAATCCACCTCTATTTTGGCATAAACATAATTTTAAAGACAAATTTAATATTATTATTATAGAATCTTTTAATTCTTTTGGGTTCTTTAAAAAGACGATATAACCATTCTAAATTTAGTTTTTGAAATAATTTAGGCGCGCGTTTTTTGGTGCCACTTAAAACATCAAAAGAACCTCCTACCCCAACAAAAATACCTTTATTAAATTGCGGTAAATGTTCATATATTAGTTTTTCTTGACTTGGAATACCTAAAGCAACTAAGACAGCATCCGGTTGTAATTTAGTTAATTCTTTAAAATAATTAGTATAATCTGTGTCATAACCATTAGATGCTTTTACTAATTTAATATGGGGGTATTTAGTTTTTATAACATTAATTAATGCACTTAAGACTTCTTCTTTAGCTCCTAATAAAGCTAATTTATAACTTTTTTTATGACACTCTTCTAATAAATGAGTAGCTAAATCGATCCCAGTAATTCTTTCTTTAAGGGAATATTTTAACATACGAGCTGTTTTTACAATAGCTATGCCATCCGGAATTAGCGTACTATTTTTATCTAAAAGCATATTATGCATAACTTCTTCTTTAGTTCCGTAAGTAAAAGTTTCGGGATTAGCCGTAATAATAAACATTCTTTTGTTATTTTTAAGATTTTGATCAACTAGGTTATAAAATTCTGGGGCAGTTTTAGTATAAAGCCGCGCATAATATTCTTGCATTTTACTTCATTTCCTTTCGGTAATAATCACTTTTTAAGATATACTGATTATATTTTACCATTAATGGACCATTTTTAGCATAACTATTATCAATATAAGATCCATCCGCGTTTAATTCATTGCCATATTCAAAATAAACATAATTATCATGATTTTTCGAGAAAACATCCGTCGCTAAATAATTTCTAGCATCAAAATCTAAACCAAATAAATTCGCAATGGTTGGAACTAAATCCGCCGTGTCCATTAAAATATCAATATCTTGATGTTCGAGGTCTTTACTCCAAATAATTAAAGGAGTTTTTTGTTGGAGATAAAGATTACGCGTATTTTTGACTTGAGCTAAATAATCTTTATTCGAAAAACCATATGTATTATGATCAGCAAAAATTATAATTACGGTATCATCTATTATATTATCTTCTTCTAATTTTGCAAGTAATTTGTTTAACATTAAATCAGTTTTAGTTGATAAATAATGTAAGCAATTTAATTCTAATTCATTCCAAGAATTATAAGTTAACTCGCCATTTCGAATAGCCGCATCACATAATTCATTATTAATATAAGGTAAATGCATTGAATAAGTAATTAAAAAGCTCATAAACTTTTCATTTTTAGAGACTAATAAATTATAAGTATCAATATTATCAATCCAAGAGGTATCATCCACATAGTTATAACCTTTATTTTTATATTCAGGAGTATTAAATCCGCCATAATAATTAGTATAGCCAAAAGTTAAATGATATTTACCACGATTATAAAATTCGGCATTATTCATGTGAAAAGAATTAACACTATAACCTGCCCTTAAAAATAAGTTAGGAAGAGAATAGGGAAAATAATTATCAATTGTATCATTAAAATCTTCTGTTAAATATAAGCCTGTATTCGCGGCAAATTCGGCATTAAAGGTATAACCTCCATAAAAGAATGGCGAATAACGATTAGTAAAATTTAAACCCTCTTGTTGCATCTTATATAAAGTAGGCATATATTTTTCATCAATTAACCAATCATCACCACTTTCAACCATAATATAGATAAGATTTTTATCTTTAAATAAACCAGTATAAGAATTAGTTTCATTAACTTGATTATTTAAATAAGTTATTACCTCATTTTCATATAATGATAGTCTAGAATTAGTAGTTAACTTATGATAAATAAAGTGCATAATATCTTGAAGATTATACTGCATTATTCCGACTGTTTGAATAGAACGAGATGGCACGATTAAATGCAGATAATTATATATTGGTGATAATTTACTAGATGGTTTTTCATGATTATTAAATATTAATAGAGAACCTAAACCGAAAAGATGAATTAAAACTATAATAGCTAATCTAATTAGGACTTGTTTAAAAGAATATTTAGGAAATTTAGTTTTAATTAAGGAGATAGTAGAAATAATAAGAATGAGTATAAAAATAAAAACAATAATTAAAAGTTTTAGATCTATTAATTTAGGTATTATATAAAGATAGGATATACCCTCTTTAGATAAAAAGATTTCCGATATTGTAAAATATGTTCCTAATATAAGATAATGAAAATATTGGACTGTGATTAAGATAGTATTAAAAGTAATGGTTAGAAAATAATAAATTAAGCCTAATGGTTTGGGTAAGATATGAATGATTAAATAATTAAATAAGATAATTGTTAGACTAAATAATAAAGGGGCAAGATTATAAATAGCATAAAAATTATTTTCAGTAAGAGAAAATAATCTTAATAAAATATCTAAATAAAGATAAGATAAAATTATTATAAAGATATGGAAATATTTATTAGTTATGATTTTTTGATACATATTATCAGTCCTTTATAATGATTGAAAAAATTTTAAGTATTGATCTTTTACCCGAGGAAAACTAAATTCTTTCGCAATATTTTGAGCATTAAGGCCAAATTCTTCTAATTTTTCCCGATTATTCAAAAGCTCTAAAGCTTTTTTAGCATATAAATTTTGATCACGATTAGGAATTAAATAACCACTTACATTATCTTTAATTATCTCTTTAGCTCCACTTGCACTAGTAAATGCAATAGCGGGAACTTTAAAAGAGGCGGCCTCAATTAAAACAATTCCAAAAGACTCTTCATAAGAACTCATTAAATATAATGAAGAGGCGGCTAGACATTTATTAATATAATCTTTATTTTGAAATCCATGCAAAGTTATTTTATCTTCTAAATGTAATTTAGTAATTTTATCTTTAATTTTCGAGTATTCGGGACCATCCCCAATTATATCTAAATGATAAGAATTATCAAGGTCATTTATAATTTTAAATATACTAATTAAATCCATATAACCTTTTTCTTTAGATAAGCGCCCAACCGATATTAAATTTTTAGTATTAAGTTTAGAGGGTTTTTTTGGGAAATAACTTAAAGCATTAGGTAAGTAAATACTTTTAGTTTGGGGTATATATTTAGTAAATAAAGCTTGTAATTCATGAGAAACTGCGATTAAATAATTGATATTTTGGCAAGCTTTTTTTAATTTATGAAGATACCTTTTAATGTTTTTGGGGTGGGTATGTTCTATATGCAGAGTCACCCTTTTAGATGGAGCATATTTATTTAAAAGTTTAGTTTCTTCTAAACGAGTAGAGACAATAATATCAGCAGAACAGTTTTGAAGATAGTTACGCATACTACTTTTTTTATTATGTAAGATGGTTAAACTTTTTAAACCCTCTTTAAAAGTCTTGATTAACTTAAACTGTTTAAGATAATTAATAAATGTTTGTTTATTGGGTATATCATTAGTTAGATAAGTTATTTTTATATTTGAGTTAAGAAAAAAGGCGGGTTTCCCGAGTTTATAGGTTATAGCAAGTTCGATTTCAAAATCATTACTTAAAGCATTAGCAAGGTTGGCAATGGCTTGTTCTACTCCCCCATAATTTAAATGTAAGCCTAAAATAGTAACTTTTTTCATGAATTACCTCGCCGAAATAAATGATAATATAAATTAGCTTTAGTTTTAGTAGTTAAATTTAGTTTAATACTTTTAATTAATTTATATTTTAAAGATTTTTTATCGCTTAACCATGAACCAGTAAAAATATGAATAGATGTAGAATTTTTAGAGGGATTACAAAAAACTGTATCAGGGTAAACCGCTAGACCATCTTTTAATTCTTGATAGGTATTATTAGGATTACAATGGTAGTCTTTAATTAAAATATCAGAAACAGAAATAGTGTTATTATTTTGAAAATTAAATTCATAGTCAGTTAAATTATCATAATAGTCTAACATTTTTTTAATTAAAGGATGTTTAGGTTTTGCACCAAAGACCGCCGTAAAAGGAAACCCGGGTTTTTCAAAGCCTACAAAAGCATCGTGAGAAAGATATTTATCGAAATTATCTAATAAAATAACATCTGTATCTAGATATATGCCACCCTCATGATAAATAACATAAGCCCGTATATAATCACTAACAAAAGCCCATTTTTGAGCTTTATAAGCCGCGGCTAAAAAAGGATGAGAATTAATATCAAAATTAGTTTCATTCCATTCTTTTATTTCATAACCTTTTAAATGTTTTAGCCAAGTATGCATACATTTTTTGATATCGCGAGGTTTAGCATTACCTCCGACCCAAACATAATGAATAATTTTAGGAATTGCTTTAGTTTCTTTTTTCATGTTAGTCTCCTTATAATTAAATTCTATCATAAAATATAGGGCTAAACAATATTAAAAAGTTTCCTTAAGTTCAATATTAATAAAGGGATTAAGACATAAAAATTTAGTTATTATCATTATATTTTCATAATCTTTTTTAGAATTAACAATGATTTTATTAAAGCCCTTTTCCATTTCTTTAAATAAATATAAATAAATTTCGGGTAAGTTATTATTTAATAAAGCTTGATTAAACTTACGAATATCTTTACCATAATAAATATCTTCACTTGCGATTTTAGATATAGTTATAGCTCTATTTTGATAGTTTTTAAAAAATAATAATAAACTATTTAAATAAATATTACTTTTATATTCTTCTTTTTTATAGCGTTTTTTAATAATAAATTTTAAGACTTGATATTTATTTTTAGTTTCAATGTTAAAATAAAAGACCGAATAAGCAAGATGAAATTTATTAAAAAGACGAAAAAGATAATATTGGAGTTTATATAAAGGAATATGATAACTTTGCATTAAGTTTAGAGAGGTTCTTATTTCGCCATTTAGAACATTTAATTTACCTAAAGGATTATTAATATAATTAGTCGGAGAAATCCGATACTTAAAACTGGCAAAATGAGCATTTTTAACATTTAGCATGGTATGATCTTCATTTAACCAAAAAGGACGGTTCCATAATAAGTAGTTTTCTTTAACTTTAGTGATAAAAGTCCTAGTTTTATGAAAAGCCACATCAACATATAAATTACGGCCTAACCAAAGTAATATTAATGGAGGAATATTTTTATTTAATTGATATTCATTTACCTTATTATAACTAACAATTTGAGACTTAGCATTGATAATATAATAATCTGTGATTAAAGCATCAAGATTTGGATTATCTTTTAAAATAGAATTAGCTTTAGTTAGGGCATCAAAACAGATTAAATCATCGGAATGAATAACATAGACATAATCTCCAGTAATATTTTCTAAAACATTTAAAATAGCATTTAACTGATCTTGGTTAGATTCATAATAATATTTAATTCGTTTTTCTTTATGAGTTTTAATAAAGTTTTCAATGATTTCTTTAGTATTATCGGTAGAGCCATCATCTGATATTAATAATTCCCAATTTTGATAATCTTGATTTATAATACTATTTAGAGTTTCTTCTAGAGTTGAAGCATCATTATAGGTAGGCATAATAAGAGTAAATTTCATAATTAATCCTCCTTTTTAGCAAATAAATTATTTACTAAAGCACCAATTACAAAACCTAATATTAAAGTAACTATAAGACCGTCTAAAACATTGCCGGAATAGAAAGCGGCGCCCAAGGCAATGCCTATACCCATTAAATAAAAAGCATTCTTCGGGGTAGCACATTTTTTAAAGTTAATTAAAATTTTAACAATACAAATTAAAGTTATTAATAAATAAGGGAATACTAATAAGATAAAACCAAATATACCCATAGTATAATAATGGGAGATAAAGTCTCTTTCTAAATCAAAGATATTACTCATGCGGGTAAAAGTAATACCTAAATAATCATCTAATTTTTGATTATTAATCTCTTTTACTCTTTTAAGCATTAACTCTTCAATTAACCGAAAATCAGTTCTTTTAACCATGGGTTTTTTCATAATCTCAAGCCAAAAGTCGGGATCATATTCATAAGAGTAAGAGTCGATAATAAATTGGGGATTAATATGATAATCTTCATAATATTTTTTAATATAATCTTTTTTTAAAGCACTAGCTTCTTCGGGATTGTTGGCAATTTTTTCTTCTAATTCCCTCATCGATTTTCGTAAAGCCGCGGCATTTAATTCTTCAAAGTTAGAAATATTTTCTTGTTCCATTTCAGTTCGATTTAAAGCTGGGGAAATAGGAATTAAAATACCTAGACAGATAATGATAAAAATAAAGAAAATACTTAAGGATTTTTGAAATTTAAGTTCTTTTTTAATAAATGAAAAGAATAAATAAAGTAAAAAGGCTAAAATAGTTAGAAGAGCAAAACCATAAGTGCTTACTTTAGTTCCTAAAATAAACATACCAAGCATTAAAAGAATTATTAAGATTTTATTTTTTAGACTAGGGTTGGTAATTAAAATATAATAAGTTAAAGAAGTAATTAAAGTTAATAAAGAAGCTAAACGATTAGGATCATTGAAAAAGCCTTTAGATGCTAAATCAAAATAACTTAAACCACATCTATCACTTTTAAACCAACAAAGAATACTACCTTTAATAGTTTCTTTACTATAAGATCCTAGAGCTATTTTAGTTAAATTAGTTAAAAGAATACTACCACATATTAAAATTATTAAAATAGTTAAAAGTTTTTCAATCTCTTTATTATCAAATTTATAGTGAGCACTAATATAAATTAAGCTTAAAGGAAGAAGCATTCTAATTATATAAAATATTTCACTAAATAAAGTATAACCAAAATTATAACCATTATAATAATCCGTAAAATTTAGGGCATGTAAATGATGAAATACCGTATAAACTAGGACTAAAAAGCCATAGATAAAGAGATATTTATATTCTTTTTTATTTTTATTAGTTAATAAAAAAAGTAAAACAATTATACCTATTCCTAAAATACGAATAATCGTAGAGGGAGAAAAGCCAAAAAGATTGACAACTTTTTCTTTAAAAAGAAAAGCAAAATCTAGTAAGGGTTGAATCATTAAAAAGATTAATAAAAGCTTTTCAACTAGTTTATTATTTATAATTTTTTCTTTTAATTGAGTCATGTTAAGCCTCCTTTTTTATAAGATAGCGATGATCTTTAATAAAAGTGATACCGCGTTTAGTTAAATTACGGAATGATTGGAAACATAAATAGAAAATACCAAATAAAGATATGGCAACAACTAAAGATGTTGCTAGAACATAAATTAACCAACTTCCCACATTAGAAATAGTTAAATTTAAAAGATTAAAAATACCAATAAAAATTAAACTAATAATTAAAGATAAACCATATTCTAAATAATAATAAATTGGTTTTACTTTAAAGATATGATTATATATATAGTGAGGGTTTTGTAAGAATGATGTTAATAATTTAGAAATAATAGTACCTAATAAAACACCAATAAGACCAATTTTATTAACTAATATTAAAGAGATAGTTAAGTTAAGTAAAGCTTCTAGAATAGTAGCAATTTTAGTTTCTTTAAATAAGCCTTTACTATTTATAATTAACATTATTCCTTTTTCAGCAATTAACTCAAAGGCAATAAAGGTAAAACAGAACAAAGTTAAATGATTTACTAAATAATCTTTTCCAACCCAGAAGAAGATTAAACTATTTAAAAAAGCATAAAGCATGATAAAGACAAAACTAGCAAGATATAAGAAGAATATATTTACTTCCTTAAAAACTTGATAAGAATGTTCCTTTTTATCTTTTAATAAAACATTAGCAAAACTAGGTAAGATGGCCGTAAAAATCATATAAATAGTATCAGTTATAAATTTAGTTATATAAGTATATGAGGTATAAATAATAACTGTTAAGGGATTAATAAAAGTTGAGATTAAAATAATATCAGTATTAGAACCAAGAAGACCAGCTAGTTTTAACCAAATGACTTCTTTAGTTCCTTTTAAATAATTTTTATTAAATGATTTAGTATCTTTAAGCCAAGGATAGTATTTAAAAATTTTTTTATTAACATATAAATCAATAATTATAGTAATAAAAATACCTGGTAATAAAACAATTAGAAAATCAACACCAAGTAAAACGAGGATTATTTCTACGACTTGTTCTAATATTTTAATTAATCTCACATAGTGATTAACTTTATATAATTTTTGATCGGCCTCTAAAACATATCTCGGTGCAATAAAAAAATAATCAACAACATTTTTTAAAACAAAAATCATAAAAATTATTTGAATATATAAAGTTGAAACATTTGCTTTAGTAAAATTATCAATAATAAAACTAATAAAAATGGAAATTACAATCATTACTAGAGCAATAATATTATAAAACTTTTTAGAAGTACTATAAATATCATTTATTTTTTCTTGATTATCTTCGGCAAAGGCTTGATATAAAGCTTTATTAAG
>CANQXQ010000025.1 GCA_947627845.1 uncultured Bacilli bacterium | reverse complement strand
AAATGACAAATTTCATATAATATTAATAATGAGTTTAATTTTTTTGATTTTTATTATAAAAAACCTAAACTCAAATTTAATTTAGATTGTCAAAGAAATATTTATATGTTATACTTAACTTATAAATCGATATAAAAGACATGATTTGTAAAAGCCTATTTTAAAGAGAGTTAACAATTGGTGGAAGTTAATAAATAGTTTTACAAATTACTCCTTTTATTAAGTGAGATTAATCCTCTCCGGGTAGTTTCGTTATTAACTAAATAAGTAATATAAAGGATGGTACCGCAGAATTTGCTCCTTGCAAGTTTTGGGGTTTTTTTAATTTAAGAAAGAAGGAATTAAAATGATTAATATTAAAGAAGATGCCAAATTAAGTGTATTAAATCATAGTTGTGCTCATCTTTTAGCTCAAGCCGTAAAACATTTATACCCTGAAGCTTTATTTTGGGTTGGGCCAGTAATTGAAGAAGGCTTTTATTATGATATTGATTTAGGAGATATTACTTTAACTGAAGAAGATTTACCAGCCATTGAAAAAGAAATGAAAAAAATAGTCAAGGATGGTAAAAATATTGTAAGACATGAAATTTCCAAAAGTGAAGCTTTAGCTCAATTTAAAGATGATCCTTATAAAATTGATTTAATCGAAAGAATGGATGAAGAAGATACTATTATTAGCTGCTACTCCCAAGGTGATTTTACTGATCTTTGTCGGGGACCTCATGTAGCAAATGTCAAATTATTAAAGAACTTTAAACTTTTAAAAGTAAGTGGTGCTTATTGGAAAGGCGATGCTAACAATCATATGCTTCAAAGAATTTATGGGGTTTGTTTTGAAACTCCTGAAGACCTAGAAGCTCATTTAGCGGAACTTGAAGAAGCCAAAATGCGCGATCATCGTAAACTCGGTAAAGATTTAGGTATCTTTATGACTAGTGATTTAGTTGGTAAAGGTTTACCAATGTATTTACCTAATGGTTATATTATTTGGGAAGAATTAGAAAATTATATTAAAGGCAAAGAGAAAAAACTCGGTTATCAGCATGTTTTAACCCCACCTTTAGGAAGTGTCGAATTATATAAAACTTCTGGCCATTGGGAACATTATCAAGAAAATATGTTTCCGAAAATGGAAGTGGAGGGCGAAGAATTTGTTTTACGTCCTATGAATTGTCCACATCATATGATGATTTATGGTAATTCTATTCACTCTTACCGAGATTTACCAATTAGAATAGGAGAAATAGCTCGGGATTGTCGCTTTGAAGCGAGTGGAGCTTTAAAAGGAATTGAAAGAGGTCGAACTTTCTGTCAAAATGATGCCCATTTATTTGTCACTAAAGAACAAATCAAAAGTGAATTTGAATCGGTTGTTAATTTAATATTAGAGGTATATCATGAATTAAATATTACTAACTATCGTTTTGAACTATCTCTAAGAGATCCTTCAGATAAAGTCAAATATTACCCTGATGATGAAATGTGGAATAATGCGGAAGATACTTTAAGAAAAGTTTTAAATGATATTGGTTTAGAATATGTGGAAAAAATTGGCGAAGCAGCCTTTTATGGTCCTAAACTTGATGTTCAAGTAAAACCCGCTGTTGGTAATGAATATACTTTATCAACTTGTCAATTAGATTTTTGTTTACCTATGCGTTTTAATTTAAGTTATATTGATAAAGATGGCAATAAACAAACTCCCGTTGTCTTACATCGGGCGATATTAGGTAGTATAGATCGGTTTATGGCTTATTATTTAGAAGAAACAAAAGGTCTATTACCTCTTTGGTTATCACCAGTTCAAGTTAATATAATCCCTGTAAATAATAATTATCATTTAGAATATGCAAACGAAATATTTGCTAAATTAAAGGATTTGAATGTTCGCGTTAATTTAGATGATCGTGAAGAAAAATTAGGTTATAAAATGCGTGAATCGGTCATGAAAAAAATTCCTTATGCCGTAATTATTGGTAATAATGAAATTGAAGCTAAAACTATCAGTTATCGTAAATGTGGCACTGAAGAAACAGTTACTATGCCTTTAGATGAATTTATTGAAAAAATTGTTGCTGAAATAAAAGAAAGAAAAAATTAAAAGAGAGAAAGATTTAAAAAGTCAGAAATGACTTTTTTATTTATTAAATTTCCAGATTATGTTATACTAAAGATACTATAGATGTTTAAAATAGAAAAATATAATGGTGAAGTTTATGAATAAAGAGTATGGATTTTTAGGTTTATATGAACATAATTTAAGAAGCTATAAAAAAATAAAAGAAGCTTTTAAAAAAGAAAATATTGTCGGCATAGTTCATGCGACTGGAACAGGTAAAAGTTATAATGCCTTACAACTTGCTTATGATAATAAAAATAAAAAAATTATTTATTTAGTCCCTAGTAAAGGGATAATAGAACATATTAAAAAAATAATAGATGCTAATCCCCATTTAGAATTTAATAAAGATTTTTCTCATTTAGAATTTAGAACCTATCAAAGTCTGGTTAATTTAACTGAAGAAGAAATAGCAAGTATTCCTTGTGATTTATTAATATTAGATGAATTTCATCATTTAGGCGCACCTATTTGGGGTGCAAGAATAGAAACCTTTTTAGATACTCATCCCAACCTCCAAGTATTTGGTATGACTGCTTATACTATAAGAGATCGTAAAACTATTTATGAAAGAGATATGATAAATCCCGAAACTGATGAATTATTTTCCCGTAAAATAGTAAGTCACTATGACTTATGCGATGCTATGTTAGAGGGCGTATTACCTAAACCTATTTATAAAAGTGCCTATGTAAGTTTATCTAAAATAGTTCAAGAATTAGAAACTAAAATAGCCGAAAAAAATATTTTAGATAAAGCAGAGTATCAAAAACTACTAGCCGATGCTAAAAGAAAAATTCATGAAGCTCCCGGCATAGTGGAATTATTAAAAGAAAATATTAAACCTAATGGTAAATACATTTATTTTTGTCCACCTATAAATATTGAGGGTACTAATGATATTGCCACCATTAAAAAAGAAGCGCTTAAATGGTTTAAAGAGTTTATTCCCGAAGAAAATATCATTTTTTATACTTCCACGAGTGATATGAGTTCTTTAGGTAAAAAAAATAGAGAAGCTTTTTATCATGATACAGATTTAAAAGGAAATGATGTTTCAAATCAGTTGCGAGTCATGTTTGCTATAAATCAATATAATGAGGGAATTCATGCCCCTAATATTGATGGCGTCATCATGGGTCGGGAAACTACTTCTGATATTGTCTATTTTGAACAATTAGGAAGAGCTTTAAATGTAAGAGGCACTACCGCGACAGAATTTGCTAAATTAGAACAATTATCTATCGCAGATTTAAAATCAATCTGTACTAAGAAAAATATACCCTATAAAGATAACTTATCTAAAGAAGAATTAATTCAAAAATTAATTGCTCCCGTAATAATTGATTTAACTAATAATATTGCTTTTATTAAAGAATTAGAAACCAATCTTCAAAATCGCTTCAAAGAAATAGAGGAGAGTAATAATTCTCAAACTTTAAAATTAAAAATTAACGATGTTAGTTTTGATATTAATATTATAAATCAAGATTTATATGAAATATTACGTTATGTTATGGATCGTTTAACTTTAAAATGGGAAGATTATTATGAATATGCTAAAATTTATTTTGAGCATTATGGTCACTTAAATATTCCTTATAATTTTAAAACAAATGATGGGTTTAGTCATGATAATGAGGGCTTAATCAATCTAGGGGAGTGGTTATATCGCCAAAGAAAATTAGAAAATACCGAGACTAGCCGTGGCAAATTATTAGCTCAAATAGGTTGTAATTTTATTATTAAAACTTCCTTAACTTGGGAAGAAATGTATAATTATGCTAAAATCTATTTTGAACATCATCATAATTTAGAGGTACCAGTACGCTTTAAAACTAATGATGGTTATACTTATGATGCCAATGGCCGAATTAATTTAGGACGCTGGATTTTATTTCAAAGATTAAGAGCTAATGATAATAATAATCATAAAAAATTATTGACCGAAATAGGTATGCGTTTTGAAATAAAAAAATTAAAAACTTGGGCCGAAATGTATGACTATGTTAAAGTTTATCATAAGCATCATGGTAACATTGCTATTCCGACCACTTTTAAAACTAATGATGGTTATACCTCTGATCCAAATGGTAAAATTAATTTAGGTAAATGGTTAGGGAATCAAAGATTAGAACTAGATCCGGAAAGCAAACGTGGTAAATTATTAGCTGGACTTGGCTTAAAATTTGAAAAGAAGATTACTAATCGCTATTCTTGGAATGAAATGTATGAGTATGCGAAAATATACTTTGAACATCATGGTAATCTGGAAATAAAACAAAACTTTAAAACAGATGATGGGTATACTTATAATCCTAAAGGAAAGATTAATTTAGGCACTTGGGTATTTAATCAAAGAAAATTACTTAAACCTAATACTACCAAATATGACCAATTATTAAAAATAGGTATGCGTTTTAATCTCATCCATTTTACTTGGGAAGAGATGTATAATTATGCCCAAATATACTTTGAACATCATGGCAATTTAGAAGTTCCAACATTATTTAAAACCGATGATGGCTTTACTTTAAAAAAAGATGGTAATATAAGTTTAGGCAATTGGATTGCTTCTCAAAGAAAAAGAATTGATCCTACCAGTGAAAAAGGTATTTTATTATCTAAAATAGGTATGCGATTTTATCGGAATAATTTAAGTTGGGAAGAAATGTATGCCTATGCTAAAATTTATTTTGAATATTATGGTAATTTAGAAGTAAAATATAATTTTAAAACAAATGATGGTTATACTTATAATAAAGATGGAAGTATTAAACTAGGGGAGTGGGTTTATAATCAAAAAAGACATATAGACCCCAATAGTTTCCATGGTATCTTGTTAAATAGACTAGGAATTATCTGGAATAAAGATTTAAATTTTGACCAAAATAAAGCAATATGTACTAAATATAATATTGATTATGAAAAAAATAAATCTTTCTTATCATTCATTTCCTCTTCTATATTACAATTAAAAATAAATTTTTTATTAGAAAATAATATGCCACTTACCGATGAAAATGGTTTATTATTAAGTATTTTCTATTTAAATAATACAAGTATTAAAGAAATATATGATGTAGATTTTTCTACTTTAATGGAAAATTATTATCCTATACCATCTGAATTAAAACACAATTAAAAACTTTCAGTTTTAGATAAAAATGATAAGAGAATTAAAATATTTATATGTGTATGAATTTATCTAAAATTTTTATAAAAAAGACAAATAAGTATCTATTTTACCTATTTGTCAACAACACACATTAGCTTATTTATAGCCTATTTTAAAAATGCTTGATATTTAGCACTATATTCATTAAATAATTTATTTATTTTATTAAAATTTTCGGAACTAAAATGATTTTTATAACGTTCTAAATTAAGAAGACTAGGATTACTAATAACTTGTTCCCAATTTTTTTTAACAAAATCATAAGTAAAATCAAGTTCTTCGGGAGTTAAATATACATTCTTACTTAAAGCAAAATTATTTACTTCTTCTTTAGATAAATTAAGCATTACTCGTTTTATTAAATTATACATAATATCACCTATTACATTGTATGAAATTATTTAAAATTTGAATACTAATAAGGGTGAATAAAATGCCAAAAAAGTTTTATTTTTTAATTCTTTTAATAGTTATATTATTTGGATTATTTGTAGGGAAAACCTATAGTTTAGTTTATTTAGATCATGCTTATTATTTAGAAGAATATAATAAAATTAATAATATATATGTTCAAGGAAATTCCGCCCCGCGTGGTCGTATTCTTGATATAAAAGGTCGTATTTTAGTAGATAATAAAGGAATAAATACTATTATCTATCATAAATCTAATAATATTACTTTAAAAGAAGAAATAGAAGTTGCTAAAAAATTAGTCTTATTAACTAATTATACTTATAAATATCAAGATAATAATTTAAAAGATTATTATATGCTGTTATACGCTGATAAAGTCGCTCAATTAATAACTCCGGAAGAATATGAGTTATATAAAGAAAGAAAAATCAGTAAAGAAGAATTAACTAAATTAAAAAAAGAACGCATTACCGAAAATGATTTAAATAGTTTAAGTGCTTTAGAAAAATATAGTTCTTATTTTTATTATTTAATGAATGAGGGTTATATTTATGATAATAAACTCTTATTAAATGATATAGATGATGAATTATATGCAAAAATATTAGAAGCTAATTTACCGGGTATTATGGGTGAAATAAGTTGGGTTAGAGCTTACCCCTATGAAGAAACTTTAAGAAGTGTTTTAGGCGAAATTAGTAATACTTTTCCTAAAGAGAAAAAAGAATTATTAAAGAAAGGCTATAGTTTAAATGATAAAGTCGGAATTAGTGGTTTAGAAGAATATTATGAAGATTATTTAAAAGGTGAAAAAGCTTTATATAAAGTAGAAAATAATAATTTAATACTAATCGAACCCGCGAAAAAAGGTCACGATTTAATTTTAAATATTGATCTTGATTATCAACTTAAAGTTGAAGAAATTATTAAAGAACAATTAGTTAATTCTACTAAAATGGCTAACACTAAATATTATAAAGAGTCTTATGCTCTAATTAGTGAACCCCTTACAGGAAATATTAAAGCTATCGCGGGAATAAGAAAAATAACTAATGGTAAAGATATTAAATTTCAAGATGTTAGTATTAATGTTATTAAAAATGCTTATACAGTTGGAAGTGCGGTTAAAGGTGCCTCTATGGCCGTAGGTTATAAATATAAAGCAATAGATATTGGTAGTAAAATAACAGATGGTTGTATTAAACTTTATAATAATCCTTTAAAATGTTCTTATAGTAGATTAGGTACTTTAACTGATTTAAAAGCTTTAGCTTTAAGTTCTAATTATTATCAATTTATTGTGGCCTTAAGAGTAGCCGGCCTAAATTATACTTATAATATGAAAGCTAAAGTAACCGAAGATGATTTTAATAAATATCGTTCTACCTTTACTAATTTTGGTTTAGGAATTAAAACAGGGGTTGATTTACCAAATGAAAGTATTGGTTTAAAAGGAACTAAAATAGCTCCCGATTTACTTCTAAATTTAGCGATTGGTCAATATGATTTATATACCCCCATGCAATTACTCCAATATATAAATACTATTGCAAATACTGGTGAAAGATTAAAACTCCATATTGTAAATAGTATTAAAGATAATGAAGAAATATTATATGAAGCCAAAAAAGAAGTATTAAGTACTATTGATTTAGAAGAAAAATATTTAAAACGGATCCAAGCAGGATTTCGGGAAGTTATTAAAAGTGGAACTGGTTATTGGTATGCTAATCCAAACATTCAAGGTGCCGGTAAAACAGGTACTAGTGAGTCCTATATTGATAGTGATTATAATGGTACTTTAGATGCTTATGTCTTAAGTAATACCTTTTTAATGTACGCTCCCTATGATAATCCCACATATTCTATAGTTGTAATTAGTCCCAATACTAGTGATTTAAATAGTAAAAGTAAGGTTAGAGCCCAAATAAATAGATTAATTGCGCGAAATATTAACGATTTTCTCTTTTCAAGCTAATATTTTTCTGTTATAATACTTCTAGACTTTTATAAAGGAGGTGCTTTTATGGCTAAAAATGAAAATAGAAGCTATGTAACTTTAAAATGCACTGTATGTGGTGAAGAATTAAGATGTACAAGCAAAAGTAAAAAAAATACTCCTGATCGTTTAGAAATAAAGAAGTATTGCAAAAATTGTCATAAACATCAAATCGTAAAAGAAAAGAAGTAAGGAGTATTTTATGCGTAGGGGGACACATCGGTTAATTAGAACCAATTTTAATTCACCAGTTATTGCCATCGTTGGAAATAGAAATATTTCCAAAAAAGATGTGACGAAAAATCCTCAATTTCGGGCTCGAAAAAAGAAATGGGGAATATTTACAAAAGAAAGGAGTAATGTTGATGAATATAAATATTAATGATATTAAAAATGGTATGACTATTATTTTAGATAATAATTTATATCAAATAGTAGAATTTCAACATGTTAAACCTGGTAAAGGTTCAGCATTTGTTAGAATGAAATTAAAAAATTTAAGAACCGGATCTATTACTGAAGATACTTATAATACTAATATAAAAATTACGAAAGCTCATGTTGATAGAACACCAATGCAATTTTTATATGCCGCCGGCGATAATTATGTCTTCATGAATAATGAAACTTATGAACAAGTAGAAATAAGTACTAAAATATTAGGTGATCAAGTTAAATTTATTAAAGAGGGTTTAGATATAACTATCGATTATTATGAGGGTGAAATTTTAGGTATAACTTTACCAGAAAAAGTTGAATATGAAGTTATTGAAACTGAACCAGCCGTAAGGGGAAATACTACTAATAATGCTCAAAAAGATGCTAAAATCGAAACTGGTTATATTGTAAAAGTACCTTTATTTATTGGCGAAGGAGAAAAGATTATCATCTCTACTAAAGATGGTAAATATTCTTCTCGAGCTTAATGCCAGCTTTAATTTTAGTTAATAAAGAAAACCCATTGGATTTTAATTATGTTCCAAGTAATTTGGTATTAGTTAATAATCCTTTTTTTAAATCTTTAAATAAAGAAATAAAATTACAAGTCATAGATTATGTCTATGAAGCTTTTTTAAAAATGGCTCAAGATGCCCAAAAATTAGGCTATGAAATTTATATTGATTCTGGCTATAGAAGTGGTCTATATCAACAAGAAATATTAAATCATTATTTAAATGAGTTAGGAAAAGAAGCTTATAATAAAGTAGCTTTACCGGGAACTAGTGAACATCAAACTGGTTTAGCTATAGATATTGGCACTTTAATAGATGGTATTTATTATGAAGAAATAACTGAAGATATGAGAGTCTTTAAATGGTTAAATGATAATGCTTATAAATATGGCTTTATCTTAAGATACCCAAAAGGAAAAGAAGCTATTACAGGGTATAAATTTGAACCATGGCATTTTAGATTTGTTGGCCAAACTCTAGCTTATCATTTAAGAAAAAATAATTTAACTTTAGAAGAGTATCTAATAAAAGGAATGAAATAAAATGTTTTACTATTTAAATTATGATGATGTAAAAAAAAGATTAACAAATTTAGTTAATAATCCTCAAGTAAAAATCCAAGTTAAAAAAGAAGAACCATTAGGTTATACAGATTTTCTCTTACCAATTGATCATTATACTATGGGAAAGGGGAAAAAACATATTATAGTCACGGGTTCTTATCATGCCGCGGAAATTATTACTACTATTTTCATCGTGCATTTAATGGAAGATTTAGCTTTAAATGGAGGTTTTGACCATACTGAATATACCATTGATTTTATTCCTATCATGAACCCTGAAGGTTATTTAATTACTACAAGTATGCAAGATTTATATCTCGCTAAAGGAAAAAATGATGAAGAAAAAATTGCTTTAGCTCGAAAATATTGGCAAGTCTATAAGCAAGATGCTCTAAGAAATGGTCAGGCTAAACAAGTTGGCGATTTAGAAACTTTAAAAAGTAAAAAAGAATATCAAGCTTTATATGATAATATTGATTTAAAGGATTTTTTAAGTGATTATTCCGCTTTAAAAAATCAAGTTTTAGAAATATTAAAACAAAATAATTACCCCATTGGAGTATGCGCTGCTTGGACAGCGAATGGACATGGCATTGATTTAAGCCAAAATGCACCATTTAATCATAAAATTAGCGAATATCAAACTCAAGGAGTAACTTATAAAGGTACGGCTTATGCCAATATTAGAGCCGATAAAGTAGGTCCTATTGGTTGTCCAACCAGAGATTTAGAACATTTTACCTTTGAACAAGAAAATTTACATCTCTTAAATTTTTTAGTTAATTTAAGTCAAAAAGAAGAGGTAACCGCTTTCTTTAATTATCATAGTGTTATGGGTAAAATATATCAAAGACCCATATATGAACCAGGCCTAATCGGCCTTTATAATATTGACTTTGAAACTAAAACCATTGAAAATTATCTAAGTGCTAGTTTGCTAAAAGAAAAAAATGAATATGCTATAATTGAAGATGCTGATCCTTATAATTATATTAATGAATATATAAGACTCCGATTTGGCATCAATATTCAAGTAGAATTATCTAAAATGAGCGCTAATCCGATTGGCCCATTAGCCGACCCAAACTCTTTTTGGAATTCCACCATTAAACCTAATATTGCTGGCTTTAAAAACTTTATTAATAATTTAGATTTTATAAAAGAATATACCAATTTTATAAGATATTTAGGAACAACATTCAAAACTTTAAATCCAGATTTAAATAAAAACATTAAAGATATTTATAATTTAATAGATAAAATATGCACTAATAATCCCGAACTATATAATAAATTAAAAGAAGAAATAGAAAAAAAGGATTATTATAATAGTCATGTTATTTCTTATTTGTTTTATCTAATTGAAGAAAATCTAAAAAAAGAGGAAGAAAAACTCCAAAAATAGAAAAATTTACATTCTTTCTATTACGCCAAAATGAAAAAAATTGAAAAATGCGTAATAGAATTTTTTAATGTAATAAAGTGTCAAATAATTAAAAATTACAGATTTAACAAAATTTGTAGCAAAAATCCTCAAATTTACCTAAATTTTGCTGCAGATTTAACTAAATTGGCTAAGCAGATTTTATCAAATCTGCTTTTTGACATTTAAAAAATATATGTTATATTAAAAGTACGAGACATCTTAAGGGGGTCTTGGTGCTTGCCACATTACTTTTTTTTGAAAGTGAGGTGGTTGTATGAGTAAAAAAGATTTATTAATCCTTTTACTTATTACAATAATTATTCTATTAATTATTTTTGAATAATTTTTAAATAAAAAACGGCACCATTTACCTTATTAAGTAAATGGTGCAAAACCTTTTAAGGCAAGCACTATGAAGTGTCTCGCTAAATTAAGTATATAATAATTTTATAAATTTGTCCATATTTTGTTTTTGTAAAATAAAGTTATTTAACTTTAACTATATTATATTTTTTGTTATAATTTTATTAAGTGGGGTGATATTATGCTTATACCTTTAAAAATTACTTCGGAGTATACATTACTTAAAAGTATGATTAAAATAGATGAATTAATTAGTTTTTTAAAAAGTCATAATATCACTAGTTGTGCCTTAACCGATGAAAACTTATATGGCTGTATGGCCTTTTATAATCAAATGCTTAATAATAATTTAAAGCCCATTATTGGCCTTACTATTAAATTAAATGATCAAGAAATATATTTATATGCTAAAAACAATCATGGCTTTAAAAATTTACTCAAAATCCATACTTTAAAAGAATTAGGAACTCTAAATATTGAAACTCTAAAGGAATATTTAGCCGATATAAAAATAATTTTAAGTCCTAATGCTTATGATTTAATGGATTATTTTCCTAATTGTTATTTAGGGTATAGCAATGATACAGAAAAAATTACGGCCTTACTTAAAAGTAAAAATGTAGTATATTTAAAAGACATCCGCGCTTTAACTAAAGAAGATACCGAATTATTAAATTATTTAGAAGCTATAAATAAAGGTATTTTATTAAAAGATATAACGAGTGATTATTCCCATAATTATTTTAATTTAAATATTAAAGAAGAAGATAAAGAAAGTACTTTGGAATTTAGCAAAGATTTAGATTTACAACTGGATTTGAAAGATAATTATATACCTAAATATAACAATCTAGATAATTCTTATGAATTTTTAAAAAATTTAGCTTATAAAGGTTTAAATAAAAGATTAAATAATCAAGTAAAATCGAGCTATCAAGAAAGATTAGATTATGAGCTTTCGGTAATAAAAAAGATGGGCTTTGAAGATTATTTTTTAATAGTATATGATTATGTTTTATTTGCCAAAAAAAATAGTATATTAGTTGGTCCCGGAAGAGGAAGTGCCGCGGGATCTTTAGTAAGTTTTTGTATTGGCATTACCAATGTTGATCCTCTAAAATATAATTTATTATTTGAAAGATTTTTAAATCCCGAAAGAATTACCATGCCTGATATTGATATTGATTTTGAATATAC
>CANQXQ010000024.1 GCA_947627845.1 uncultured Bacilli bacterium | reverse complement strand
CGGCTTTTAAAGATTTAAAATCCCCCGCCGGACTTAATAGCTCTTTTTTCATAAAACATCACATATATATTATACCATTTAAAAAGGAGAACAAGGTAAAATCTTTTTTAACAAAGATGTTAACTAGCTCTTACCTTCCAAACTCTCCATTATAATTATAGCTATGTTTCCAAACAAAATCAATATTATTGATAAAAAATAAACATTATTTACAATTAAAAGAAAAGAACTAACTACCTATTAGCTCTTTATCTTCCTCATTTGTCAGCTTATTAACATCAACTTTATTAATTGAATCAAATCTTTTAGTTATTTTTTCACTAGTTGTATTTAACTCCTCCACATTTTTATTAACCGTTACAATACTTCTAGCTAAACGATCCCAACGTTCTTTATATCTCGAAAATTCTAAAGATAATTTATTTAGTTCTTCATGAATAACTTTGGCATATTTATCACGTTCCATATTCTTTAAAATCATTTCAATCACCGTTAAAGTACTCATTAAAGTTGTCGGACTAGTAATCCATACTTTTTTATTATAAGCATAATTAAGTAAATCCGAATGATAAGCATTTACTTCGGCAAATATAGCTTCCGCCGGTAAAAACATAATTGCTTCACTCGCTGTTTCCCCAGGTATAATATATTTGGAACTTATTGCATCAATATGCTTCTTAAAATCTATTTTAAAATTTTTCTCGGCTACTAATCGGTCTGCCGGACTTAATTTTTTATCAGTCATGCGTTCATAATTTTCAAGTGGAAACTTGGAATCAATCGCAATAGTACCTAAAGGCGCAGGCGCATACAAAATAGCATCAACTATAAATCCATTACTCATCTTATGTTGAATATCATAAATCCCATTTGAAGCACTTCCAAAAGCATTTTCTAAAATAAAGTTTAAATTAACTTCGCCAAAAATACCTCTGGATTTTTTATCAGTTAAAATACTTTGTAAAGAGATAATATCACTACTTAACCCATCAATTTTCTTTTGGGCTTCATCAATTTTAGTAAGTCTTTCTAAAACATTTGCAAAAGTTTTATTAGTCTTTTCTAAAGACTCATCTAATCTTTCAGTCACTTTATTATTAATATCTGTTAATTTTCTTATTACACTTTCATTTAAAGCATCAAAATCTTTTCTTAAATCACTTGCAAAATTAACTTTAAACTCGCCTATTTCTTTAACAACTTCTACTTCTAGTTTTCCTAATCTTTCTACTATATCAGCTTCTTTATTATCACTTTTTTTAAATAAATTTACTAAAAGTAAAATTATTGTTACTCCAAGCATTCCTATAATTACATAATCCATACTTCCACCTCTACTTAATTTTTAATTTTTTATTTACAATAAAACTAATTATATATGCTATAATTAAGATTACCACAACTTTAACTAAATATCTAGGATTTTTAATACTTTGGACTAATCCCACTCCAATAAAGCCCCAAAAATATACTAAAAATATTTTACTTATTAATAAAGCCCATAAAAATTTTCTTACTTTCATTTCTGATAAACCAGCAAGTATATTTACTAAAAAAGCCGGGGTAAATGGTATAGCCATAATTGTCGTTAATTGTTCAAATTTTAAATTAGTAATGTGCTTAATAGTCTCTTCACTAATTAACCCCTTTTTCTTAAGATGGCGATATAACCAAGTCTGCACTTTTTTACGAAATAAGAAAAATGAAATTAAACAACCTAAACATGTGAAAAACCAGGAAATCACAAATCCCCAAATTTTACCAAAAGCCAAAAAATTAATTGTAATAAAAACAAATAAAGGTAAAATCGGTAACATGGACTCAATTAAAATAAAGAAGCAACCTAAATATGGTCCCCAAACACCTAAATTTTGTAACATATTATCAATAAAATTATCTATTGCTTGAAACATAATAACCACTAAAATTATTATAATACATTTCTAATCTAAATTATACTTAAAAAAAATTAATTTACAAAAAAAGTCCAAGCCCAAAGCTTAAACTTAAAATAAAATATTAATTAAAAAAGCCAGTCCCATTCCCACTAGTAAAGGAATTATAAAGGCTAAAAAAGTATAATAATTACTATGCGTTTCTTTTTTTATGGTCAGTAATGTTGTTGAACAAGGGTAATGAAACATCATAAGTATTATAAAACATATTGCCATTTTAACTGACCATCCATTTACAAGTAAAATATCTTTTAAAACTCCAACACTGGCAAAATCTGTTAAAGTGGAAGTCTCAAGATACCCCATAAGCATAGCCGGTATAACTATCTCATTCGCTGGAAATCCCAACAATAACCCTAAAATTACTACTCCATCCACTCCGAGTATAGACCCAAATGGATTAAAAAATTTAATTAAATAAGTTATAATCGCTGTATTTCCTATTTTTACATTAGCAATAAACCAAATAATAAAACCCGCAAAGAAAGCAACTTTTACTGCTCTACCTAAAACAAAGATAGCTCTATTTTTAACACTATACTTAATTGTTTCCCAAATATTTGGCCATCTATAAGGCGGTAGTTCTAATGTAAAACTTGAAGCTTTTCCTTTTAAAATAGTCTTGGCTAAAATAAAACTAATTATAAATGTTACTAAAATACCTAAAGCAATAAATAAAGTTAAAACTAAAGCCCCAAAAAGACCACTATATTTATTAGTAAAAGGCATAAAAAACATTGTAATAATTGCAATTAAAGTGGGAAATTTGCCATTACAAGGAACAAATACATTAGTTAAAATAGCAATTAATCTTTCTCTTTTAGAATCAATAATTCTTGCTCCAGTAACTCCAACAGCATTACAACCAACACCCATACACATCGTAAGGGCTTGCTTTCCACAAGCATCACATTTACTAAAGGCTTTGTCCATATTAAAAGCTATTCTCGGTAATACTCCTAAATCTTCTAAAAAAGTAAATAAAGGAAAAAATATTAGCATTGGCGGCATCATCACGGAAACTACCCAATATAATGTTTTATAAATACCATTTACTATTAAATCAATTAAAACATTAGGTAATTTTATAAATTCTAGTATATTACTTAAATTATCTTCTAACCCTTGAAAGAAATTAAAAAGTAAATTAGATGGTAAATTAGCCCCCTCTATTGTCAAATAAAATATGCCAAATAAAAATATTAACATTATCGGAATACCCCATAATTTACTTGTTAAAATCTTATCAACTTTTAAAGCTTTTTTATCATAATCATAGTTTTTATATTTAACTACATTTGTTAACTTTCTTTTAACTTCTTTTCTTATTTTTATTACTATTTCTAAACTAATATCTACATTTTCTAATTCTTCTTTAGCTTGTTTAGTTTTACTACCTAAATCTAATAAATTTAAATTATTAAACATATCTATATAATGTTTATTATTTTCTAATATTCTTAAAGCCATCCATTTTTTATTTTTAGATGTATCTTTTATTTCTTCTTCGATTAATTTTATTTTATCTTCCAATATACCATAGTTAATATCTAAATATTCTAAAGCTTGCGCCTGTTTAATTGTTAATAATAAATCTTCTAATCCCTCTTTTTGTTTAGCACTAGTTTTTACTAAAGGTAAATTTAAATTCCTTTTAAGTAGATCAAAGTCAATAATAATCCCTTTCTTTTTTGCTTCATCAATTAAATTTACACATACGACTACCTTTTTAAATATTTCTTGGGTTTGCACCACTAAATTAATTCCCTTATCTAAACTAGTCGCATCCACGACCACGACTGCTACATCAAAATCACCATTAAAAATAAAATCCGTCGCAATAACTTCTTCTTTAGATTTAGCAAGTAAAGAATAAGTGCCGGGTAAATCATAGAATTCATATTTTATATCTTGAAAAACACATTCTCCTTTAGTAAAATCTACTGTTTTCCCCGCCCAATTACCAGTATGCACATTATTTTTAGTTAACGCATTATAAATAGTTGATTTCCCTACATTAGGAGTTCCCACTAAAGCTACTTTAATTGTTCGCATAAACTACCTCAATATTTTTAGCATCGATATTTCTTAAAGCAATTGTATTATTATTTATTCTATAAGCTTTAGGATCTTTAAATGGACTAATTAAAATACATTTTAAAGAAGCTTCCGGAATAAACCCTAAATCCATTAATCTTCTTTTTAACATCCCATCACCCTTTATTTGTTTAACTATTACTTCTTGATCTAAACAAATATTATTTAATGTCTCTGTCATTTTCTTAAATCTCCTTAAATATAATTTATTAGTTTCCTTAAACTAACAACTACTTTAATATATGCATATAAAAGGATTGTGTTATATGAAAGAAGATTATTACACTTTAACAAATTATTTACATAATAATAATTTTATTACTTATGCGATGGAAGATTATTTAGAAATGTTATATCGCGAAACTCTTACTAAAAATACCCTAACGATTACTAAATTAAGTGCCTTACTCCATGTTAAAAAATCATCTTGTAGTAAGATGATTTCTAAATTAAAAAATCTAAATTTAGTTAACTCTAATTCTTTAACTTTAACTTCTAGTGGTCTAAAAATAGCTAAATATCTTTATAAAAGACATCTTATTTTAACTGATTTCTTAACTAAATTAAATAAAAATAACTTTAGTTTAGATCAAGTTGAAAAAATAGAACATTTTATAGATCCTCTTACATTAAAAAATATTCAAAAACTGTTAACCCATAATATAATTTAATAGTACTGGGGCAAGTATTATTAAAAACATAATAGGAATAAAGAATAAAACACTAATAATACTTATTTTAGTAGGTAATTTAGCTATTTGTGCTTTTACATCTAATAACTGTTTATCTCTTAAAAAATCTATTTGATTATACATTGAATCAATTATATTTGTTCCATAAGTATTAGCTTGAATCATATTTAAAATTGCATTATTTATAGCTTCGCTTGGTATTCTCTTCTTTAATGACTCTAGAGCTTCATTAATACTTTTTCCCAGCCTTACTTCCTCTAACATTCCCTTAAATTCTAAGGCAATATCAGAATTAATATTCTCTACGGTTAAATCTAAAGCATGCTTTAAGTTTCTTCCTCCCTCTAAAGTTAATACTAAAACTTCAAAGAAAAATAAAGCCTCTTTTTCTAATCTTTTCCCTCTTTTTTTAATATTATAATCATAAACTATATATTCAAATCCTACATAAAAAACTAAAGCCATAAGAGGAGCTAAAATATACCCATATTTAAAACTAATTAGTCCTATTCCAAAAATTATTATAGTTAAAATAAGTCTAACATTTAAAAATTCTTCTATCCCTATTTTATTGTTATTTCCTAGTAATTTTACTTTACTTTCTATTCTTTTAATCGTACTACTTAAATATATTTTATTTATTATACTTCTTCTCATAATTCCACCTCAAGTACTTTTCTTACAATTAAAATATATAAAACATATAATAATCCAATTAAAATTAATATTATAATTCCTAAAGGTGTTGTAAAAAATGGTTTAAAATAACTAGGATTAATAATGGCTATAATTGCAATAAATATAAATGGTAAAAATAATAACATTTTAAACACAAATCTACTAGTCGCTGTTAAACTATTAAGTTCATTCTTTAAATTCTTTTTATCAAAAAATGATTTTTCAATCAAAGAAAATACTTTAATAATATCTCCTCCCGTTTTATTTAACAGAGTTAAAGAAGAAGTAATATATTTCGCATCTTCTAATTTAACCCGTTCATAAAACCGATTAAAAACAACATCTAAACTAAGTCCATAAGTAATATCTAAATATATTTTTTTGAATTCATCTTGAATAGGTCCATCTAATTCTTCTTTTACTACCTCGACTGCTTGCATAATATTTCTTCCACTTTGGAAAGCATTATTCATAATAATAATTGCTTTTAATAAATCATTTTCAATCTTTTTTCTTTTTTGATAAAATTTAATACTTAAATATAAATCTGGTAATAAAAAACTAATAATAAAAACTAACAAGAAGAACATAATATCAAATTTTACTTCTTTAAAACATAAAGTTATTAACCCTAAAATTATCACAAATATGGCTAAAATAAACTTATAAGCTACATAAATCATGCCATTTTTTTTATTTTTATCATCAAAATTAATATACTTATTATATCTATTAGTATATTTTCTTAATACTTCCGAATGATTTAAGACTTTACTAAATTCTTTAGCTAATTTCTGAATTAGATCTTTTACTTTATCAAAAAAAGAAGCCTCTTCTATCACATTAGTATTAATCGTAAATCTTGCAATTCTTTTTTCTAACTTTAAAGCATGAGAAAGTCGAAGTAAGTAACCTATTACTCCTAAAATAATTAAAATTAAAATAATCTGTAATATTCTAACTCCGACCATTTTAAACTCCTATCTAATTTTTAGGTCCAATTCCCTCATATTTTCCTTGATAATATAATACTTGCGGTTTATTATCTATTTCCTCGATTACTTCATTTTCTTTTTGTAAATCATTCGTAGGATTAAATATATCATCAATATCAACTATTCCTTTAGCTTTTATCTTTTTATAAACTTTAGGAATACCATCATATAAAATAAATTCGCCATCTACTTCTCCAGTTTCAGTTAAACCTTTTTGGTTAAAAGCAAATATTTCTTTTAATTTAATTTCTCCCTCACTAAAATCTTCTAGTTCACAAATACTAGTTACTTTTCTTTTACCATCACTCATTCGTTCAATATTAACAATAATATCAATTGCACTAATAATGTATTCTCTTACTGCTTTAACCGGAATTTCCATACCTCCCATTAAAACCATGGTTTCTAAACGATTTAAAGCATCGACTGGACCATTCGCATGCATAGTTGTTAAAGATCCTTCATGACCAGTATTCATTGCTTGAAGCATATCAAAAGCTTCTTTGCCTCGGACTTCTCCGACAATAATTCGATCGGGCCGCATCCGTAAACTATTAATAACTAAATCTCTAATGGTTATTTCCCCATTTTCCGCATAATTCGTTCTTCTTGTTTCCAGTGATATAACATGACTTTGATTAAGCTTTAACTCCGCGGCATCTTCAATTGTAATAATTCGTTCATTTTCGCCAATAAAACCACTTAAAATATTTAAAAGTGTTGTTTTTCCTGAACCCGTTCCGCCACATACAATTATGTTTAATTTTCCTCTTACCGCGGCATCTAAAAATCTTGCCATATAAGGAGTTAATGTCCCAATTCTAATTAATTCATCAATACTTGTCATTGACTCTTTAAATTTTCTTATGGTTACTACCGGTCCTTTAGTTGATAAAGGAGGAATTACCGCATTAATTCTCGAACCATCTAAAAGTCTTGAATCAACCATTGGATTAGTCGCATCTATAGTTCTACCTAAAGGTTGAATAAGTCTTTGTACTGTTCTAATAATATGTTCATCATTAATAAAAGAAACACTTTCATCTTTACTAATAACCCCATCTATTTCAATATATATTTCATTAGGTGAATTAATCATTATTTCAGTAATATTTTTACTATTTAAAAGTTCTGTAATCGGTCCATACCCATTTATTTCATTATCAATTAAATT
Organism: uncultured Bacilli bacterium; assembly: GCA_947627845.1. Taxonomy (GTDB): domain Bacteria; phylum Bacillota_I; class Bacilli_A; order RF39; family UBA660; genus Caccenecus. The sequence goes on along the minus strand of CANQXQ010000024.1, from coordinate 4,647 downwards.
ATATAAATGACTTCTCTCTAAATTAGATAAATCATACCCCTCAATTGTTTTATCAATTAAATCATTAATCCATTCATTTAAAGTAATATCATTAGGCATTTCATGGTCAATTAAATTTTCAACTATTTCTGTTCTTAATTTATCTAATAATTTTTTATCTTTAAATATCTCATAATCATTTATTACATTAACTTTTTTATCTTTACTTTTAATATCAAAAGCATCTCTTAAACTTTGTCTCATGAGTTAGCCTCCTCATTATACATTTCACTAATTAATTGCATTAAAGTTGTATAATCTTTACTAAATAAAGTAGGCATTTTTTCATCTAAAGTAATTATTTTCCCATTCATAATAATTCCATCAATATTTTTAATATAAAAATCACTAGAAATAACATAATCAACATTAGTATTTATAATATTTTTAATATCATATAAACTAAAATATTTCTTAAATGGCGCCACACTTTCATTTAAAACAATTTTATAATTATTATAATTTATATCTTTTAAAATACTAATTTCACTTCTTAAATTTTTTAAATCTAATGGATCATTAGTTACTAAGAATATTAATTTATCTACTAAATCCATCACTGATATATTAATCTCATTTAAAATATGACTGGTATCTATTAAAACAATATCATAATTATATACGGCTTTATCAATAATTAATTCAATATATTTAGGATCAATTTTATTAGCTTGTCTCGGATCTTTCGGGCTAGCTAAAACATCAATATATTCATCATATTTAGTAATATAATCTTTAAATTCTTTATAGCGATTATTGTTATAATCATCCACAAAATTATAAATACTTTTATTAACATTAATATTTAAAGCAACACTTATTCCGCCACTGGCTAAATCAAAATCTATAATTAATACTTTTTTTTCTAAATTTTCATATAATCCCGCTAGATTAAGGGTAGTTATCGTCTTACCTACTCCCCCTTTAGCTGAAGTTATACATATTGCCATCCCCTTATTATTCATCTTATCACCCACTTTTATTCAATCATTATTTTACCATTTTCTCTAAAACCCCTAATATCAATTTTTATTTTATATTTATCTATTCCTACAATATTTCCAAAAATACTTTTTATAGCTATTTCATTTTTTATTCTTATCTCATTATCTTCTACTTGCACCTCTAAATTAGTTATATCTATTTTATTTTTAACCATTAATTTTTCTATTTTTTCTTTCTTATCATCTTCATCAATTACTTCTTTAATAACCATTCTACTAACATTTTCTAAATGATTATTTTCCCGGCTAATTAAACCTATATCTATAACAAAGGCCCCTACGGCTAAAAAAACTGGAATTAATATAATAAATAAAACTAATACTTGACCTTTATTATTAAGCCTCATTTAAAATACTCCTCGACACTTCTAATTTATAAGGATTTTTTAAAAATAAATTAAGTCCCGGTGTAATAATATTAACTTCTTTTATTAAAGCTAAATTTATATATTCCTCATCTTCTTCTAAATCAATTTCTATATTATCTAACTTTAATACTTCTTTTATCTCTTCTTCTGTTTTATTAGCTTGATATAAATCCACTACCTCACTTATTTGATCTTCTAATTTTATTTTTAAATAAAATAATCTTCCTAAATCAAATAAGCCCATCATCAGTATCAAAAATATCGGTAAAATAATAATAAACTCTACCAATGCTTGCCCTTTTTTTCTCATCTTTTACCCCTTTTAGGTGTTAGTAATCTCCACTACATCTTCCCTCACCAGGTTTATCTCCTTTGATATATTCTTCATCGGCTAAAGTGCAAGAAGTTTTCGTTAAAATATCTTTTAAATAACCACCAAAATAGTTAACGAGACCCATAGCAATAACACTTATTAATGCAATAATTAACACATATTCAACTAAAGCTTGACCTCGTCTATTCATAACTTTCACCCTTATCATAATTAATCATATAATAAAATCCCTAAAAAGTCAATTTTTAGCGTATTATTTATCATAAAAAAATAACAATTATGATACAATTATTATAGGTGAATTAAAATGTATTTAAAAACAAATAAAGAAAAATATAATATTGTTGTTGCTAATACTTTTTCTAAAAGATTAATTGGTCTTATGGGTAAAACTAATATTGATTATGGTCTTTTACTTCCTAATTGTAATTCTATTCATACTTATTTTATGAAAGAAAATATTGATATTATTGGTTTAGATGAAAATAATGAAGTTATTTATAAGTATGAAAATTTAGACAAAAATCGTCTTATTAAAATTAAAAATGATCATAAAAAAACAAGCATTTTAGAAATGCCTGCTAATTCTACTAAAAAAATTGCGCTAGGTACTACTTTAATTTTTAATGAAGACTAATTCTTCATTTTTTTATTCTTTAAATTCAAAAATATAATCACAAATTTGGACTTCATCCCCGCGTTTAGCCCCTAACTTTTCTAATTCTTCTTCTACGCCCATTCCTTTAAGCTTCCTTGCAAATCTAATAACGGCTTCATCTTCATTAAATCTTGTCATTTTAAATAACTTTTCTAATTCTGCTCCCTCTAAAACCCAAACATCACCATCTTTTGTAATAGTAAAAGGTCTTTCATTTTTAAATTTATAAACAATATGACTTTCTAATTCTTCATCTTCATATAAATTAATATCTTCTATTTCCTCTAAAATATCAGCTAATTTTTTAATTAATTTATCTAACCCCTTAGCATTTAAAGCACTAATTTCTATTATTTCTTTATCAGGAAAACATTTTTTTAATTCTTTTAAATTTTCTTGGGCCTTTTCTAAATCCATTTTATTAGCAATAATTATTTCTTTTTTATTTGCAAGTTTTTCACTATATTTTTCAATTTCCCTACGAATTACTAAATAATCTTCAATAGGACTACGATTTTCTAACGCACCCATATCAATAACATGGGCTATAACTTTAGTTCTCATCGCATGTCTTAAAAATTTATGCCCGAGTCCAATTCCCTCACTTGCTCCCTCAATTAAACCCGGTAAATCAGCTAAAACAAAATTTCTTCCATCTTTTAAATTAACTACTCCTAAATTAGGTTCTAATGTAGTAAAATGATAACTAGCAATTTTAGGATTGGCTCCACTTACTCCGGCTAAAATAGTGGATTTGCCAACACTAGGAAGACCAACTAAACCAACATCGGCAAGCATTTTAAGTTCCACTTTTAATATTCTAAATTCGCCTGGTTCGCCTAACTCACTAATTCTTGGGGCATTATCACTATGAGTTTTAAAAGCTGCGTTTCCTCTTCCACCTCTTCCCCCTTTAGCAACTACTACTTCCGTATTATCACCCACTAAATCCGCCATAACTAAATTAGTATCTAAATCAATAATAGTAGTTCCCTCCGGTACTTTAACAATTACATCTGAAGCATTAGCTCCTTGTCTATTAGCTCCTTTACCATTTTCACCTTTTTCGCCCTTAATTATTTTATTGTATCTTAAATCAATTAAAGTTTTAAGTCCTTTATCAACCTTAAAAATAATACTTGCGCCATTTCCTCCATTTCCTCCATCGGGTCCTCCCATGGCTACATATTTTTCTCGTCTAAAAGAGGTACAACCATCTCCCCCTTTACCTGCAATAACTTTAACTGTTAATTCATCAACAAACATAAGATTCACCTACCTTTATTTTAACATAAATAAATAAATAGAACAATTAAAACCTTGTTCTATTCCTTTATCTTAATATCTTTATAAATATTTAATTCCTCTTTTTGAGCTTTACCATCTTTATAATAATATTTATATTCTCCTATCATAATCTCTTCTTCTTCAATTATTGGTTCTAATACATATATTTCATTATCTTGAAATTTAGCCATAATCTGTTCTGTATCACTATAAAAAATATTATTCTTAACTTGATAATAAACACTTTCATCTTTTATAACTGCCCCATTAGGTACTAATAAATCTCCTAAATCATCAAACATAAAATAATAACTTTTATTATATTTACCATAACAATTTAATTCTAATAAAATATAATCTCTGTCTTCTATTTTTATTATTTGAATATCATCTATATTTAATTTTATATCACTAATTGTTGTATTATCTAAATAATTTTTAATATCTGTATCACCTATTTTTAAATTAGCCACAACTTTTTCATTAATAATATTTCCCCCATCAAAATACACAGTTAATTCTAAATAACCTTCATCAATTTCTTTTTCTAATTGTAATTTATATTCTAATTTTAACTTATGTTTTTGTTGATTAAGATATATATTATATAATTCGGCTAAAGTATTTCCATTATAATTACTATTAACTAATTCTTTAACTTTTTCATTTTCTTTTATTTCTTCTTTTCTAACTCCTTTATTAGTTAAGGTATAAATAGTAAGTCCTCCAATACCTAATAAAGCAACAACTCCCAAAATTATACTTATTACTTTTTTCATAAGCTTACTCCTTAATACTTTTATTATATCAATAAGTAAGGTATTTTAAAACTAAAAAAATCACATTAAGTGATTTTATTTAAAAATATTAAATAGTTTAGCCGGGAATTTATCAGTTTTGAAAATTTAAAATTAAGCAAACCATTATAAAATGGTTATTTTTTTGTCAAATTTTTAA
>CANQXQ010000023.1 GCA_947627845.1 uncultured Bacilli bacterium | reverse complement strand
AGACCACACACCGTTGAAGCATCCTCGGATGAATCAGTAACATCATCACTCGTTATATCGGGCGTTTTTCCCTCAATCATATTTTTACCATTTGATAACCAAATTTTATAATTATATTTACCATCTTCAGTACTTTCAATTAAGAAACTTCCGGTATAATCTTCATCATTTTTATCTACTTTGCCAGAATCTAAAAGTTCTTTATAAGAAATACATTTAGTTCCAACTTCTCCCTTTTCCGTATATAACAAATAAGCTTGTTTAATCATAATATTAGCTTCAGTTGCCAAAACTTGTTTTTTAGCACTAGACATCATAGGCAACACAGCATTAGTCGCAATTAATACTACCACTGATAAAATAACTATTACACTTAATAACTCAACTAAAGTAAAGCCTTTTCTATTCTTAAAAGTCATTTTCCATTCACCTTCTAACTAAATTATATCAAAAATATCATTTAAGTCAATAAAAATAACGGTAAAAATTCCGTTATTTTAATTTTTTAAATATTTCTTCTTTACTTAAACCTAAACTTTCTAATTCTTTTAAATCTTGATTAATTTTTTTAATTAAATCATCAATCTTATCATTTTTAGCCTTTTTAATATTATCAGTAATAAATGTTCCTTTAGTCGATTTAGAAACAATAATATTTTTAGCTTCTAAAATATCATAAGCTTTTTTAATCGTATTGGGATTAACACTTAAAGTTAAAGCTAGTTCTCTAATACTGGGTATTTGTTCGCCGGGCTTTAAAACTTCTTTGGTAACTAACCGTTCTACTTCTAAAACTATTTGTTCATATATTGGGGTTCTAGTCCCAAAATCAATATTAATCAACATAGTCTTCCTCTTTTAATTCATAGTAATGATTAACCAATTCTTGATAATCTGCATCATTTTGTAATTTTTCTTTATATTTATTAAATTCTTTTATAAAACTAGTAGCATCCCCAATCGGAATATTAAAGGATGGACTACCATAACTATAAATAATTAATTCATTACTAGTTAATTTAGTATTTTTATTTTCTAAATAATCAATAAAACTATCTATATTACTATTTATTACATAGTCAAATACATATTTATCTAATTCCGTAAAATTAGTACTAACCCCTAAATAAAGATCATTTCTTTCTTTTAAATATTTTAAGGCATTTTTAGTTCTTAATTGTAAGACATAATTATCAAGTTCGGAATTTATTTTTTTCGGAATGCTTAACTCTTGATAACGATGATTTTTATAATCATATACTTTTATTAAAGTCTCATTAGAACTATTTTTAAAGTTAGCATCATTATAAGCATCTTCAATTAATTTTCTTAATTTATGGTCAACTTTCAAGTCTTCTGCATAATCAAAATGCTTAATATCAAATTCTGCTTGTTCTTTTTGTAACTGGCTCTCACTTATTTCATCTAATAAATCTCTATTAGCTGTTGATATATTGGTATAAGCTTGATATCTTTTAGTATTAGCATAAATTTCTAAACCTACTCCCGAGATATTTTTATCATTATCTAAAATAATACTATTAATTAAATTTTTATCGGTAATTTTAATATCATGATCTTGATATTCATATACTATATATTCAATATCATTAATATCTAATATTTTAGCTCCCGGTATATTATTAACTAAACTATAGACACCCATTAAAATTCCAAAAATAACTAAAGAAATAAAGGTAGATTTCCCAAATTTATATATTTCTTTTCGCGTAATAAAATCATAAATAATACTATAAATAATAATACCTAAAATACTTAAGACATACCCCGTAATTGTATCATCTTTAATGAGAAAATAAGTAATAAAACAAATAGGTATTAAAGTTATTCCTTTTACAATATAATGCATATATTCATATTTAAAACTAGTTTCATTATTTTCCATTTTTCTTTTTAAGAAAATAACATAGCCTAGTATTAAATAAATTATACTTAAGCCTACCATCTTGATAAGACTAATATGATTATAAGCCATATCATCATTATTTAAAAATAATAAAGGCACGGTAAAATTACCTTTAGGAATTTCTTCAAAATCAAACATATACTCATTATTATTTAAATGTTTGAGACATATTTCATTACCATAACAATTATAATTTTCAATCTGACAATTAGAACAGGTAATATAACTATCATAACTATTATAATTAAATAATAAAATATTACTTAAATAAAAGAATGGAAATAAACAAGTAATAATTAAGCCCACGACTAAAGAACTCATAAAATTACCCGCAATAGTAATCGCTAAAACTGTAATGGCAAAAACAAATATATAGGAAATTAACCAGTAAATCAAGTAATCAATAATTAATTTAAAAGGTATAACTAATAAACTAACTAAATTAAATACCCCAAAAATTACAGCATTTAAAACAATAAGTAAAAATATTAACCCTATTCCTCCGACCACATTAGTTAAATAAATATTTGTCCGACTAATAGGTTTAGAAAGAACAAAATCTACATTTTTTTTCTTAAAGACAAAACCTAAAAGTAAAAACGCTAATATTACGGGAATAATATAAGTTCCAAGATAAGTAATAAAACTTAAATCCTGAAAACTTAACAGTTCCGGTTCTTTCATATTAACTAAAGATAAAGCTAAAGAAGTAATATTAAGAACAGGTAAAATAATTAATAAAAATAATAGTAATCCCCGAGATTTTTTTAAATTTTCTTTTAAATAATTAAAATTAAATAACTTCATTAAATTCATAACCTAAGGCCTCCATTTGATAAATAAATACTTCTTCTAAAGTCAGGGGTAAAAAATCTAAAATAATTGGTTTTAAATTTTCTAAATACTCTTTACTTTTTCCTTGATCATCTTCAATAATAATGGTCGCAATACTACCTAATTTTTTATAAGATAATATTTTTAATCCTTTAAAAGTACTCTTATTAAAATCATCTTTTAAAGATATTTGGACTTTAAACATATTAGTTTTTAATGTATCAATATCACTTTCAAATAAGATATTACCTTTATATAATAAACCTAAATTATCACATATATCTTCTAATTCTCTTAAATTATGACTTGTCATAATAATAGTGGTACCATTCTTCTCCATACTATCAGCTAGTAAACTTTTAAAAAATTTGCGCATGACGGGATCAAGACCATCAAAAGTTTCATCAAAAAACATATATTTAGCATTCGTTGCTAAAGCACAAATTAATGCACATTGTCTTTTCATTCCTTTGGAAAATTCGGCAATTTTGGCATTTAAATCTAACTTTAATTTATTAGCAGTATTAATGACATAATTCATATCAAATTTGGGGTATAAAGCTTCATAATAAGAGGCCATGTCCATTAAACTATAACTTGGGTAAAAAAATAAATCATCAGGCACAAAAACCATTTGTTCTTTTAATTTAACATTATCATATACCGGCTCTCCATCAATTAAAACTTCCCCATTATCGGCCTCATAAATACTATTTATTAAGCGCAATAAAGTTGATTTCCCCGCTCCATTAGCTCCGACTAAACCATAAATATGCGCATCATCAATCTTACAATTAAGATTTTCTAACACATATTTCTTTTTGTCAAAGCCCTTACTTAAACTTTTAATTTCAATCATAATCTGGCTCCTAACATTGTACTATTTGTACTAGCACAATTAAAATATATCACATAATAATTATTTATGCAATATCTAATTTAAATAAAATCATTTATTTTCCAAAATTTTCCTCTTGCTATATACTTTTGTTCGCCTTATAATTAATATGTAAGGAGAAAAAAAACATGAATGATATATATTTAAATAGACATTTCTTATGTATAGATTTAAAAAGTTTTTTTGCTAGTTGTGAATGTTTAGAACGAAATTTAGATCCTTTTACCTACCCTTTAGTTGTCGCTAATCCCAATCAAGGAAATGGCGCCATAACTTTAGCAGTAACTCCCTATTTAAAGGATCAAGGTGTTAAATCTCGAGGCCGGCTCTATGAAATACCTAAAAATATTAAATATAATATTGTAAAACCCCATATGAGTTTATATCTTAAAAAAAGTAAAGAAGTTATAAGTGTTTATTTAAAATATGTATCAGAGGCTGATTTACATGTATATTCTATTGATGAATGTTTTTTAGATGTTACGGATTATTTAACGATGTATAAAAAAACTGATTATGAACTTGCTTTAGATATTTTAAAAGATATTCGAAAATCTACTGGTCTTTGGGCGACATGTGGAATTGGTCCTAATATGCTTTTAGCTAAAGTTGCGATGGACATTGAAGCTAAACATAATAAAGATTTTATTGCGAAATGGACTTATGATGATATTCCCGAAAAATTATGGTCTATAACTCCCCTTTCTAAAATGTGGGGTATAGGTCCGAGAATGGAAAAAAATTTAAATAAGTTACATATTTATTCAGTCGGAGATTTAGCTTATTATGACCGCGAAAAACTTACCCAAAAATTTGGAGTTATTGGCACGGAATTATGGAACCACGCGAATGGGATTGATTTAAGTCGAATTAATGATAATAAAAAAGTTGAAGATAAAAGTTATTCTCATGCTCAAGTTTTATTTAAAGATTATAACGGCACTAATATTAAATTAATTATTGCCGAAATGGTTGATGTTCTAACTACTCGTCTTCGCAATAATCACAAAACCTGTCAAGTAATTAGTTTAGGAATTGGCTATTCTAAAACTATTGGCGGAGGCTTTTATCATCAAATTAAACTAGCTAATCCTACCGATAGTTCTGAAGAAATAAATGCAACTTGCTTAATGATTTTTGATAAATTTTATGAAGATTTACCCATTAGAAAAGTTAGTATAGCTTGTGGAGCTTTAAATAATAAAGTTGGTATTCAATTAAATTTATTTGAAGCTCTAAATCAAACTATTGAAAAAGAAAATTTAAATTATGCCATTGATAGTATTAAAAAGCGTTTTGGAAAAAATGCTTTATTAAAAGCTTCTTCTCTTCTTAAAGACTCTACTATCAAGGAACGTAATGGCCAGATTGGAGGTCATAGTGCATGATTGATCGCGGTTTTATTAAATGGCAACCTTTTAATTCTTTAATTTCAGGAAAAGAAATTTTAAATGATTTAACTAAACAAAAAATAATCACTAAACCTGTTTTATTTCCGGAAGAATTACAAAAATTAAATGAAGAAATAATTAATGCTTATTATGCCCAAAATATAATTACTTTAGTTATTTATCAAAATAATCAAATAACCCAAATTAAAACCAAAATAAAAGAAATATACCCTACCTCTAATACTCTTAAATTAGCTAATAATAAAGTAATTTCTTTTAATCAAATAATTGCCATTAATTAATCTTTATAAACATAATAATATAACCAGTTATGATATAACAAAGTTCCATGAGCATGCCACTTATATTCTGGTAAGTTAGTGGGATCATTATCTTTATAATAATTTTTTGGCACTTCCGGATTTAAGCCTTTATCTAAATCCCGATGATATTCTTTATCTAAAGTAAGTAAATCATATTCCGCATGACCTGTAATAAATATTTTAGAGCCATCCTTGCTTTCTACTAAATAAACTCCACTTTCTTTAGATTTACTAGTAATAATTAAATCTTTTTTATGTAAAATTTCATTTTCCATCATACTACAATATCTTGATTGAGGAATATAAAAAGTACTATCAAATCCCCTTACTAAATTAGTTTTATTAACAATAAAATGTTCATATAATCCCGATAATTTAGCTGGCAAATTATATCTATTTATACCATAAAAATATTGTAAGCCAAACTCGGATGCCCAACATAAAAAAATAGTTGATCTAACATTAGTTTTAGTATATTTAAAAAATTCTTTTAATTCATCGATATAATCAATACTAGGATAAGGAATATGCTCTAAAGGAGCCCCGGTAATAATCATACCATCATAATAATCTTCTTTAATACTTTTAAAAGAATGATAATATTTTTTAAAATATTCTTTCTTTTCTAAGTCTTTATTTTTACTATCTAAATATATAAAATCTAATTCTATATCTAAAATCGGATTATCTAAAGCTAAAATTAATTGTCTTTCAGTATCTTCTAAAGTTGGCATTAAATTTAATATTCCCACTTTAACATGAGGTTTATTACTTAACTTAGAAATAAAATTTACTTCTTTTAAAATATTTTTAATTTCTAAATCTTTTTTTAAATATATAGCCATATTTCACCTTCTTTTAAATTATATTAATTTATATCTTTTTCACTCATTATTTTAATTAGTAAATCATAGTTATCATCTATAGCCATTTTATTCTTTTTAATAATTCCACACTTAGTACATTTATAAATAATTTTCCAAGTATCATTTTTGCCTTTTTCCCCATCTATGGGTATTAATAATCCCCCACAAGTACTTGCTCTATCTCCGGGATTAATATCAAAATGCCTACTGCATAGACAATTAGGACAATGATCTCTTGCACTATAATTAAGAGGGTTCACTTTAGTTTTACAATTAATACAAACAAAAGCTTCATCAATCATTTTAAATTTTTTGCCATCCATAAAAACCCACCTATTTCAAATATTTAAGAGCTATATTCATCTCTCTATTAATTATTTTATTAATCTCATTATTTTTTTCAGTTATTTTTAAATATTTACTTACATAATTAACTGGCAAATATATTAATTTAAAATCTCCCTCTTTTTCGTATTTATCTAATTTAGTTTTACTTAAATCATATTTTTGATCTGTATTAATTTTAAAATAATATATTTCTACACAACGATTATTACCCTTTGTTTGATAATCTTTTAAAAAATATTTAATGACTAAAAATGGTTCATACTTTCCTCTTAAAGTTATGCCTGTCTCTTCTTTTACTTCTCTTTTTAAAGCTTTTTCTAAGGTTTCATTTTCTTCGACATGACCTCCTGGAAATTGTGGTGTTCCAAAAGAAGTCCCAAGTAATATTTCATCATGCTTATTTATCATTAAAGCTTTAACTCTTGTGACCGTTTCATGCATTTCTTCTTCTGCTAGTTTATCATAATTATATATTTTTGTTTTCATAATCTTCCCCACCATTATATTATCTTAAAAATTAAAATAATGCTACCCCAAATTTTTAATTTTACATAGTTTTTTCGGTTATTTAATTGCAATTCTAAAGTTTTATGTTATAATGTTTTTATGGCTCGTTGGTGAAATGGTTAACACATTACCCTCTCAAGGTAACATTCATGGGTTCAAATCCCATACGAGTCACCAATTAAGAATTTAAATTCCCTTAATATAAGGGGTATTTACATATATAAATTTTTATGTTAAAATAAATTAGTAATGGAGATGTAATTTATTACATATTCTATTATTTCTAACGGGAGTTGGTAGCCCCAGCCTAGCTTCGGCGATCATAGAAATATGAAACACAAAATTGAAGGCTTTTTGCCCAAATAAATTATAATTTTGGGCGCTACTATGAGGACTTATCTAATGATAAGTTCTCTTTTTAAAAATTAAACAATGGGGGTATTATGTTATTACAAGAATTAATTGACACATTTGAAGAATTAAAAAAATATTTATTTATTATTAATAGAGGCAATAAACCAATAATAATTATTAAATTTAATAACGATAATTTTTATCACTTAGTTGGATTACATAAGACTAACTTAAATTTATTCTTTCCAACTTCAATCAAATCTAAAGCCAAAAAATATAAATATATGAAAAGTCATATAAAAAAATTTAACAATATTCTTTTAAATCAAATAAAGGAAAAAGATTTATTAGCATTAAGAGTTACAACTTTCAAAAATATATTAGATTTATTAAAATCAAATGACAAAACCAATTTGTACAATTTAAAATCTACTCCTCCTGGAAGCCTATATAATGGGAATTATGGATTATTAAAAAAATATGAAAATATAAATTGCTTATTAGGATTAAAAGAAGAAACTAAAAAAGATAGCACTATCAATTGCGCTCCTCAAAGTTGGATGGTAAGTAGCCGAATAAATAAATTAGTTCAGTTTAAGCGCCCTATATTTATGGAAAACATTCTTGCAATTCCATCGAATTTATATAATAAAGAAGTACATGCTTGAAAATATTATCTAACAAAAAAAGTGAGCATTCCCTGACTAAAAGATTCCGCAAGGCAAGCTTGCTAGTATAAATTCCATATGCCTTTCAGTAACTCAAGCGAACTACTCACTCACTAGCTAAATTTATCACTTTTAATAATATTTGTCAATTTATAAAAAGATTAGAAATTATCTTTCAAAATTTCTAATCTTTTTAACATTCTATCTTTACCCAAAATTTTCATAATATCATAAAGGTTAGGCGTCATACTTTTAGTTGTTAAAACTACGCGCATTACAGTTGTGAAATCGGCTACATTTCCTTTATATTTATCAGGATTTTCTTTATAAGCTTTCATATCAGAGGCATAACCCATTTCCTCCGCAAGCGTTTTTATTTTATTAAACCATTCTTCTTGCGTATCATTAATATCATAATAATTATTTAAATATTCATTCATAATCTTGATAATTTCTTCTTTATTATTTACTTTGCCAAATTCATAAGTTAAATCTTTATTCCATTCCTCATCATACATATACCATGATTTAGGAAAAATACTGCTATAATTTTCATAATCTTTTCGTGGCTTTTTTGTTTCTCTTTCAATATTTAAAAACGCAATAGTCTCTTCTTTATAATTTTTTAAAAGATTAGCTACATGTTCATCATGTTTTAAAGCCCAATCTAAATATTCTTGATATAAATCTTTAGCCGCCATTTTAGAAATATAATTTTTACTAATATTATCTAATTTATCTAAATCAAATAGGGCCCCACTTGGACTCATTTTTTTAGGGCTAAAAGGAAATTCATAAAATGGTTTATCAGGATTATTAGTTCGCCATTCCTCAAAATTAGAATTAGCAATAGTTAAAACCGCATCTATCACCGCTAAAACAGGGTAACCTTTATCTTCATAATAAAACATTAAAGCTTCCGGATCTTTTCTTTTACTTATCTTTCTAATGGCCCCAGTTTCTTCATCTTTCTTTAAAATTAAAGAAGTATGAATATATTTCGGCATTTTATAACCAAAAGCTTTAAATAATTCGTAATGTAAAGGAACACTACTCATCCATTCATTTCCCCTAACTACATGAGTCGTGCGCATTAAATGATCATCAACAACATGAGCAAAATGATAAGTTGGAAGTAAATTTTCACTTTTCATAATGGGAACATCAATATCATTTTCCGGAAATTCGATTTTACCTTGGGTTAAATCTTCAAAGACAAATTTTTTATTAAAATCGCCCTCAGAACGAAATCTAATGACATATTTTTCGCCATTTTTTATTTTTTTAGCTAACTCATCATTAGAAGTATAACGATATTTAGCATAACGGCCATAAATGCCAATTCTTTTTTTACTTTTTGCTTGATACTCTCTTATTTCTTCTAATTCTTCGCTAGTTAAAAAACATGGGTAAGCTCTTCCAATTTCAATTAAATGTTTAATAAAAGCATGATAAATTTCTATTCTTTCACTTTGAATATAAGGGCCATAATTACCGATAATTTTACCCTCAAATTCATATTCATCGGGACTAATATGATAATAATTTAAAATATGATGAATAAATTCGACAGCCCCCTCAACACTTCTTGCTTGATCAGTATCTTCATTTCTTAAGAAAAAAACACCCTCACTTGATTTTGCTAAAGTATAATTAATGACCGCACTCATCATATTACCAATATGCATAAAACCGGTCGGGGATGGTGCAAATCTAACTACTTTAGCCCCCTCTTTTAAATTTCTTTCAGGGTACATTTTTTCATAATCTTCTACTGTTTTAGTTATATTAGGAAATATTAAATCAGCTAATTCTTTATTAGTCATAAAAATTCCTTCTTTCTTTTAATATTTTACTTTATTAACTAAAAAAAGTAAAGGTTTAACCTTTACAATTTAACGTGTTCTCGTACTTTCCTTTAACTCTAAATAATATATATACTCATAAGCTACATTAATACAGAAATTTATATCATTTAAATAATCATTTATACTAGTTTTTGGATTTTCTAATACTTGTTTATAAGCCATATTGGTAATATATAAACATACCTCCTTAGGATTAGTACTTAAATAAGCCATTACTTTAGTATATTTAGGTAAATCTTGAATTGATTCAGTTTTAGTTAATAAAGTTTTAAATATTTCTTCTCGCATTATAAAACCTCCTTTTAAATATTTTATAATTAAATTATTATTTTGTCTATAAACTTTTATTATTCTTTAAAAATTCTCTTAAAACTTTAGTTAAAGCTCTTTTTTCAATTCTTGATACATAACTTCTTGATATATGCAATTTTTTAGCTATTTCTTTTTGGGTTTGTTCTTCTTCATTTAATAAGCCATATCTTTTAATTAAAATCTCTTTTTCTCGAGGCGATAATATTTTAAAATATTCTTTTAATAAAAGCGTATTTTCTTTTAAATGTAACATATCAGCAATATCTAAAGAATCATCTTTTATTACTTCCATTAAACTAACTTCATTACCATCTTTATCATAGCCAATCGCATCATTTAAACTTACTGTAACTCCATTTTTCTTATTACTCCGAAAATACATTAATATTTCGTTTTCAATACATCTAGCCGCATAAGTAGTTATTTTAGTAGATTTACTTCTTTTATAAGAATCTATACCTTTTATTAAGCCAATAGTTCCTATACTAATTAAATCATCCGTGTCATAACCCCCATTATCAAATTTTTTAACAATATGGGCAACTAATCTTAAATTATGTTCAATTAATTTAGCTCGGGCATCGGAATCACCATTTAGCATTAAATCAATAGTTTTCTCTTCTTCTTCACTACTTAAAGGTTCAGGAAAAACTTGATTAGAATAACTACCAGTAAAAAATAGCATATCTTTAATAATATTTAAAAGATTTAAAAACACAATTTCACTTCCCAATAAATTATATTTTTAAATCAAAAGAAAAAAACTTCTTTAAAGTTTATTTTTGAAAAAAATTATTTATACTAATATTTAATATAACACTAATTTTATATAAATCATAAATAGATATTGGTAAATTTTCAGTATTATTGAGAAATTTTTGTAAAAAAGATTCTTTTATCTCTGTAAGTTCCGATAAATCTTTAATACTCATCTTTGCCTCATCCATATACTTCTTTACATTAAACGCGACGGTTTTATAAATGCGTGTATCAAAGTTATATTTTGTATTCATAAATACACCTCAACTTAATTGTACACTCTTTTTTATAATTTAGGAAGTATTTTTATTCTTGAAAAAATTTTTCCATAGAAACATTAAGAACGACTGATATTTTATATAAAGTATTAAGACTCATCCCTTCTTTACCTAAAGTAGTTTCAAATCTCCTTAAAAAATCATTAGAAACTCCAATATCTAAAGCTAATTGTTCTTGAGTAATACCCGCCATTTTTCTATATTTTCTTACATTTTTAGCAATAGTTTCAATAATATTTTCTTTAAAACTAAAATCTCTTTTAAATGTAGTCATTGTAAATTCACTCTCCACTATATAATTTTACTAGTTTAAGAGATTTTATTCTATGAAGTTATACTTCCTTTATATTGTTACTCTTTATATATTTATTATACATTACTCCGTTTTAATTAACAAGTTTTACAAACTAAATTAAATATTACCAAATTTTACCATTTTAAATTTTTAATTATTAACAACTAAATTTTCTTGTTCATATTCCAAACATTTTTCTTCTAATAATTTAAAGTCACAGGTACGTAGCCTAATATTTTTTGGTAAATAATTACGTTGATACAAATCTTGAAACATTTCTACTTTATCATATAATTTTTTTCGATTTTTAACTAGAAAATCAAGTTGGTCACATAATAATTTTTTATATTTATGATCTTTCACAGTTGGAATAACAAGATGCAAGCAAAAATCTGGAGTTGGAATCATATTATTTAAATTAATTATACCTAAATTACCATTTTTTATCTTATAAACGTCCAAGGCCGAATCTTTAATTTTTAAATGTTTAGGTTTTGGACTTGCTAACGGAGCAAAGTATTTAAAACTATTATATTCATAAACTACTCCAATATATGGTCTTTTATTATTCTTATTAAAAAATACTCGACTATCAAAATTACGTAAAAAATTTACATATTGATCATCTATATAATATAAATCTAATTTTTTCATTGAAACTTTCCTGCCTTTCTAGATTTATTCTACCATAAAAATAGTTATTCGCCAAATTTTATATACAATCAAAATGTAAATACAAAAAAACTAGAAATTAATCTAGTTTGCTTTTTTAAGTTCCTACTATGGCAAGGATCGCCAACTTTTTTAAGTCCCTACTATGGCAAGGGTCGCCAACTTTTTTAAGTCCCTACTATGGCAAGGGTCGCCAACTTTTTTAAGTCCCTACTATGGCAAGGGTCGCCAA
>CANQXQ010000022.1 GCA_947627845.1 uncultured Bacilli bacterium | reverse complement strand
AATTTTTTTAGTTTCTTACTTTTTATCTTTTTTCACTTAAAAAGGAGTGTCTTTTATTTTTCACTCCTTATTACTGGGCAATATGCCCTTATACATGTAATAATTTACGATCAAATCTTAAACGATCGGCAATGGTGGCAATAAATTCCGAATTAGTTGGTTTAGCCCGATCAAAAGCGACACTATTGCCAAATATTTCTTCCATTAATTCATAATCGCCTCTAGTCCAACTAACTTCAATCGCATGTCTTATTGCTCTTTCAACTCTGGATGCAGTTGTTGCATAACGAAGAGCAACTTCAGGGTATATTTCTTTAGTAATACCACTATAAGCATCACTATTTTGATAAAACAAAAAGACACTTTCACGAATATAGGTATAACCTTTAATATGACTAGGTATGCCTAATTGATGTAATAATTTAGAGATAGCAACATGAACTTGTTTTTCATTTTCACTTAATTCTTTAGATTTAATTAAATCTTTATTAGTTAAATCTAAAATTCTAGTTTCTAGAGCTAACATACTACATGGTTTTAACATATAATAATTAACTCCATAATTATTGGTCATATTGATAGTATAATCTTTTTTTAAACTAGTGGTAATTATAATTTTTTTCTTTATACCTTCTTGTTTCATTTTTTCTAGAATGGTTAGACCATCAATTTCAGGAAGAATTAAATCCATAACAAGAAGATCAAATTCATTGCTATTTTTAAGAATGTAATCTAAAGCTTCCGTTCCATTTTCAATTGTATTTACTACTTTGATTACTGCGTGACTACTAAATTGTTCTTTAATTTTAGCTGTAGTTTTTTCATTATTATCTACGACTAAAACTCTAACTGTGTTTTCCATTTTTTTCTCCTTCATTCAGTTACTTATTTACTACACGCAAAATAATTGTAGCATATACATCTTGTAGTATCAAGTAAATATTTTGACAAGTTTTGTAAATATTTGTAAAACTTTGTCGAAAAAGCTCGAAAAAAAGAAACTATTCGTTTCTATTCGTCATATTTTCTAGGATTTTTGTGACATTTGCAGGATTAAGCGCGGCATTTCCAATGATATAACCATCAAGTTCCGTTAAGTGATTAAAATCTTTAATATTATCTAAGTTAAGATTACCACCATAAACAACTTCGATATTTTCGTGATAATAGTTAAAGACTAAATTTTTAATAAAACTAATAGTTTCTTTTATTTTATTGATATCATAAGGATTATTAATGCCAATTAAGTAAGTAGGTTCATAGGCAATTATGATATTTTTAAATTCCGAGGTCGGAATATTATTTAAAACTTTAGCTATTTGTTTTTCTAATATTTGATATTCAATTTTACGATTTAATTCCTCTAAAGTTTCGCCTATACAATAAATTACTTTTAAATTATTAGTTAAAGCAAGATTTATTTTAGCAATAATATCATCAATATTTTCTTCGTAATATTTTCGCCTTTCAAAGTGGCCAATTAAAGCATATTTAACATTTAAACTTTTTAATTGTTTAATAGTAATATCTCCAGTTAAAGATAAGTCATCATTTAAAGATAAATCTTGCGTACATAAAGATATTTGATTATCTTTTAATAAGTCGAGATAAATATTACTTGGGGCAAGTATTAATTCAATATTAGATGAGGGAATATTAAGTAAATAATCTTTATATAAAAGCATTTCATAATATGTTTTATGAGCTTTTAAATTACAAATCAAGTATTTCAATTTCTTCTTCCTCACTTATAGCATCGATACCCGGCAGACTACCATTTGCAATATATTCTAAAGTGGCGCCCCCTCCACTAGAAATATAGGGGAATACGTGGGTAAAGCCTAAATTATTTAAAGCTGAGACCGTATCTCCTCCACCAATTAAGATAGTGGCTTTACTGGTTTTTAGAGCATTAAACAATTCCATTGTGCCATTTTTAAATGGTATTTCTTCATAGACACCCATGGTGCCATTTAGAAAAATAGTTTTACTTTCATTGATGATATTTTGATATTTTTTTATAGTTTTAGTGCCAACATCTTTAATAATATCATTATCTTCTATTTGATTGATATTTTTAAGGGTCGGTTCTTTATTAAATGTACTTTCTACGACGGCATCTAGGGGAAAAGCAAATTTTTCTTTATGGTCGTACATTAATTTTTTTAGTTCATAAGTTATTTTGGGATCTTCGGTTTTTAAAGACATACCTACATTTAAGCCTAAAGCATCTAAAAAGGAATTAGCAATACCGCCACTTACTAATAAGTGGTCACATTTAGTTATTAAACTTTTAATGATATTTAATTTATCATTGACTTTAGCACCACCCATAATAACTGTAAAGGGGTGAGTTGGATTTAGGACAGTTTGATTTAAAATTTCTAATTCTTTTTCGACTAAAAAGCCAATACAATTGGGTAAGTATTTTGGAATACCAACAACAGAAGTATGAGCCCTATGGCAAGATGCAAAGGCATCTAAAACAAATATTTCACCTAAAGAAGCTAAATTTTTAGCTACTTCTTCATTTAAATTACTTTCAAGTTTATTAGGTATATCTAAAAAACGAGTATTTTCTAAAAGTAAAATTTCTTTTGGGGCAAGATTTAAAGCCATATTCTTTGTTTCTTCAGCTAAAGGATCAGGCGCAAACTTTATTTCTTGGTTTAAATATTTTTGTAAAATGGGAATGATAGGTTTTAGAGAATATAACAGTTTATCTTCTTCGCTTTTTACTCTTCCTAAATGACTCATAATTATGATTTTACAGTTATGTTCTAATAAATAGTTAATAGTTTTTAGACTTTCAATTATTTTAGTTTCATCTAAAACATTACCATTTTTAATGGGAACATTAAAGTCACAGCGTAGTAAAATACGTTTATTAGCAATATTCATTTTAGTTAAAGTTTGTTTCATATTTACCCTCTATTCTATTTATTATTATAACTTTTTAAGTATATTTTGACAAGAAAAATATATACATTTAAAAAGATATTTGTTATACTAGAAAACTAGTGATGTTTATGAGAAAAGTTATTGATACATGTTATGATAATTTAAAAAATCGAGTAGTTTTAGTTCAGGAGGAAAGACCTAAAAAAGAAAAAGGGTATGAATATACAATAGTTGAAAATATAGATTTAAAAGATATTAATAAAATAAGTAAATTAATAATTGAGACTAATAAAAAAGTTAAAATAATGCAAATATATTATTTACCTTTAGATAAATGTTTAGTTATTAAAGCTTTAGGAAAGTTAGATTTACAAATATTTAAAAAGAAATTAGAAAATTCGGTTAATTTAGAAAATTATAAAAAGCTGGATAATTTTTTAAAAAATAAAAGAGATGTTAAGTTTGGAGAAATTAAAGTAGAGGAAATAAAAGATATTTATCTTAAAGTAGCGGAAGAATTTAAAGATAAGAAAAATGATTTAAAGGCGGAAATAGAATTTTTAATGAAAGCTTTTAATATGGGTTATACTTTTCTTTCTAATATGGATTACAATTATAAAACAGATATTGTTACTTTAGAGTTTGACCGAAAAGATAAAGTTAGTTTTGAACTTTTGGATGGTATAGTTTTAAATAGTAAGTTTCCTTTTTTAGATGGTCTAGTTATGCAAGTAAAAGAACTATTTAAAAAATATTATGACTTTTATTTTGGGGAAATAAATGTAAAATCAACTAATTCCTGTTTTTATTTAATGGGTAATATGTCGGGTTTTAGATTAGCTTTAAAAGATATAGATGAAAAAGAATTATTTGCGTATATATATGATTATATGAGTGATGATTTTATGATTAGAGGTTTTTCCAAATATTATTTAAATTTTTTAGAAAATAATAAAAGCTATATCTTAGAGGCAATTTATTTTGATATTAACTCTTTACCTATTTGGATGCAAAAAGAATCTTTAATCCAGAAAAAAGAAAGTTTAAATCTCAAAGCGCCAGTAAGAGAAAGAATTAAAAAATTTTTTAAAAGTTTATTTTAAATTGAATATAATTATTTTTAAGTGCTCTTCATATTATTAGATAAAGGAGAGCTCATGAACAAATTCTTACTATTAATAATTGCAGTATTAATCCCTGTAACGATTGTTACGAATAAAAAAGAAACACCAGCAGTCATGGGAGTTACATTAGATAAGTATAACTTAGAACTAGATTTAAATGCCGAACAAGAAAAAGATACTTTCCAAGTATTAGTTAGCAATAATAAAGATAAATCTAATCCATTTTATTTAGATTTAGAAGAATATGTAATTGGGGTAGTCGCAGGGGAAATGCCAGCATCATTTAAAGAAGAAGCTTTAAAAGCCCAAGCGGTCGCGGCGCGAACTTTTGCTATGTACAAACAAGAGAAAAATAATAATTACGTATTAAGTACAACGATTAATGATCAAGTTTATTTAACTAAAGAAGCTATGCAAAAAAAATGGGGAAATAGTTATGATTATTATTACAATAAAGTGAGAGAAGCGGTTTTAGAAACTGAGGGAGAGGTTCTTACTTATAATAATGAGATTATTATTGCTTATTATTTTGCAATATCTAATGGTTATACCGATTCTGCCCAAGCAGTTTTTAATGAAAATCGCGATTATTTAGTAAGTGTTGATTCAAGTTGGGACAAAAATTATCAATCATATATTTCGGTTAGAACTATAGATAAAAATAGTTTTTGTGCAAAGCTAAATATTAAATGTAATTCGATTAATGTTAGTAATGTCGTTAGAGCTAGTAATAATTATGTAAGAGAATTAACAATAAATGGGGTTAAATTTACGGGAAGAGATGTTTTTAATAAGTTAGCGCTAAAATCTACGGATTTTAATATTCAAGTAAATAATGATCAAGTAACTATTACGACATATGGATTTGGCCATGGGGTTGGAATGAGTCAATATGGAGCGCAAGGAATGGCTAATGAGGGTTATACTTATCAAGATATATTAAAACATTATTATAAAGATACTGAAGTGCATAAATTATAGTATAAATTAATAAAACTTGTTCACTTTAATATTAGAAAGGTGAATAAGTAATGAAACAAAAAAAGCTTAAAAGTTATGTTTTGCCCACAATATATGTAATTATTTTAATGTTAGTATTTGGGGCAGTTAGTTTAGTGACAAGTTTTATGCATTCTAATCCGAAATATTTATATTCGGTGGATGTATTAGATGAGGAGAATACTACAACAGTAGTAGATACTAATCCAGGAACCGTGGATGGGGCTTTATCAGAGGGAATAATAAAACCTTTTACGAGTGAAAATGTTAAAATAGCTAAAACATTTTATGAACTTGATGGAACAGAAGCCGAGCAACAAAATTCTTTAATAACTTTTCAAAATACTTATATGAAAAATACAGGTGTTTTATATAATGCTTCAGAAGAATTTGAAGTTATTACAGTTTTAGATGGTACAGTTGTGAATGTTAAAGAAGATGAAATCTTAGGTAGTGTGGTAGAAATTGAACATAATGCTAATTTAAGAACAGTTTATTATAGTCTTAAGCCTCAAGTAAAAGTAGGAGATTTCTTAAGTCAAGGAGAAGTTATTGGTGTTTCTAGCACCAATAAAATTAGTGAAAGCAAATATAACTTATTATTAGAAGTTTATTATAATGGAACGTTAATGAACCCTGAAAAGTTCTATCAAATGGATGTTAGTACTCTTAATTAACCTACAATGTAGGTTTTTTTAAAAGGTGATTAAATGCTAGTTTATGTAGTTGATAATATAATTAATGTTATATATAAAAAACAAGTTTATACGGGGAAATTTAAAAGTATTAATAAGGGTTATATTATAAATAAAGATGAGTTTATGAATGAATTTCTAAAGTTTTTAAAAAAAGAAAAGATAAAAGGAAAGTTTTGGGGGACGGCAATAGAGATTATTGATAACTCTTATTTTAGGGTCAGTGATAAATTTTTTTTAGAAAATATTTTTTTAGAATTAGGATTTATTAAAGTAAATTTTAAAAATATCAAAGATTTATTTTTAGATGATAAAACTTTTATTGAGGTAAATAATACTTATATGGTTATTAATTTAGATAAGGGTATATATTTAGATTTAGATTACTATAAAGATATACCCAAAATTTTAGATTATTTTAAAGATTTAATCAAAAAAGATATTGTTTTATTTGGGGTTAATAAAAAAATACCCGAGATTAAATTAAAAGGCCGGGATGTTTATTATTTACAAAATAGAGAAAAATATATAATTGATAGTTTACTGTAAGTAAAAAATATGATGTTAGACACCATATTTTTTTGACTTTAGGTGAAATATATAATATAATTACTATTAGTAAACAGTGGTATGGAGTTGAATTTTTTATGGTTAAATTTGTTATTGTTGACGATGATGAAAATGAAATTAGACATACGGAAGATATAATTAAAAGTATGCTTTTGGATGCTGAAATTAAATCTTTTACAAAGGTTAATGCTGATCTTAAAGATGAAATTAAGGATGTAGATACTAGAAAAATCTATATTTTAGATATTGAACTAGGCAATAAGATTAGTGGGATAAATGTAGCTAAATTAATTAGAGATGTAGATTTTGAAAGTGAAATTATTTTTATAACTAATCATGATAAGATGTTTGAATCGGTTCATAGAAGTGTTTATGAAGTTTTTGATTTTATAGAAAAGTTTCATGATTTTGATAAAAGGCTTAAAAAAGATATTAGAGAAATACTTAAAAGAAATTTTGATAATAAAATGTTTATTTATAAAGCTAATAATGTCGAATTGAGTGTTTATTATCGGAGCATTTTATATATTTATCGAGATACAGAAGAAAGAAAATTAGTCATTGTAACAGAAAGTAATAAGTATATTGTTGGTTTAAATATTAAAGATATTTTAAATTTATTAGATGATAGATTTATGCAATGTCATAGATCTTGTATAGTTAATAAAGATAGAGTTCAAGAAAAGAATTATAAGGATGGTTATTTTACTTTAGACAATGGAGAGAAAGTTTATATGCTTTCTAAAAAATTTAAAGGAGTAAGTTAATATGTTAAATATTATACTTTGGACTTTTATTTGTTTTAGCTCAACTTTTAGTTATGCTTATCTTTATTATAAATTAGTTGATAATCCTAATAAAATTAATTTAAAAATAATTTTGATTTTTATGATTGGTTCTATTAGTTCAACACTTTTAGAAATATTTAATTTAAATATAATTACAACTTTTTTATTTTTTCTCTTTTTCCCACTTCTTTTTTATTCGATAAAAAATGTTGGCTTTAAAAAATTAATTTTCTATTTATTAATAATATGGTTATATGCGATATTAATAGATTTGTTATTAATTTTTATTCTTTCAATTATATCTTACATATTAAAATTTAATTTATATAGTAATTATAACAATTTAATCTCGATGATATTAACGTTACTTGTTTCTGTAATTTTAATCTTTGCTAGTTATTCAAAAAAGATGAAAACTTTGACCGAAGCTTTGTATAAAAAAGTATTTAATATAAAATATTTTACTATAGTTCTAGTCATTTTAACATCAGCTATTTTAGTTATTACAATTTTGATGCTATTTAATATTATGAAGTTAGACGTTAATATTCTTTCTTTAATAATGGTTTATTTAATAGTTTTATTATTTATAATTTTTATAAAAAAGAAGAATGATGAACAGGAACTTTTAAAATGTTTGCAGACATTAAAAGAAAATAATGAATTTTATATTCAGGTAGAAGATGAAAATAGAATATTTAAACATAATTTAGTGGCAAAATTGTTGAGTATTAAATCCGTATCTAATAAAAAGTCTAAAGCTCTTATTGATGATTTAATATATCAATATAATAAAAATGTAAATTATACAAATGCTTTTAAAGCAATTCCTTATGGTATAAACGGAATTATATATCAAAAAATTTATTCATACCAAAATACGCTTAAAGTAGATATTTTTAGTAATGTTGAATACGATATTTTTGATGTTTTAAAACCAAGAAGATATAATGTTTTTGTAGAGAAAATGATAATAGCTTTAGATAATGCAATAGAAGCATCTTTGAATAGCAAGGGAAAAATATTATCTATAAGTTTATTTGATGAAAATGATAATGTGGTTGTAGAGATAAAAAATACTTTTTCCAATGATTTAGATGTTGATAATTTGGGAATCATTAAATATTCTACTAAAGGTAGTTTAAGAGGATTAGGACTTTTTTCTGCTTTAAGAAATGCTGAGGCTAGCTTAAATATTTCAATTGTAAATGATTTCTTTATTTCAAAAATTAGTGCTAAAAAACAAAAGAATTAAAAAACTCATACTTTTATGTCGTATGAGTTTTTAATTATTATATTAATTCTTCAGGACAATTTGGTTCGTCTAAAACTAACCATACTGTACGATTAGATGTAGATGCTGCAGTAGCAGCTCCACTTAATAAGCTAGCTAAAAATTCCATTACTATACCTCCTTTTATTTCTTATTTGTTTAAATATATATAAAATTTATTTAAACCACATTAACTTTTATGATAATATTTATAATTATTAAATTGAGTGTGGGTTAATTTATAACTTAAAGGATTAATTAAAATATCTTCAACAATTAAAGCATGCACAATAGCATTTATAATTAAACTATTAGATGCAAATAATGCTATTAAAAAATATATACTAATTAAAATAAGAGTAGTTATTTTACATTTTATTCTAACATTTTTCCTTATTAATGGGCGTTTTTCCGTATCAGCGGGAGCATATAAGCTAAAGATAATAAAGCTTATAGCAATAACTATATAACTGATATATTTAGGTATAGCTATGTGTGCAATGAGTAAAGGGATTATATTATAAAATAAAATAGTAGTAAGCCAACAAGCTAAATTACTTTTGGCATGAAGTCCAAAGCCAAAACTTCGGAGACCAGCAAAGAATAAAATAAACAAGAGGGTTTCTTTAATTATGCCTATTAAAAAGGCAATTATAATTACGGTACTTAACTTTAAAACTAAACTATATATTCCTTCTAAACCATATTTTATTTTTTTAATTTTTAAATCATTACAATCTTGATATTTGCTAATAAAATTTATACCATTATTAATAAATTTTTCTTTCATCTATTTACTTCCCTTACGACAAAAACAGTATAACTGATTATTTTAATAAAAGATATATTGTTTGCCTTAAGTAATCGTTTTTAAGTTTTAAATTATTTATAAAATTTGTTTTAAAGAAAATATTTATTTTTTAAACATAAATAGAATGTTTTTAGACAATCTTATTTAAATTACTTTTTAAATATGATATCTTGGGAATGGCTTAATAATGAAAAACGACTGATAGTGCGAAATTTGTCGAACGATTTTTATTGAGTTGGGGGCGCTTGTATGTTATTTTTAATATGAAGTAGAAAGGCGAGGTGTGTGATATGCAAGGTAAAGTTAAGTGGTTTAATAATGAAAAAGGTTATGGCTTTATTCAATATGAAGACTTAGAAGATATTTTTGTTCATTATTCAAATATCGTAAAAGATGGCTACAAAACTTTAAAGGAAGGCGCAATAGTTGATTTTAAACTTATTGAAACTTCTAAAGGATTACAAGCAGTGGATGTTTGTGAAAAAGAACTAACTACTATCTAATTTAGTAGTTTTTTTGATATTTTCATGATATAATTAATTAAAGGTTAGGTGAAAATATATGGAACTACAGATAAGAGGGGATAAGATAGCCGTTACAAAATCGATAAAAGATTATGTAATTGACAAATTAGGAAGACTTGATAAATATTTTGAGACGCCTAGTAATATTACAGCGCAAGTTATAATTAGAGTAAGAAATAATGAACAGATTATTGAAGTTACTGTACCAACAAATAAATTTACTTTAAGAGCAGAAGAAAAACATGATGATTTATATGCGGCTATAGATTTAGTAATTGATAAACTAGAAAGACAAATTAGAAAAAATAAGACAAAACTTAATAATAAGTATAAAAATATTATTCAACTTGATATTAATACTGATTTTGAAGTTGATGATGACGAATTAGAAGAAGAAAAAATTGTTAAAAGAAAAAACATTGATACTAAACCAATGGATGAAGAAGAAGCAATGCTTCAAATGGATCTTTTAAATCATGACTTCTTTGTCTTTAAAAATGTTGATGAGGAATGTGTTTCTGTCATGTATAAAAGAAAAGATGGAAACTTTGGAATTATTAATGTAAAATAAAATGGCTAGGAATAGTCATTTTTTTTAAGATATTAAAACTTAAGGGAGTTTTATGTAAAATGGTTTGTACAAGATTTAGAATTATGTTATAATCTTATTTATGGAAGGTGAAATACATGGGATTTTTAAAAAAACTTTTTGATACCGAATATAAAGAATTAAAAAAATTTGAAGCTATTGCTGATAAAGTTATGGCATTAGATGAAGAAATGCAAAAATTAACTGATGAAGAATTAGCTCATAAAACTATAGAATTTAAAGAAAGATTAGATAAAGGAGCTTCTTTAGATGATTTAATTGTCGAAGCTTTTGCAGTGGTTAGAGAAGCAGCAAGTAGAGTTATTGGTGAAAAACCTTATTATGTGCAAATACTTGGAGGTTTAGCTATTCATTTTGGTAATATTGCGGAAATGAAAACGGGAGAAGGTAAAACTTTAACCGCGACTATGCCAACTTATTTAAATGCTTTAACTGGTAAGGGAGTACATGTAGTAACCGCGAATGAATTCTTAGCTAAACGTGACTCTGAATGGATGGGTAATATTTATCGCTTTTTAGGTTTAAGTGTAGGTCTTAATATGCGAGAATTAAGTCCAAAAGAAAAACAAGATGCTTATAACTGTGATATTTTATATTCAACTAATAATGAAATTGGCTTTGATTATTTAAGAGATAATATGGTTGCTCAAGCATCCAATCGCGTACAAAGGCCACTTAACTTTTGTATTGTTGATGAAGTGGATTCAATTTTAATTGATGAAGCAAGAACACCTTTAATAATATCAGGGGGAAAATTTAATTCCAATAATTTATATATAGATGCGGATAGAGCAGTTAAAAGACTTAAAGAAGATGAAGATTATGTAGTAGATGTAAAAACAAAGAATGTATCTTTAACTGAAGAGGGAAGTAAAAAAATTGAAGATATATTTCATTTAAAGAATTTATATGATTTAGATAATACAGCTTTAGTTCATCATTTAAATCAAGCTTTAAAAGCTAATTATGGATTTAAAAAAGATGTTGATTATGTTGTACAAGAGGATGAAGTTATTATTGTTGATCAATTTACAGGAAGACTTATGCATGGAAGACAATTTAGTGAGGGATTACATCAAGCAATTGAAGCTAAAGAAGGAGTTACAATAAATACGGAAACACAAACAATGGCTACAATTACTTTCCAAAACTTATTTAGAATGTATAATAAACTTTCTGGTATGACTGGTACCGCTAAAACTGAAGAAGAAGAATTTAGAAATATATATAATATGTATGTAATTCAAATTCCAACTAATAAACCAGTGATTAGAGAGGATTTAGCTGATTTAGTATATTCAACAAGTAAAGCTAAATATAAAGCTATTATAAATACAGTTAAAGAAATTCATCAAACTGGCCAACCAATATTAATTGGAACAATCAGTGTCGAAGCTAATGAATATTTAAGTGGTCTTTTAAAAAATGCTGGATTACCTCATGAAGTATTAAATGCCAAGAACCATGCAAGAGAAGCAGAAATTATTGCCAAAGCTGGAGAAAAAGGAGCCATAACTTTAGCAACTAATATGGCTGGTCGTGGTACTGATATTAAACTAGGAGAAGGAGTTAAAGAACTTGGTGGTTTATGTGTAATTGGAACAGAAAGACATGAATCACGGAGAATTGATAACCAACTTCGGGGGCGTTCTGGTCGTCAAGGAGATCCCGGAATGAGTCAATTCTTTGTTTCTTTCGATGATGATTTAATGCGTCGCTTTGGAGGAGATAGAATTAAAAGTATGCTTCAAAGTTTAGGCATGGATGATCAAGCAATTAGAAGTAAAACTTTTACTAAACAAGTGGAAGCGGCCCAAAAGAAAGTAGAGGGCAATAACTACGATATAAGAAAAAGTTTACTTGATTATGATAATGTCTTAAATGAACAAAGAGAAATTATTTATGCAAGACGAAATGAAGTTTTAGATATGGACTCTATTCATGAGAGAGTACTTGAGACTTTTAAAAATACAATTGCCGATTTATGTGAAGCTCATTTAGCTCCCGAAGATTATTTAACAGAATCTGATAAAGATGAAATTGTAGAATTTGTTAATAATAATTATTTAAAAAATAATTCTTTAAAATTTGTAGATATTAAAGATTTAACTGATGATGAGACGGTTAAGTATATAACTGATTTAGTAATTAAAGATTATGAAGAAAAAGTTAAAGATGTACCAGTTAAGGATGATTTTGAAAAGGCTATTACGCTTCGAGTAATTGATTCTAACTGGGTTGAACATATGAGTGCAATGGAACATTTAAAAGAAGGAATTGGACTTCGAGGTTATGGCCAAGTTAATCCAGTTCAAGCTTATACAATGGAGGGCTTTGAATTATTTGAACAATTTTTACAAAGAATTGATAAACAAATAGCTACATTCTTACTTAATGCAGAAATTAGACAAAATATTGAACGCAAACAAACTTTAGAGGGACATGCAAATGATGGTAAAGAAAAAGAAAAAGCTACACCTAAAAGAGTTAATAAAATAGGAAGAAATGATCCATGTCCTTGTGGTAGCGGAAAGAAATATAAAAATTGTTGTGGGAAATGAGATAAATAAAGTAATTTAGAAGATTTTAATTAATAAAAAATTTAATCTAATTTAAATTTGTCAACCAAAAATCAAAAAAGTGATAAAAAATTACGTAAAATAAAGGATGTCGCGATATTATAAATGGTTGACATCTTTTAAATTTAAGGAGGTGTATAAATGGAGAACAAAGATGATTCTAATAATATAATTATTTATCAATCAGAAGATGGAGAAACTAAAATTGATGTAAAATTGGAAAATGAAACTGTTTGGTTATCTCAACAACAAATGGCATTGCTTTTTAAAACTTCAAGAACAAATATTGTTGAACATATAAATAATATATATTTAGAGGGAGAATTAGATAAAATTTCAACATGTCAGAATTTCCGACAAGTTCGAAAAGAGGGAAATAGAGAGGTATCACGAGAAATTTCATTTTATAATTTAGATATGATTATTTCTTTAGGATATCGTATTAAATCTAAAATAGCTACTAATTTTAGAAAATGG
>CANQXQ010000021.1 GCA_947627845.1 uncultured Bacilli bacterium | reverse complement strand
TTAAATAAATCCAATATCTTCGTCGGGACCTCCTCGATTGATTTCTCCCACTAAAGCTAAAGCTCCCGCGACTAGAAATAGAAGTGCTGAAATAAGTCCAATATGGGCATTAAGTACTTCTTTTCTTGTGGCATCTTTTTTTAAAGTTTCAATATCTTCATAATTTATTAAAACAAAATATAAATAAATAAAAAAAGCTACACAAAAGATGGTAATATTTAAAACTTTAAATTTTTTTTGATTAGAACTATTACCCGTAAGTAAATAATTTTTTTCATAATTATTTGACATTAAAGCCCCAATAACGATAAAAAAATAAATTACCCAAATCAAATCTTCATTTTTAAGTCTTTTTAATTTAACACCAATGCTCATATTAAATTATATTTGACAAAAATAACAATTATGTTATAATATGCGGCAAAAAGAGGGATTACAATGGACTATGAAAACTTATATAATCTTTTAGAATATTGTAAGAAAAATAGTATTAATTTAACCAGTCGTATTTTAAAATTTATAAAAAACAAAATAACATTAAAGAACAAGAATTTCCAATTTTTAAGTAACTATTTGATATTATTAATTTTTACTTTGATAATTGGGAAAAAATAATAAGAACATATCTTTTAAAACCAAAAACTTATTCTGAAGATTTAGATATTATATTAGATACTTTTAATAAATTATTATTAGCTTAGAATAAGCAAAGAGAACTTTAATCTTGGTTATCAGGGAATTAAGAAAAAGAAATAAATTAAAAGAGTCATTTTAGCTTAAGATTTATTTATAATTTAACCGAAAAAACATTTTTAGTCCTTAAAAAAATAATATAAAATAGTTAAAAGACCTTAACTATTTTTTCTTTTAAAAAAATTAGCAGTTATATATTGACAAGTGCTAAGCATAATATTATAATGATATTAGCACTAAAGATTTGATAGTGCTAATAAAGGTGATGACATGGACGAAAGACAGAGAAACATCTTAAAGGAAATAGTCGAGGGCTATATTAAAGAAGCAAGACCAATTGGTTCAAAGCATTTATGCGATAAATTTAATTGTTCTAGTGCGACTATTAGAAATGAAATGGCCGCGTTAGAAAAATTAGGCTTATTAGAAAAGAACCATATATCTAGTGGTCGTATTCCTAGTGAAGCCGGTTATAAATATTACGTTGAAAATCTAATGGAACCTAAAGAACTAACTGGTGAAGATATGCTTAAATTACAAACTATTTTTTCTAATAAAAATTTAGTGGTGAGTGATGCCATTGAAAAATGTTTAGAAATTATTAGTGATATAACCAATTATACAAGTATAGCTTTAGGTAAAGCCTCCGTGGAGAATGTTTTAAGGCAAATATCAATTATTCCTCTTGATGAAGAACATATTGTTGCATTAGTTTGTACTGATAAAGGAATAGTAAAAAATAAACAATTTACGATTTCAGAAAATATTAATCTTGCGGAAGTAATCAAAACTAGCGAAATTATTAATAAAATGTTAATAGGTACTCCAATCGCGGAAATCGCGGAAAGATTAGAATTTGAAATTAAACCGATAATTTCTCAACAAATAAAGCAATATGAAACAATATATGATATATTCTATAATGCTTTCAATGATTTTGTTACCTCCAAAGAAAACTTTCATGTTGTCGGTAAAGCGAAAATGCTAGAGCAACCTGAATATAATGACTCGACTGAAATCAAAAAATTAGTTGCGAAACTAGAAGATGAAGAAGCTATTCGTAAAATTGAGAAAACTGATGATTCGAAAAATATTAGCATTTATATTGGTAAAGAAACTGAATTTGATGACAATGTTACGATCATCAAAACCAACTATTCTTTAGGGGGAGAAAAAGGAACCATCGCGATTGTAGGCCCCAAAAGGATGGAATATGATCGCGTGGTCGGAATATTAAATATTTTAAATAAATGGTTAGAAGAAAAAGGTGAATAAATGGACGATAATATTAAAAACGAAGAAAATGAAATCAAAAAAGAAGCAAACACTGAAGAAATAAACGAAACTTCTATTAATAACACTAGCGAAACTAAAGAAGAAAAAGCAACTAAAAAAATCAAAGAAAAATGCAAAAAAATTGATAAAGAAAAAGAACAGTTGCGAATAGCCAATTTAGATTTAAAAGAAAAAGTTTTACGCATAACCGCGGAAATGCAAAACATGAAACGCCGTTATGAATTAGATATGGCTAATTTCTATAAATATGAGGGTTTTGATTTAATTGAAAAAATATTACCAGTTCTTGATAATTTTGAAAGAGCGATGAATACCAAAATAGAGGGTGCTGAAAAATATCTATCAGGTTTTAAAATGATTTATGATAATTTAGTATCTATTTTGGAAGCTAAAGGTGTTAAAGAAATAGAAGTAATAGATAAAGAATTTGATCCTAATATTATGCATGCTGTCTTAACCGAAGAAAATAAAGAAAAAGAAAATAATATAGTTCTTGAGTGTCTGCAAAAGGGCTATATGTATAATGATAAATTAATTAGACCAGCCATGGTCAAAGTAAATGAAAGGAATGATTAAAAATGGCAAAAATAATAGGTATAGATTTAGGTACAACTAATAGTTGTGTCGCTGTATTAGAGGGTGGGGAACCTAAAGTAATCCCTAATAGTGAAGGAGCAAGAACAACTCCCTCAGTTGTAGCCTTTAAAGGTGAAGAAGAAATGGTTGGGCAAATAGCTCGTAACCAAGCTGTAACAAATGCTAAAAATACCATTTCATCTATTAAAAGAAAAATGGGAACAAGTGAAAAAGTTGAAGCTAATGGTAAAAAATATACTCCCGAAGAAATTAGTGCTAAAATATTAGCTAAATTAAAGAAAGATGCTGAAAGTTATTTAGGCGAAAAAGTAACTAAAGCAGTTATTACTGTTCCCGCTTACTTTAATGATGCGGAAAGACAAGCAACTAAAAATGCTGGTAAAATTGCCGGTTTAGAAGTTGAAAGAATTATAAATGAACCAACCGCGGCCGCTTTAGCTTATGGTCTTGATAAACAAGATAAACTTCAAACAATTTTAGTATATGATTTAGGTGGAGGAACATTCGATGTTTCCATTCTTGAATTAGGTGATGGTGTCTTTGAAGTTAAAGCTACGGCCGGTAATAATCGTTTAGGTGGCGATGACTTTGATAAAAGAATTATGGACTATTTAGTTGAAGAATTCAAAAAAGAAAATGGCATAGATTTATCAAAAGATAAAATGGCTATGCAACGAATTAAAGATGCTGCCGAAAAAGCTAAAAAAGATTTATCTGGTATGACTAATGCCTCTATTAGTTTACCATTTATCGCTCAAAATGATGAGGGTCCACTTCATTTCGAAACAACTTTATCTAAAGCTAAATTTGAAGACTTAAACCGTGATTTATTTGATTCTACTCTTGAACCAGTTCATAAAGCTTTAAGCGATGCCAAATTAACTGCCAAAGATATTGATAAAGTTATTTTAGTTGGTGGTTCAACTCGTATTCCATATATTCAAGAATTAGTTAAAAAAGAATTAGGTCAAGAACCAAATAAGAGTGTTAACCCCGATGAAGTAGTAGCCATGGGTGCCGCTATTCAAGGTGGAGTTTTAACTGGTGAAGTTGAAGATATTGTCTTACTTGATGTAACCCCACTTTCTTTAGGACTTGAAACTTTAGGAAATGTTATGACAGTTTTAATTCCAAGAAATACAACTATTCCAACTAGTAAATCCCAAGTATTCTCTACGGCCGCCGATAATCAACCAGCTGTTGATATTCATGTCTTACAAGGTGAAAGACCAATGGCTTATGATAATAAAACTTTAGGTAACTTCCAACTTACGAATATACCTCCAGCACCTCGTGGTGTTCCTCAAATTGAAGTTAAATTTGATATTGATGCCAATGGTATTGTTAATGTAACAGCTAAAGATTTGGGAACTAATAAAGAACAATCAATTACTATTACTTCGTCAACTAATTTAACTGAAGAAGAAATAGATAAGATGATGAAAGAAGCCGAAGCTAATAAAGAAGCGGACGAAAAACGGAAAGCGGAAGCTGAAGTTCGTAATGAAGCTGATAGTATGATTTTTGCTACAGAAAAAGCTTTAAAAGATTTAGGCGATAAAGTTGACGAAAAAGATAAAACTGAAGCGGAAGAAAAAATCGAAACTTTAAAGAAATCTCTTGAGGGCACTGATACTGATGAGATTAAAAAGAATACTGAAAGCTTAAATGAAGTTGCGATGCGTCTAGCTACTAAAGTTTATGAACAAGCAGCTAAAACTCAAGAAGCAACCAAAACAGAAGAAACATCAACTAATGATAAGAAAGATGATGTTGAAGAAGCAAATTATGAAGAAAAATAAAATTAAGTTCTAGGAAACTAGAACTTAATCTTATGGAAAGGGACAAAAATGGGAAAGAAAAGAGCCGAATATTCCGAGAACTTAAAATGGAATGTTAAAGATTTATTTACAAGTAAAGAAGCTTATGAAGAAGAATATCAAGCTTTAGAACAAGATCTAGCCAAATATGCTAAATTTAAAGGTCATATATTAGATAGTGCAACTAATTTATTAGAATTATTAGAGTTTGATACTTCTTTTAATAAAAGAATAGAGCAAATTTTTGTTTATGCTCATATTCAAAATGATCAAGATACAACTGATACTAATTATCAAACCATGTTTGGTAAAACTTATAACTTATATGAAAAATATGTTGCTACAACATCATTTATTACTCCCGAGATACTTAAAAAAGATTATCAATTAATCGAAAAATATATTCAAGAAAAGCCTGAATTACAAGCTTATTCTCGTACTTTAAAAGAATTATTTAAATATCAAAAATACACTTTAAGTGCTAAAGAAGAAAGTCTCATATCTAATTTAGTTAGTGTTTTTAAAACTCCCGATGATGTTTATTCGCTTTTAACCGATGCTGATATGACTTTTGGTCAAATTAAAAATGATGATAATATCAAGGAAGAATTAACCGAAAAAAGTTATCGAAAATTTATCGAATCTACTAATCGTCGCGTAAGAAAACAAGCTTTTACCAAGCTGTTAACGACTTATAGCCATTTTAAAAATACTTATGCTTCCTTATTAATGGCTGAAGTCAAAAACTCTAATAAAATTGCGAATATTCGGGGTTATCAAAGTTCTTTACATGCTGCCTTATATCAAAATGATATTCCCACCGAAATATATACTAATTTAATTACAACGGTTAAAAAGAATATTAAACCTTTATCAGATTTTTGGCAATTAAAAAAAGAAATGTTAAATGTAAAATCACTTCATCTATATGATACTTATGCTCCGATTACTAAAGAAATAAATCATCAGTATAGTGTAAGTGCCGCAAGGGATTTGTTATATCAAGCTCTAGCTATTTTAGGTGATACTTATATTACGGATTTAAAACAAGCTTTTGATAATCGTTGGATTGATTTTTGCTCTAATGATGGTAAAAGAAATGGGGCTTATTGTACTAATGCCTATAATGTTCATCCTTATGTCTTATTAAGTTATGATGGCTCTTTAAATAATGTTTCTACTTTAGCTCATGAATTAGGTCATGCTATGCATTATTACTATGCTAGTAAATATCAAAAATATCAAGATTATAATTATTCTATTTTTGTTGCTGAAGTTGCTAGTCAAGTAAATCAAATTTTATTAAGTAAATATTTAATTGCTCATACATCTAATAAAGAAGAGAAGAAATATTTAATTGATGATTTAATTAGTGATTTTAAAGCAACTATTTATCGTCAGACAATGTTCGCCGAATTTGAAAAAATTATTCACGAAGAAGACGAAAAAGGTAATATTTTAACCCATGAAGATTTAAGTAATATTTATTATAAATTAAATCAAGAATATTTTGGCAAAAATATTGTAATTGATGATATAATTAAATATGAATGGGAAAGAATTCCCCATTTCTATATGAATTTCTATGTTTATCAATACGCGACGGCTTATGCGGCCGCGATTAAAATAGCGATGGACATTTTAAATCATAAAGACAAGGCTCAAGAACAATATTTAGAGTTCTTAAAATTAGGCTGTACCAAAACTCCAATTGAATCTTTAAAAGTCGCTGGTGTTGATATGACTAAACCAGAAACACTAAATGAAGCATTTGCTTATTTTGAAGATTTAATTAAGGAATTAAATAGCCTTAAATAAAAAAGGTGATGGTAATGAATAAAAAAGATTATTATGAGGTTTTAGGTGTATCTAAAACTGCGACAGATGAAGAAATAAAACGAGCTTTTCGTAAATTAGCTAAAGAATATCATCCTGATAATAAACAAACAGGAAATGAAGAAAAGTTTAAAGAAGTAGGGGAAGCTTATGCTATTTTATCAGATCCTACTAAAAGAAAACAATATGATCAATTTGGTCATCAAGCTTTCACTAATAATGGTAATGCTGGATTTAGTGGCTTTAGCGCGGATGATATTGATTTAAGTGATATTTTTAGTGATTTATTTGGGGGCTCATTTAGTGGCTTTGGCGGAGGCTTTAATTTTGGTGGTAACTCTAGAACATCATCTAAAAGGCCCCGTAAAGGCGAAGACAGTTTAGTCTCTGTTCCCTTAAGTTTTGAAGAAGCTATTTTCGGATGTAAAAAAACTATTTCTTTAGAATTAAATGATGTTTGTGATAAATGTCATGGGGCTGGTGGCTTTAAAGAAAGTAAATGTCCGGAATGTGGTGGCTCAGGTCGAATTATAAGTGAGCAAAGATCTTTATTTGGTGTTTTTCAAACTCAGATTAGTTGTACAAGATGTGGCGGAACCGGTCGTATTTTTGCCGAAGAATGTAATAAATGCCGGGGCTTAGGTAATATTCGTGCTAAAAAAGATATTGAAGTAACTATTCCGGAGGGTGTTGACACTGGCTACCAGCTTCGCATAAGTGGTAAAGGTTCCGCTGGTTCTAATGGTGGCCCTAATGGTGATATATATTTAGAATTTAAAGTTAAAGAGCACGAAATATTTAAAAGGGAAGATGAAGATATTTATTTGCATGTTCCTCTAACTTTAACTGAAGCTATTTTAGGTTGTAAAAAAGAAATCCCAACTCTTACCGGAAATGTTATATTAGAAGTTAAACCGGGAACTCAAGCTAATGATAAAGTTAAATTAAAAGGTAAAGGGGTAAAAAGAATTAATTCTATTGGTCGCGGCAATATGTATGTCGTATTTGATGTGATAATTCCAACTAGATTGTCAAGTACCCAAAAGAAATTAATTAAAGAATTAAGTAGCACAATCCTTGATGATGAGGCACCTTTTAAAACTTTTAATAAATACATATAAGCATCTTTTATGATGCTTTTTTTAGTAAAGTTAATGTTAATAAATTGACAATTATTGGAATTGTTTATATACTTAAAATATAAGGGGTATGCCTATGCGAAAGAGATATAAAAGAATATTATATTTTATTGGTTTACTACTTGTTGGCTGTATTGGCCTAGGGATTGCCTACATTTGTTATGATCATGTTTTAGGACCCGAGACAGAAGTCGAAGTTGTAGGAGAACTATCTATAAATTATATCGATGGTAAAATTATAGATACTAATAAAACTTATAATTTTTCGGTAACTAATAATGGTACTAATGATATTTATTATGAAATTTTAATTGATAATTTAAAAAATTATGAATCTCAAGTAAATTATAGTCTTTCCAGTTCTGAAGCTAGTTTAAATATTAAAAATAATCCCATAGATAATAATGCTAGTACACTTGCTAGTAATATCTTAATCTCCGAGGGAGCTACTCAAAACTTTAAAATAACTTTAAATAATAATAAAATGACTTCCT
The DNA here is from genome assembly GCA_947627845.1 of uncultured Bacilli bacterium. Taxonomy (GTDB): domain Bacteria; phylum Bacillota_I; class Bacilli_A; order RF39; family UBA660; genus Caccenecus. The sequence continues at coordinate 6,506 of CANQXQ010000021.1, read as the reverse complement.
TTAATTTAAAAATTAAAAAGACGATTGACTCAAAAGAATATTTCTATATGACTCTTATTAAAAATAACCCCGTGAATGATGAAACTCTAACCAAAGTGGGGGAAGAGTTAGCTACCGGGTATGAGGGTTTAATTAAAGATATTGATGATTTAGGTACAACTTATTATTTTAGAGGCAATGTAACTGATAATTATGTTTTATTTGCTGATAATTTATGGCGTATCGTTCGGATTAATGGTGATGGAACGGTTAAATTAATATTAAATAAAGCCACCCCTGAACTAACTAGTTACCATATTTCCCTTGAAAACTCTGAAGATTTTGCTAATACTAGTATTGTTAGTTCTTTAAATACTTATTATGAAACTTATTTACAAGCTTATGATGATTATATTGCGGCTTATAAATTCTGCGTTGATAATTTAAATAATGGCGAAACTAATAAAATATATAATGCTTATAATCGGATTGCTGTTGATAAAATTCCAACTTTTAATTGTCTAGGATCTACTTATAATAGTAAAATAGGTTTATTAAGTGCCGATGAAGCTTTATATGCTGGTGCCAATACTAATGATGATAATAAAAAATACTACTTGTATAATAGTGATATTGAAAATGTTTGGTGGACTGCCACTTTAGCTAAAGCAACCACGGATGATTTTAATCCTTTTGTGATAAGTGCATCAGGACGACTTTTATCAAATGTTTCTGGCTTATTAAACCGTAATTTAAGACCAACAATTAACTTAAATCGTAAGGTTTTAGTAACCGGGGATGGTACTATTGATAATCCATATCTTCCCTATATTGAATAATAATCGTAAAGTGTTCGTTAAACTATTGTAAATGTAATTTTAAGGCTTTTCATTAAAAGCTTTTTTTGTTAAAATAAAGGTGTGGTGAGATTATGAATGTATTAAATGATACCATTAGTTTTATTAAGACTTTATCATTTGTCGATGTTGTCTTTTTTCTAGCTGTTTTAGTTTTAATGCTTTTAATTATTACCTTAATATATTTCCTTTATGAAAATAAAGATAGTAATGAAATAGAAATAAAAAATATTGAACCAAATCAAAGTGATTTTAAAAATGAAAGAGAAGTAAATGATTTAAAAGCCATAACCGAAGCTTTAGAAAAGGCGGAACCTAATCAAATTAGTCTTAATGACTATGAAGAAGAACAAGAAGAAAAAGCTATCATCAGTTATGAAGAATTATTAAAACATAAAAACGATTTTGCACTCAATTATAGTGAAGAAGAAAATATAGGCGATGATTTAACTGTTAAAAAAGTTGATCTAGATAATTTAGTTAATCGGGAAATTCATGTCAAACCTAATCTTAATGTTGCAGTTATTTCTTATGAAAAAGAAGAAGCATTTTTAGAAGCTTTAAAAACTTTGCAACAAAAACTTAATTAAATAATATTTCGGGGGAATAAAAATGAAATTTAAAATAATTACCTTAGGTTGTAAAGTAAATACCTATGAAAGTGAATATATAAGAGAACAATTATTAAAAAATAATTATATTTTAAGTGAAGAACATCCTGATATAATAATTATTAATACTTGTAGTGTTACTAATGAGGCTGATAATAAATCTTTAAAATTAATTAGACGAACTAAAAGGGAAAATCCCAATTGTATTTTAGTCGTATGTGGTTGTAGTGCTCAAAATAATCCGGCTAAATATCAAGCTTATGATATAGATATTTTAATTGGCAATAAAGATAAAAGTAAAATAGTTGATCTATTAAATGACTATTTAAAATCTCATACTAAATATAGTTATTTTACTGATAATCGCAATCTAGATTTTGAAGATATGCATATTACTAATTTTGCTACGCATACCCGGGCTTTTATTAAAATTCAAGATGGCTGTGATAATTTTTGCTCATATTGTATAATTCCTTATGTTCGAGGTTCTATTCGGAGTAAAGATTTTTCTAAAGTTATCAATGAAGCTCAAGAATTAGTTAGAAATGGTCATAAAGAAATAGTTCTAACTGGTATTCATACGGGTTCATATAATTCCGAAAATCATGATTTAAGTGATTTAATTAAAGAACTTAGTAGTATTAAAGATTTAGAACGAATTAGAATATCTAGTATTGAAATTACGGAATTAAATAGTAAATTCATGGAAGTTTTAAAAACTTGTCCTAAAGTATGTAATCATCTTCATATACCTCTTCAAAGTGGTAGTGAGAAAATCTTAAAACGAATGAACCGTAAATATGATAAAGCCTATTTTGAAGAGAAAATTAAAGAAATAAGAGCTATTCGTCCTGATATTGCCATCACTACCGATATTATTGTGGGTCATCCCTACGAGACTGATAGTGACTTTGAGGAATGTTTAAAATTTGCCGAAAGTCTTAATTTTGCTAAAATTCATGTCTTTCCTTATTCTATGCGAAATGGCACGGCCGCGGCGACTATGCCTCAAGTAGATAATTCACTAAAAAAAGAACGCGCTAAACAATTAATTGCATTAAGTAATAAATTAGAAGCTCAATATTATGAAAAATTTCTAAATCAAGAAGTATTAGTTTTAACAGAAGAATATGAAAATAATTATTTAACTGGTCATACAAGTAACTATTTAAAAGTTTATCTTCCTGGTGATTATCATTTAAATACTTTATATAACGTAAAAATAACATCTTATAAAGATGGTCTATTATATGGTGAGGTATTAACTTGCAGTAATTCTAAAATAAGTTTATAATAATAATGGTGATAATATGTATAAACAAATATTAACTAGTAATGATATAAAAACTTTAGTTAAGGAAGCTCATAAACTTCCTTTAGGGGCAGTTAAAACCGGATCAATCCAAAATTTTGTTATTGAAACGGCCAATGAGCCAACTAAAGTTATCGCGCGCTTTAGCTCTGATAATTCTTCCAAAGAAGCTAAAACTATTAATATTACTGGTAAAGTCCAGGAAAATGATAATGAATATCAATTAAGCGGGACAGTATTTACCGAAAACTTTAAAAACTTTACCCATTATCTTTTAAGTAAAAAAAGTTTAGCTGAATTAGTAAATGATATTTATGCGAAAATAAAATTACGTTTTTTAAATCAATCATCATTATTTGAGTTATATTATGATCATTTAGGTCGCGTATTTGTAATTGGTAAAGAAAATAATATTTATTATTTAAATAAAGATCAAACAGGTTTTCTAAATATTCATGGTGAGTATTTTGACTTAAAAAAAGATGAAGATGGGTATTTTTTAGAGTTAAATCCGGCTTTAAATTCGGAAAATTTCCAATATTTTTATATCACTAATAAAAAAGCCCAAGAAAATGCTGTTGAACCAAATATCGAAACTAATTCTAATATTATAGATTTAAAACCCTATCTTGAAGAACAACCTCATCGTTAATAAGGAGCAATAATGAAATACATCAAAGGTAAAATTCGGAATATTATTTATCAAAATAAAGAAAGTGGCTTTGTGGTCGCTGTTTTTCGGGTAAAAGAAACTAATGATAAGAAAATGGAAGAGTATCTTAATAAAACTGTCACTATTACCGGAAGTTTTTTAGATATTAATACTGAAGAAAGCTATATTTTAAAAGGGGAACCACTAAAACATGAACGTTTTGGTTTTCAATTTAAAGTTGATAGTTATGAAAAAGAAGAATTAACCTCAGAAGATGCTGTAATTGAATTTTTAAGTAGTTCTTTAATTAAAGGATGTGGCGCTAAAACTGCCGAAAAAATCGTTAAAACCCTCGGAGTAGATGCCATAACTAAAATTAAAAATGATGAACAAGTCCTTTTAACTATTCCTGGGTTAACTCTTGCTAAAGCAACAACTATTCGTAATTCAATTTTAGAATATTCGGATGCCGATGACTCTTTAATTAAATTAAAAGAATTAGGTTTTACAATACCAGAAGCTACTAGAATATATAAAAAATATCAAGGTGGTACTAAATATATCATTGAGTCTAATCTGTATATTTTAACGGAAATTCTAGATTTTAATAAAATAGATAACATTTATCGGAAAAATCATTCTGAAGAAGATGAAATTCGCCTTAAAGCTTGTCTTATTGAAACCATGAGACGTTTAAGTAATACAACAGGTGATACTTATTATCTTAAAGAAGAAATAAAAGATGCTTTAAATAAAGAATTTAACTTAATTTTAAACGAAGATAATTTTGATAATATAATTTATACTTTAGAAACCGAAAATAAAGTTGTGGCTTTAAATAATCTTTATTATTTAACGGAATTTTATGAAGCCGAAGAAAATATCACTGATAATTTATATAAAATGCAAAATGATAATACCACTCCATTTTATGATTTTGATACTGAAATATCTTTATTAGAACAAGAAGAACAAGTTAATTATAATATTGATCAAAAAAACGCTATTAGAAGAGCATTAGAAAATAAAATTACTATTATTTCTGGAGGTCCTGGCACGGGTAAAACAACTATTATTAATGCTATAGTTAAATTATATATTAAGCTTCATAATTATTCTCCCATGGAAGCTTTAGCTAATATTGCGCTTTTAGCACCCACCGGAAGAGCTAGTAAAAAAATGTCTCTAGCAACGGGTATGCCAGCCATGACTATTCATCGTTATTTAAAATGGAATAAAGACACTAATAACTTTGGTATTAACGAAAATCATAAATCTGAAGAAAATCTTATAATTGTAGATGAAATGAGTATGATAGATATTAACTTATTTGATGCTTTATTAAAAGGAATTAAAAGTAATGTCCAGTTAATTATGGTGGGGGATGTATTTCAACTTCCCTCCGTGGGACCTGGTTTAGTTTTAAATGATTTAATTGAAAGTGAATTATTTACTTTTTGTCCTTTAGAAAAAATCTATCGTCAAAGTGCTAATTCTTATATTCCTTATTTAGCTTTAGAAATCAAGAAAAAAGATCTTGCCGAAGATTTTACCACCCAAAAAGATGATTATAATTTCTTAAGTGTTGAAAGTCGTCTTATTAAAGATATGATTAAAAAAATATGTCTAATGAGTAAAGCTAAAGGCTTAAATGAAAATGATATTCAAATCCTTGCTCCTATGTATAAAGGGGAAAATGGCATTGATAATTTAAATATTATCTTACAAGAATTATTTAATCCTCCCGCCACTAATAAAGAAGAATTAACTATCGGGGAAATAACTTATCGCGAACATGATAAAGTATTACAACTTCAAAATAATCCTGATTGTAATGTTTTTAATGGTGATATTGGTTATATTTATAAAATTAATAAAAAAGGGGGTAAAAAAGATACTATTATCATTGATTTTGAGGGTAATAAAGTAGAATATACTAAAGAAGATATGTATGAAATAAAACATGCTTATGCCATTACTATTCATAAAAGCCAAGGTAGTGAATTTCCTCATGTAATTTTACCTATATCTAAAAATTATTATAAAATGCTTTATAATAAACTTATTTACACTGGCGTATCACGGGCTAAAAAAAGTTTGGTAATAATTGGCGAAATAAATGCTTTTCTAATGGCTGTAAATAATGATTATGCTAGTACTCGTAAAACCATGTTAAAAGATAAATTAGTGCATAAATTTCTTAATTCTAGTCCATAATATAACTAGAGGTGGAAAGTATGAAAAAAATGATGACATGTAGTATTCTAGCTATGGCTTTAGGCGCTGGAATGATGGCTTATGCTTTAAATGATAAAAAAACTAAAAATAAAACAGCTAAATTAGTAAATAATGCTATGGATTTAGCTAATGATAAATTAAAGATGATGAAATAATTGATGCTTAGGCATCTTTTTATTTGTCTATTCTTCCAAGCAAATAATCCGCAGAAACATGATATTTTTTGCATATATCATATAAATATAATGTATTAATAAGCATTCTTCCGCGTTCATAATCAGATATAACTGATTGAGTTGTATTAAGCATATTTTTTAAATCATTTTGTGTTAATTTATTTTCTTTTCTAAATTCTTTTAATCTTTTCCCAGCTTCAAGATTATTTATATTTTTAATATTTTTATAACTTTTTTCTTTAGTAAAACCAAATATATAATCTAAAGATACATTAAAATAATTAGCAACACTTATTAAATGTTTTATAGGCATAATATAATATTCTCTTTCATATTGTCCATAAACATCAATGTCAAGATTTAACATAGTCGATATAGCACGTTGGGTTATATTGGAATTTTCTCTTATTTCCTTTAATTTTTCGCTATATATCATTGATAATCACCTAAAATAATTTTCTCATATAAAGTATTTTAAAAAATAAAAACGAGAAAATAGCGATATTTTTCTTGACTTTGAGTATAGGAGAATATATAATAAAAATATAAGCTAGAAAATTTATATGAATGATAGAATAGGGAAGAAAAATGAAAATAGAAAAGCTAGAAACCAGTAATAATAAGTTTAAGTATATAGTAGTAGGTTTTATATTATGTGCAGTAATATTTATATTAATAAAC
>CANQXQ010000020.1 GCA_947627845.1 uncultured Bacilli bacterium | reverse complement strand
AAACTCAATCGCATTAATTTTACTCACTTTTATAAAAATGAGTAAAATTATTATACTAATAAATTAATGATTTGCAACTTCACCAATTTACTAATCAGTATTATACGTAGTTATAATAATAATGAAAGAACTAAATTTCTTAAAAATATAGCTAATTTACATGGAATTAAAATAGATAGTAAAGAGCCTATAGTTATATATTTAGAGAATATAGGACTTTCGAAAATGAATGTTAGTAAAGATTTAGATACTAACAAATTAGCTATAATTGCCGAAAATTATTTAACCCTTATGATGATTAATAGTTTGATTATGCAAATAGATGATAATAATCCTTTGATAGATAAACGGTTTAAAGAAATTTTTGATTATATTAATATGAGCAAAATAAAAAGAGATAGCGATATTAAATCTATGGGGGATTTAAAAAGATTTATAGAGTATTCCTTAAATTATTTTTATGATTATTATTTAAATTATTTAGAATATGGTATAGAAAAAGATATACAAGATATGCCAGTTATATTTATAAATATAGAAAGATTTGTCGAATTATTTAAAAAAGCTATTAATAATCCAAATCACATAACTTTTTTATTTGATAAGAAAGATGATATAGCAATATTTTCAACTAAAGCAATAAATGATCTATTAGGTTCGAGAATTAATAAAGATATATCAATTAAAATAGTATGTGAACCAGAAAAATGGGAGACCTTTTTAACTAATAATAAACAATTTGTGGAAGCTACCCATGATTATGGGACTATGGAGTTAGATGATAGTTTTAAGAATTATTCACGAACATTGAGAAAAAAATGGGAATTTTTAGAAGATGAAATATATTAAAACTATAAATCAAGTTAGAAACTATTTAAATTTAGATAAAACATGTCATGATAAATCTTTAGTAGTACCCACAAAGATTATTTTAGATTATTTAGAATTATATGAATTAGGTATTCCCGAAAAATATTATTACAATGGTATTTATGGCGTTAGAGATTGGTTAAAAACAAGTAATTTTCTTTTTGATTTTAAAGGAAATACTTATGAAGAAAATGGTCAAGTAGAGCATGATTTTAGTTTTCAAGAGTGGGAAAGTTTAGAAGATGAATGTGTTTATGTAATCGTATATTTTCATTTAGATCCTTTTTCTAAAGATTATGCTAGAAATGAAAATTTACCTATAGTTTTAAAGTTTGATGCTGGTACTTCTTTTTTTCAAGTTTTAGATAATATATCTTTAGAAAATAATAATATTCCTTATTTAGAATTAAATATAAATGATAATTCCTATATAATTTTACCAAGAATTATGCATAGTTCTTATTTTGTTTTTAATACTACTACCGGAGAAGAACTTTATGATATGGGAATAGATTTAGAAGAAATTAAAGAAAAATTACAAAAAGAGGCGCACATTAGATTAAGAAATTGATACATTAGGGAAGAATATATGTTATAATTGATTAAATTAAAAATATTTTGGGTGATAAATTATGGAACAAAAAGAAAAAGTAGATTTACTTAATGATTTAAAGAAAAGAATAGAAGATATTGGGAGGTCTCTTTGACATCTCTAAAAAGCAAGAGGAAAAAGAAAATCTAGAAAAATTGGTTAATAAACCAGATTTTTGGAATGATTTAACCAGTGCTAATAAGACTTATCAACAATTAAAAAATATAAATAAAGAAATTAATAATTATCAAGATATTGTTAGTAGTATTTCTTTACTTTTAGAACTTATTAACATAGATGAGGTAAAAGATGAAGAAATATTAAAGGTTAAAGAACAAATAGATGAGTTAGAAATTCAAACATTATTAACCGAAAAATATGATGGTAACAATTGTTATTTAGAAATTCATCCGGGAGCGGGAGGTACAGAGTCTTGTGATTGGGCGAGTATGCTTCTTCGCATGTATGAAAGATTTTTAGATAAGAATGGCTATACATATAAAATTATAGATGAACAAGCAGGGGAAGAAGCGGGCATTAAAAGTGTAACCTTATATATATCGGGAGATTATGCTTATGGTTATTTAAAAAATGAAAAAGGCGTGCATAGATTAGTGAGAATTTCGCCTTTTGATGCCAATAAAAGAAGACATACTTCTTTTGCTTCCGTAAATGTTACCCCAGAATTTAATGAAAATATTGATATACAAATAAAAGAAGAAGATTTAAAAATTGATGTATATCACTCAAGTGGGGCGGGAGGTCAATCAGTTAATACCTCTAATTCGGCGGTAAGAATTACGCATTTACCGACTAAAACAGTAGTTACTTGTCAAACTGAAAGAAGTCAGTTAAGAAATAAAGAAATAGCCATGGAAATACTTAAAAATAAACTTTATCAACAAAGAGAAGAACAAAAAAATGCTGAAATAAAAAATATTACTGGTGATATTAGTAATATTGATTTTGGTAGTCAAATTAGAAGTTATATATTAGAGCCTTATAAATTAGTTAAGGATCATCGAAGTAAATATGAAGATACAGATCCTTTAAAGGTTTTAGATGGAGATATTTTACCTTTAATGGAAAGTGTATTAAAAATTAAAAAATAATTTTTTTATGACAAATAGGACATGTAAGTCTTATTTTTTTATTGGTTAAATCTTTGATATTTTGTAATAAATTATTAACTTCTAGAGGAATTTTACAATTATAAGAACAATAAGCACATTTAAAAGCTAATTCTTTAAGTTTATAATTTTCTTTGGGTAAAAGACTAGCCATATTTGTATTTAATACTTTAGATATATTATTTAAAGCACTTATGGAAAAGGCTTGATAAGTATTACTTTCAATATTAGCTATAAATGATAGGGAATAATTAGTAAGCTCGGCTAATTTTTCTTGAGTAATTCCTAGATTATGGCGAGCTTTTTTGATATTTTTGCCTATTTCATTATATAATTCTATGTCATTCATTTCGCATCACAAATACATATTAACATATAAAAAGTGAAAAAATTGTCACTTTTTGTCGACAACTTCATTTTTTTGGAGAATTAAATTTTTTTACATTTTAAGTAAATTTGGGCTTGATTTTCATAGAATATATTGATATAATCTATTGCGTATGACTGGCTTAGATGTGCGAGGTTGCTGATACGCTAGGGTTGGTTGTTCCAACAAATTCGTAATCAGGTAATTCGGACGGATGCAAGTCTATACTAGATATAGGCGAAAGGAGGACATGAAAAATGTCAAATACAAAAGTAAGAATCAATTTAAAAGCTTATGATCATAGATTACTTGATACAGCAGCTTTAAAAATTGTGGAAACTGTTAAAAGAACAGGTGGGGAGATATCTGGACCAGTACCACTTCCAACAGAAGTACAAAAATATACTGTTTTAAGAGCGGTACATAAATATAAAGATGCCCGTGAACAATTTGAAATGCGGACTCATAAAAGACTTGTAGATATTAAAAACCCAAGTAAAGAGACTATTGATGCTTTAACTCACTTAGATTTACCTAGTGGTGTAGACATTGATATAAAATTATAATAGGAAAGAGGATTAAAAATGAAAGGAATCTTAGGACGTAAGATTGGAATGACTCAAGTTTTTTCTAAAGATGGAAAATTAATTCCTGTTACAGTAGTAGAAGTTGCACCTAATACTGTAATGCAAGTTAAAACAGTTGAGTCTGATGGCTATAATGCTATTCAATTAGGCGTATTTGAAAAGAAAGAAAAAAGAGCTACGAAACCAGAAATGGGAAGAGCAAAAAAAGCAAACACAACTCCTAAGCGCTTCTTAAAAGAAATCAGAGATTATGATGGAACTTATAATGTCGGAGATACTATTGGCGCAAATCTATTTGAAGTAGGAGAAATAATTGATGTAACAGGAACAAGCAAAGGTAAAGGTTTTACTGGTGTTATTAAACGTTACAATCAATCAAGAGGACCTGAAACTCATGGATCTATGTATCATAGAAGACCAGGTTCAATGGGAACAATGCTTCCAAAGAGAGTTTTAAAAGGTAAACACTTATCTGGACATATGGGAGTAGAAACAGTAACTATTCAAAATTTGGAAGTTATTGAAGTAAATGAAAAAGAAAACTATATTTTAGTTAGTGGTAATATTCCGGGAGCAAAAAATTCATTAGTATTAATTAAATCAGCAGTTAAAAATTCAAGAAAGAAAAATCCAAAAGAAATTTTAACTTATGAAGAAGTTGTAGATGAAGTAGAAACTGAAGCTCCAGTAACAGAAGAAGTTACAGAAACTCCAGTTGAAGAAACTGATGCAAATACTAATGAAGAACAAGAAGACACTACAGAAGTAGTTGAGGAAAATCCAGGAGAAAACAATTAGTTTTCTAGAAAGGAATTCGAAAAATGAAAGTAAAAGTTAAAAACATAGCTGGCGAAGAAGTTAAAGATTTAACATTAAAAGACAGTGTTTGGAATATTGAAGCTAATGATTTAGTTTTAAAGAAAATGATAAGATTACAACTTGATGCGACTCGTCAAGGAACGGCTAAAGCGAAAAATCGTGGAGAAGTTTCTGGCGGAGGAAGAAAACCTTGGAAACAAAAAGGTACAGGTCGTGCTCGTCAAGGAAGTACACGTGCTCCACAATGGAGAGGCGGCGGTATGGTTCATGCGATAGAACCTCGTTCTTATACATTTGATATTAATAAAAAAGAAAGAGCTTTAGCTTTAAAAAGTGCTTTAAGTCATAAAGCTCAAGATAAAGAATTAGTAGTATTAGATAGTTTAACTCTTAATAGTTTAAAGACTAAAGATGTTAAGAATTTAATTAAAGATTTAAAACTTGAGGGTAAAGTATTATTTGTAACTAAAGGTGATAATGAAAATTTATATATGGCTACAAGAAATTTAGGTTATGCTTATCAAATTATGAGTAATGAAATAAATGCTTTAGATATTGTTAATAGTGATGTACTTGTAATTACTGAAGAAGCAGTTAAAGATATCGAGGAGGTGCTTAAATAATGAAAGATTATACAGATATTATTTATTCACCAGTTATTACCGAAAAAAGTGCATATAAGATGCAAAATGAGAATGTATATACATTTAAAGTAGCAGATACAGCAACAAAAACTCAAATTAAGAAAGCAATTGAAAAAGCTTTTGGAGTTAAAGTTGTAAGTGTAAATACATTAAATACTAAAAGTAAGAAAAGAAGAGTTGGAAGATATACAGGTATGACAAAGACTTATAAAAAAGCTATTGTTACCTTAGCTAAAGACTCTAAAATTGAGTTATAGGAGGAGTAAGTTATGGCAATTAAAAATTTTAAACCTACGACTAATGGACGTAGAGGAATGACGGCTTTAGTTAATGAAGAAATAACGACTAGTACTCCAACAAAAAGCTTAACTAAAACAAAAATTAAAACTGGTGGTCGAAATAATCAAGGAAAGCTTACTGTTCGTCATATTGGCGGAGGAGCTAAAAGAAAATATCGTTTAATTGATTATAAGAGAAATAAAACTAATGTTACGGGTAGAGTTGCAACTATTGAATATGATCCAAATAGAAGTGCTAATATAGCTTTAATTAACTATCTAGATGGAGAAAAAAGATATATAATTGCCCCTAAAGGTTTAGAAGTTGGCATGATTATCGAAAATGGTCGTGATGCCGATATTAAAGTTGGTAATGCTCTACCACTAGAAAATATTCCGGTTGGTACCGTAGTTCATTGTATTGAACTTAAACCTGGTAAAGGTGCAGAAATGGCTCGTAGTGCCGGAGCTAGTGCGCAAATTTTGGGACGTGATGGTAAATATGTTATCTTACGTTTACAAAGTGGGGAAACAAGAAAAGTTTTAGGTGCTTGTATGGCAACAGTTGGAGTTGTTGGTAATGAAGATTACGAACTTGTTAATTTAGGAAAAGCAGGTCGTAAACGTCATATGGGAATTAGACCAACTAACCGTGGTTCAGTTATGAACCCTAATGATCACCCTCATGGTGGTGGTGAGGGACGTACTCCAGTAGGACGTAAGAGCCCAATGACACCTTGGGGTAAACCAGCACTTGGTTATAAGACAAGAAAAAATAAAAAGGCTTCTAGCAAGTTAATTGTTAGTAGAAAGAACAAATAGGTGAGTAAAATGGCAAGAAGTTTAAAGAAAGGACCTTATGTATTTGATAGATTACTTAAAAAGGTTCAAGAATTAAATAAGACTGGCAAAAAAGAAGTTATTAAGACTTGGTCACGGCGTTCAACTATTTACCCTGATTTTGTAGGACATACAGTAGCTGTTCATAATGGTAAAGAATTTATACCAGTTTATATAACAGAAGATATGGTCGGACACAAACTTGGAGAATTTTCATTAACTCGTAAGTTTGGTGGACACGCAGGACAAAAGTAGGAGGTAAATAAATGGAAGCTTATGCAATACATAAGGGAGCTATGATTGCCCCTAGAAAAGCAAGAATGACTTTAGATTTAGTACGAGGAAAAGATGTAGCAACAGCGCAAGCTATTTTAGAGAATACAAATACTAAAGCCGCGCGTCTAATTCTTAAAGTTTTAAATAGTGCAGTAGCAAATGCCGTTAATAATAATGGTGCTCATGAAGAAGATTTAAGAATTAGTGAATGTTATATTAATCCCGGACAAGTTTATAAAAGAATTAAATTTGCTAGTCGTGGAAATGTCGATAGAAGAGACAAAAGAACAAGTCATATAACTATTAAAGTTAGTGATGGTAAAGTTAAGGAGGAAGCATAATGGGACAAAAAGTTAATCCGATAGGTTTCAGACTTGGAATTAATAAAGATTGGGAGTCTAAATGGTATCAAGATAAAGATTATGCGACAACTTTAAATAAAGATATTAAAATAAGAGAATATCTTGAAGCTAAATTAAAAGATGCAGCCGTAGCTAGTATCGTAATTGATCGAAAGAAGAATAGAATTGATGTAACAATTAATACTGCTAAACCTGGTGTTATTATTGGTAAAGGCGGAGAAGACATCGAAAAACTTCGGAAAGATATTAAAAAATTAGTTAATGAAGATGTTTATGTAAACATTGTTGAAGTAAAAAATCCAGATTTAAATGCGAAATTAGTAGCTCAATCAATTGCTTCACAAATTGAAGCAAGAGCACCATTTAGAAGTGCACAAAAAAGAGCAATTAGAAATACGATGAAAGCAGGAGCTAAAGGTATTAAAACTAGCGTATCTGGAAGATTAGGTGGAGCAGAAATGGCTCGTACTGAGGGTTATACTGAAGGTACAGTTCCTCTTCATACAATCCGGGCGGATGTTGATTATGCAATCGCGGAAGCTGATACTACTTATGGAAAAATAGGAGTTAAAGTTTGGATTTATAAAGATGAAATTCTGCCAGCTAAAAAGATGACGAGAGGAGATGAAGCTCATGTTAATGCCAAAGAAGACGAAATATAGAAAACCACATAGACTTACTTATGATGGTCATGCTAGAGGAAATACCGAACTTCATTTTGGAGAATATGGTCTTCAAGCAAAACAAGGAGCATGGATTTCCGCTCGACAAATAGAAGCTGCTCGTATCGCAATGACACGTTATATGAAACGTGGTGGTAGAGTTTGGATTAATATTTTCCCTCATTTAGCCATTACGAAAAAACCTCTTGAAACTCGTCAAGGTACAGGAAAAGGTAACGTTGAAGATTGGGTAGCGGTTGTAAAAGAAGGCAAAATTATGTTTGAAATTGGGAATGTTGATGAAGCAACAGCTCGTGAAGCTTTAAGACTTGCTAGTTATAAACTTCCAATTAAAACTAAATTTGTAAAAAAAGAGGTAAAGGAAGGTGAATCTCTTGAAAATTAAAGATATAAGAGAACTTTCAAATAAAGAATTAGAAGGCAAAATTATAAATGCTAAAAAAGAATTATTTAATTTAAGAATAAAACAAGCTACTGGTACTTTAGAGAAGCCTTCAAAAATTAATGAACTTCGAAAAGATGTAGCAAGAATGAAAACAGTTATGCGTGAAAGAGAACTTAAGGAGGCTCATGATGGAGAATAGAAAACAAGAATTAGTCGGAAGAGTCGTAAGTAATACTAATGATAAAACTATTTCTGTTTTAGTTGAAACTTATAAAACTCATCCATTATATGGTAAACGTGTTAAATATTCTAAAAAATACACTGCTCATGATGAAAAAAACGAAGCGGGAGTTGGAGATACAGTAAGAATTAGAGCTACAAGACCACTTTCTAAAACAAAAAGATATGAACTTGTAGAAATCGTTTCTAAAGCTGTAATCCTATAGGAGGTATTAAAATGGTTCAACAAGAAACAATATTAAAAGTTGCCGATAATACTGGAGCTCGGGAGTTACTAGTAATAAGAGTTATGGGCGGATCTAAAGTTAAATATGGAAATATCGGAGATGTAGTTGTAGGTACTGTTAAAAAAGCTATACCTAATTCTAATATGAAAAAAGGTAAAGTTGTTAAAGCAGTTATTGTTAGAACTACTCAAGGTATTAAAAGAAATGATGGAAGTTATATTAAATTTGATGACAATGCTTGTGTTTTAATTAAAGATGATAAAACTCCAATGGGTACTAGAGTTTTAGGACCTGTGGCAAGAGAGCTTAGAGATCATGATTATATGAAGATCGTATCTTTAGCTAAAGAAGTTATTTAGGAGGCTTTATATGATGAAAATTAAAGTTGGCGACGAAGTAATCGTTATTGCTGGTAAAGATAAAGGTAAAAGCGGAAAAGTTATTAAAACTTTAAAGAATGAAAACAAAGTTGTTGTCGAGGGAATTAATATAGTAAAGAAACACGTTAAACCAAATAATCAAAATGATAAAGGTGGAATATTCGATATTGAAGCACCTATTCACGTATCAAATGTTAAAAAAACTGAAGTAAAAGAAGTTAAAAAAGCTACAACAAAAACTAAAAAAGAAAGTAAAAGTAAGTAGGTGAATATTTATGAGTAATTATAAGAAAATTTACGATGAAAAAATCGTTAAAAGTTTAAAAGATGAATTTAAATATTCAAGCGTTATGCAAGTACCAAGATTAGAAAAAATAGTAATAAATATTGGTTGTGGAGATGGATCTCATGATCATAAATTTATCGATGCAGCTAAAAATGATCTAGAAATTATTACAGGTCAAAAAGCAGTGGTTACAAAAGCTAGAAAATCTATTGCCGGATTTAAAGTTCGGGAAGGACAAGCAATCGGGGTTAAAGTAACTTTAAGAGGAGAAGCTATGTATAATTTTATGGAAAAATTAATTAGAGTATCTCTTCCACGAGTTAGAGATTTTAGAGGAGTTTCTAAAACCGCTTTTGATGGAAAAGGTAATTATACTTTAGGTATTAAAGAACAATTAATTTTCCCAGAAATTGAGTATGATAATGTACTTAAAGTTAGAGGTATGGACATCGTATTTGTAACAACAGCTAAAACAAATGAAGAAGCATTTGCTTTATTAAAGGCATTTGGAATGCCTTTTAGAAATTAGGAGGTAACTATGGCAAAGAAAAGTATGATTATTAAAAATAAAAGAACACCAAAGTTTAAAGTTCGTGCTTACACTAGATGTGAAAGATGCGGTAGACCTCATGGCGTAATGCGTAAATTTGGAATTTGTCGTATTTGCTTTAGAGAACTAGCAAATGAAGGCAAAATTCCGGGCGTTAAGAAATCAAGTTGGTAAGGAAGGAGGAATTTAAATGGTTCAAGATAAAATTGCTGATATGCTTACAAGAATTCGTAATGCAAATCAAATGAAATATGAAAAAGTTGAAGTTATTGGAACAAAAATGACTCTAGGAATTGCCGAAATTCTTAAAAGAGAAGGGTATATAGCTGATTATGAAAATGAAGAAGCTATTACAGGTAATAAACTTACTTTAACTTTGAAATATGGTGAAAAGAAAGAAAGAGTTATTACTGGTCTTAAAAGAATTAGTAAATCTGGTTTAAGAGTTTATGCTAAAGCTGAAGAAATTCCTCGGGTTTTAAATGGACTTGGAATTGCAATTATTTCTACTTCTAAAGGTTTAATGACTGATAAAGAAGCAAGAGAAGCAGGATTAGGAGGCGAAGTACTTGCCTATATTTGGTAAGGAAATACTATGAGTAGAATTGGTAATAGAAAAATCGCTATACCTAATGGTGTTAGTGTAGGACTTGAAAATAATGTTTTAACTGTTAAAGGTCCTAAAGGTACTTTAACACAAAATATTAATAATTTAGTTGATGTAGTTATAACTGATCAAACACTAGAAACAAAAGCTAAAAATAGTACACCAGAAGCTAATGTTTGTGCCGGAACAATGAATGCTTTAATCAATAACATGGTTATTGGCGTAAGCGAGGGATTTAGTAAAGGACTTGAAGCAGTTGGTGTTGGTTATCGTTTCCAAGTTAGTGGAAATAAGATTAATATCAGCGCTGGTTTTTCTCATCCTGTCGTAATTAATGTTCCAGCGGAGATGAAAGTAGAACAAGTTAGTAATACAGAAATTACAATTAGTGGAATTGATAAACAAAAAGTTGCAGAATTTGCGGCTAATATTCGTAAAGTAAGAGAACCAGAACCTTATAAAGGTAAAGGTATTAGATATAAAGGCGAATATGTACGTCGTAAAGAAGGTAAGAAAGCAGCTAAATAAGGTTAGGAAGGTCGAATAAAATGATTAAAAAAGAAGCTAAAACGGTTGCTCGTAAGAGACGTCATATTCGAGTTAGGGAAAAAGTTAGTGGAACTAAAGAAATCCCAAGACTTAATGTATTTCGTTCCAATAAGGGCATTTATGTTCAAGTTATTGATGATGAGACTGGAAAAACTTTAGTTAGTTCATCAACTGCTGAACTTAAAATTAAAAATGGTGGTAATATTGAAGCAGCTCAAGCTGTAGGTGCTGATATTGCTAAAAAATGTAAGGAAAAGAAAATAAATACCGTTGTATTTGATAGAGGCGGTTATTTATACCATGGACGTGTTGAAGCTTTAGCGGAAGCAGCACGAGAAAATGGTTTAAAATTCTAGAGTGGGAGGACAAGATATGCCAAAGAAAAATATAGAACCTAAAAAGAATTTATTAGAAGAAAAAGTTATATCTATTGGTAGAGTAACAAAAGTTACTAAAGGTGGTAGACACTTTAGATTTTCCGCGACTGTAGTAGTAGGAAATCGCAAAGGTTTAGTTGGTATTGGTAATGGTAAAGCTAATGAAGTGCCAGAAGCAATTAAGAAAGCTTTACAAGCCGCCAATAAAAATGTTACAAAAGTAGCCCTTATTGATAACAGAACTATTCCTCATGAAGCAACTAGCAAAGTTGGTAGAGCAGTTGTTATGATTAAACCTGCTAAAAAAGGTACAGGAGTTATTGCTGGTGGAGCTGCCCGGGCAGTTCTAGAGCTAGCTGGAGTTAAAGATATTGTTTCTAAATCACTTGGATCTAATACTAAAATTAATGTAGCCAAAGCGACACTTGAAGCTTTAAAATCTCAAAAGAGTCCAGCTAAAGTAGCCGCATTACGTGGCAAAAACGTGGAGGAATTATAATATGAAGTTAGAATCATTACCAAAATCAAATGAAATGAAAGCTCGTAAAAGAGTAGGACGTGGACCGGGAAGTGGTATGGGTAAAACTTCAACACGTGGAGAAAATGGTCAAAAATCAAGAAGTGGTGCAAGTATTAGTCCTTGGTTCCAAGGTGGTCAAACACCAATTTATAGAAGAATTCCAAAAAGAGGATTTAATAATGCTCAATTTGAAGTTAAATATGCGACTATTAATTTAAGTACTTTAGAAAGATATTTTAATGATGGAGATGCAGTTACGCCAGAAGTACTAAAAGAACGAGGAATTGTTAAAAAACAATTAAGTGGAATTAAAGTACTTGCTAATGGAGAATTAACAAAGAAATTAACAGTTAAGGCTCATAGATTTTCATCTGCAGCAGTTACCAAAATAGAAAAAGCTGGCGGTAAAGCCGAGGTGATTTAGAATGTTTAAAGGAATTGCCAAAATATTTAGTAAGTCCAATAAAGACTTAAGAAAAAGAATTTATTTTACCTTATTTTGTTTAGGTTTCTTTGCTTTAGGAACAGGTATTACTATTCCTTGGGCTACTTATATCACTAGTGAATTAGGATTTTTAGAAATATTCAATTTAATGAGTGGTAATGGACTTAGAAGTTTCTCTATCTTTGGTTTAGGAGTTAGTCCTTATATTACAGCTAGTATCATTACCCAATTATTAGAAATGGACATTATTCCTTACTTTAAAGATTTAAAAGAACAAGGTTATGTAGGAAGACAAAAAATAAATAAAATTACTAGATATTTAGGTATTCTAATTGCCTTTATTCAAGCTTATGCTATAAGTGTATTTACCTTACATGAAACGGATGTTATGACTGTTCTTAAAATAAGTTTAGTTATGACAGCTGGTACAGCATTCTTACTTTGGATGGGCGATGAAATGACTCGTAAAGGTATAGGAAATGGGCAATCACTTCTTATCATGGCGGGTATTATTATGAGTTTACCATCAATCTTTACAGGAGCTTATGATGCTTTTTTAGGAGGAGCGATGGACACTGGCTTAGGTATTGCTTTATTTGCTTTATTTATTCTAGTATATATCTTAATTATTGTAGGTATTATCTGGATTCAATTAGCTGAAAGAAGAATACCAATTCAATATTCTAATAGAACAACTAGTGCTTATGGAGCACAACAATCATTCTTACCAATTAAAATTAATAGTGCTGGAGTTATTCCCGTAATATTTGCTCAGGTACTTACGACAATCCCAGCGACTATAGTAAATTTAATTGGAAATGAAAGTGCAATAAATTTTGTTAATAATTATATAGCTTATACTTCACCAACAGGATTATTATTATATATTGTCTTAATATTTGTATTTGGTTATTTCTATACATTCTTAAGTATGAATCCTGATGAGATGAGTAAAAACTTAAATAAAAATGGTGGTTATATTCCCGGTGTTAGACCAGGAGAAGAGACTAGTAAGTATATTAGTAAATCATTATCAAGACTGACAACTGTTGGTTCAATATTTTTAGTAATACTTGCAGCTTTACCAGTAGTTATTTCAACATTTACAAATTTACCTAGTAGTGTTACTATTGGGGGTACAGGAATATTAATTGTGGTTGGAGTAGCTATTGAGACTTATAAACAAATTGAAAGTAGTTTAACGGCCAGAAGTTATTCTGAACGTAAAAAGAGGTTTAGATAATGAAGAATATCATCTTTATTGCTCCTCCCGCGGCGGGTAAAGGTACAATTAGTGAGTATTTAGTAAAAAATTATAAATATGAGCACTTAAGTACAGGAGAAATGTTAAGAGATGAAATTAAAAGTAATAGTGAACTAGGATGCCAAATTAATGAATTAATTAGTAAAGGCAATTTAGTTAGTGATGAACTTATTACAAAATTAGTGGAAGATCGATTAAAAGATTTAGTAAAGGGAAAACCATTTATTTTAGATGGTTTTCCAAGAACACTTCCTCAAGCTTTAAGTCTTGATGAAGTATTAAAAAAATATAATATCACTAATAATATAGTTATTTATTTAGATATTAAGGAAGATGAAGCTTTAAAAAGAGTACTTGGAAGAGTAATTTGTGCAAAGTGTAAAAGAACTTATAATCTAAATAATGAAAATCTTAAACCAAAAGTTGAGGGCATTTGTGATGATTGTGGAGCAACTTTAGAAAAAAGAAGTGATGATAATGCGGAAACTTTTAAGGTTAGATTTGAAACATATTTAAAAAGTACTAAACCAATTTTAGATTTTTATAAAGATAAAAATTGGTTAGTAAGTTTAGAAGTTAGTGATAATTTAAATGAATTATTAGATAAAGTTATAAATATATCTAATAAGAATGAGGCGAAAAATGATTAGTATTAAAAGTGAGAGAGAAATAAAATTAATGCGCGAAGCCGGAAAGCTTAATTATTTAACACATGAAGAAGTAAAAAAGTATTTAAAAGCTGGAATTACAACTAAAGAATTAGATAAAATTGCTTATGATTTTATTATTTCTCATAATGCTAAACCATCTTTTCTTAATTATGAGGGTTACCCAGCAAGTATTTGTGTATCAATTAATGATGAAGTGGTGCATGGCATACCAGGAAAACGCATAATTAAAAATGGTGATATTGTTTCAATTGATATTGGGGTAGAAATACATGGTTATCATAGTGATGCGGCTAGAACTTATATCATTGGTGAAGTAGCGCCAGAAGTTAGAGATTTAGTTAACAATACCGAAAAAGCTTTAATGATAGGCTTGAGTAAAGTTAAAGAAGGTGCTAAAATAGGAGATATAGGGGCAGCAATTGAAGAATTTGCTCATAAGCACGGTTTATCAGTGGTCGAAGAATTAGTTGGTCATGGGGTTGGAACTGATATTCATGAAGATCCAGATGTTCCTAATTATGGAAAAGCGGGAACAGGTGTTACTCTTAAAGCAGGAATGGTTATTGCAGTTGAACCAATGTTAAATTTGGGAGAAAGATATGTTTATATGCATGATGATGATTGGACTATTTCAACTGATGATGAACTTCCTAGTGCGCATTTTGAACATACAGTTGTAGTGACAAAAGATGGATATAAAATTTTAACAGGAGATATTAGCGATGAAAAAGAATAAAAAAAACGTTAATGAAAATGTACGTGAAG
>CANQXQ010000019.1 GCA_947627845.1 uncultured Bacilli bacterium | reverse complement strand
GAAGATCCAATATTAATTTCACCTAAATCGCCAGCTTTGTCTTTAGTGCCATCATCTTCAGAATATTTTTTAGCTAGCTCACTAAATTTAGCAGCAACGTCTTCTTTATTTTTTTTCGCTTTATTTAACTCGGCGATAATATCATTGATTGTATCTTTAGCTTTATCTTCAGCTTCTTTTTTAGCATCATCATCCATATCGTCAGTAACATCAGCTTTAACTAAAATATGAGATATACTCATGTTAGGGTAAACACTATTTTCATAGTAATCTTTTAACTCTTTTTCGGTAATGTTTTCTTTAACATAATTTTCAATTGCTTTATTTTGCATATGATTTAAATATAAGAGTTGTTGATATTCTTCAATAGTATTAACTCTAAAAATAGAGACAAATCTTAATCTTTCTTCTTCGGTTTCATAACTATCATATAATTGTTTAATAGCCATTTTTGCATAAGAATCCGCGGCTTCAACATCGGATTTTGCAAGCTCACTTTCAAAAATATGAGTATCAATTAAGGTAACTAAAGGACTAAGTCCATAAATATTTTTAACTTGTTCATAAAGTTCATTAGCACTAATCATATGACCATCATTAAATTTAACTATCGCTTCGTCGCCATTTGATAAAGTTGGTATTTTGCCACATCCACAAAGGAGAAGGGCAGATGCACCTAGTAATAATATTTTCTTTTTCATGTAAAAATTCCTCCAATAAACTAATTATAGCAGTAACTATCTAAAAAAACAAGCATTTTAAAGATTTTTATAGATTGATGTATTTGCCCAGCACCAAAAATATTTTTTAACGTAATATATAAGTGAAAAGACAAATAAAGGAGGAATGATTTATGAATAACTGTGGATATGGAAATGGTATAGGAGCCGCAATCATTTTAGTTCTATTTATTCTGTTAATTATCATCGTAGGAGCATTCATTTAGTCTTTTTTTAATAAATACAAGGAGGTGTCCCATGGGATGTTGTAGTAAAGGGAATTCTTCAAATAATTCTTCTTGTGGAAATAATGGAGGATTCGGCCTTGCCAATAGTGCTTTTTTAATAATAGTTCTATATATATTATTAGCAATTATTCTTGGCGGTTATTTATTTTAAAGAGGGTAACCTCTTTTTTATTTTATTGACTTTTTAGATAAGTTAAATTATAATAATCCTCAATAGAAATTTAGGAGTTTTAAATGGAAAAAAGAAATATTAAGAGCTACAAAGAAATAGCAATTGAAGAGGCATTAGAGTATTTAAAAAAAGTAAAAGAATTAGAACGGCTTGAAGAAGAGTATAAAAGTACTTATGAAAATAGAGCTGAAATGGCTAATCAAATTATGGTTTTAGCTAAAGAAATATTAAGTTTACAGGGAAGCTTTAGTTATTATTTAAAAAATATGAGCGAGAAATATAGCTTTAAAGAATTAAAATTAATTGAAAATTTATTACCCGTCTTAGAAATGCTTAAAGAAGCTTCTAATAAAGGTATGTATTTTCTTAAATATGGAATTAGAAACTTTTATTATCAAGACGGAGAAGTATTAAAAACTGTAAGTTTAATTGGAGATATGGCAACTTTATCTATATATGCTGAGAATATTTATGCTAAAGATAAAATAAATGAGATTATTGCTAGTCTAAATGAAAGTGGTAAATCAATTGTGATGGCTTGTGCTTATGATAAAGATATGCTTCAAGATTTTAATAAATTAAAGTTAAATATAGTTAGTCAGGATGGTAGAATGCTTTTTGCTAAAACTTTAGATGATGAACTAGGAGAAGTTATGCAAAAATTTGAAGATTATTTAAATCAAAATAATCGCCATTTAGAAGATATACCAAGTAATGTCATAATCGAAAATATAAGAGTTGATAATCTTAAGAGAACAAGAGAAATATAAGAAATTCTTATATTTTTTTTGTAAAATTTTTGTAAAATATGAAATATTTTAAAAAAGGCGAACAGTTGAATATTGATTTAAAACTAGATGTTTGGTAATATTATGGTAAGCAGTGGTACATTGTGGTAGAAAGTGGGGGATTAAAAATGTTCATGGGCGAGTATCATCATAATATAGATGATAAAAATAGACTTGTAATTCCGGCTAATTATCGGGAAAGTTTAGGCGATACTTTTGTTATTACCCGCGGTTTAGAAAAATGTTTATACATTTATACGGAAGCCGAGTGGCAAAAGATTGTTGATAAACTAGCAAGTTTGCCATTTACCAAAAAAGACGCCAGAACATTTATAAGATCATTCTTTTCTGCCGCTGCGAATTGCAATCTTGATAAGCAAGGACGGATAAGTATTACTCCCAATCAGGCCATATACGCCGATTTAACTAAAGAATGTGTTATAATCGGCGCAAATGACCGCCTAGAGGTTTGGTCCAAAGAAAATTGGGACAAATTCAATGAGGAATATAGTGAAACCCTTGAAGCTGTAGCGGAACATTTATTTAACGGAGACGAATATGGTTCATTATAGCGTTATGAAAGAGATAGCAATTGAAAATTTAAACATCAAAGATGACGGAGTATATGTAGATGCCACACTAGGATATGCTGGTCATAGTACCGAAATTTTAAAAAGAATAAAAAAGGGCTTTCTTTTCGCCTTAGATGCGGATACTCAAGCTTTAGAGTATTCGCATCAAAAACTTAGTTCAATTGCTAGTAATTTTTGCTTAATTCATGCTAATTTTAAAGATTTAAAGATGGAACTTAACAAATATGATTGTAAAGAAGTTGATGGCTTTCTCTTTGATTTAGGTTTATCTAGTCCCGAAATTGATGATAAAACTCGGGGATTTAGCTTTATGAGTGATGCTAGATTAGATATGCGCATGGATCAAACGCAAAAGTTAGATGCCGAATATGTAGTAAATAATTATACCGTTTTCGATTTAACTAATATTTTTTATAAGTATGGGGAAGAACCTAAAAGTAAATTAATTGCTTCCAAGATTGAAGAATATCGAAAAAAGAAAAAGATTGAAACAACTTTAGAATTAGTCGAAATTATTAAAGCTAGTGTGGGCGCTAATTACTTTTATAAAAAACATCCTGAAAGAGAGATATTTCAAGCAATAAGAATAGAAGTAAATAAAGAATTAGAAGCCATCGAACAAGCTTTAGAAGATGCGATAAAAATGCTTAAGGTGGGAGGAAGAATATGTGTTATTACTTTTCATTCCCTAGAAGATAGAGTAGTTAAAAATATATTTAAAAAATATAGTGATGTACCCGAAATATTTAAAGGAATGCCTGATATTCCTTTAGAATATAAACCAATAATTAAATTAATAAATAAAAAACCAATAACTCCTAGTGTTGAAGAATTAAAAGAAAATAGTCGCAGTAAAAGTGCTAAATTACGAGTTATAGAAAGGATTTAAAAATGAGAACAAAAAGAGTAAAAAGAATTAAATTATTAAAAGGAGAAAAATTTATGTTTTTTCTAGTAATATTATTTGGGTTTGTAGTGATGCCAGCTTCTTGGGTTTATACTAAAGCCTTACTTTCCGAGACTAATATTGAACTAGAAAAAATAAAAAATAAAATAAATAATCAAAATAACCGTAATGAAGCTTTAGGTATGCAAATAGATGAACTAGCAAGTATAGATAATATTCAAGATATTGCAAGTTCTTCAGGTTTGTCGTATAATAATAACAATATTAAAACTATTACAGACTAGAGGCGAAGATTATGAAGAGAAAAATTAGTAAATTAAGAGTTAATAAAATCTTTATATTTATCTTTTTTTTCTCTTTTTTAGTGGCTTTAATTAAGCTCGGTTATGTAGCTTTAAGTGATAATGTTGATGGACTTAATTTAACGGAATTTGCCAATAATCGTAATACTGAGAAGAAAACTTTATATGCATCGCGGGGAACTATTTATGATCGGAATAAAGAAGTAATTGCGACCAATGCTAATTCTTATACGTTAATTGCTTATTTAAGTGAGTCGAGAACTACTGATCCTAAGAGGCCTCAACATGTCGTTGATAAAGAAAAAACGGCTCAAGCTTTAGCTGATATTTTAGGCATGGATTATGATTATGCTTTAGAACGGTTAAACGTTAAAGGGGCCTATCAAGTAGAATTTGGGGCTAAAGGTCATAATATTTCTGAAAATAAAAAGCAAGATATTGATGCTTTAGCTTTACCAGGAATTGATTTTGTCGAAGGCATAAAAAGATATTATAAAAATTCCAAAATGGCTTCTTATATTGTCGGCTATGCTAAAGCTAATGATGATGGTGAAATTGTCGGGGAAATGGGAATTGAAAGCTATTACAATGATATTTTAAAGGGTACTGATGGTTATACGGAATATCAAAAAGGAGCTTCCGGTTACCCCATTGGAGAACCTTATCGAGTAGAACCGGTAAGTGGCAGTGATATTTATTTAACTTTAGATTCCGGAATTCAATTAATACTCGAAGATGCAGTCCATAATTTAGAAGAAAATAATCATTATACATGGTTTACTATATCGGTCATGGATGCTAAAACCGGGGCAATTGTCGGAAGTACAAGTAGTCCTAGTTTTAATCCTAATACATTAGAGGGTTTAACTAACTATGTAAATCCTTTAGTTGGTTATACTTATGAACCTGGTTCTACGATGAAAATATTTTCTTGGTTAGCCGCGATGGAAAATGGCGTTTATGATGGGGATGAAAAGTTTATGTCCGGAACAGTTAAAGTTGCCGGGGCGACGATTAAAGACTTTAATAATACGGGATGGGGCGAAATAACTTTTGATACTGGTTTTGCTTATTCATCCAATGTTGGGGCTACTTATTTGGCTAAAAAAGTTGGAGCTAAAAAATTAAGAGAATTTTATGAGTCTTTAGGTTTTGGCTCTAAAACAGGTATTGAACTGCCGGGTGAAGAAGCGGGAGTTATTAGAATGACTTATGAATCAGAACTAGCGACAGCTTCTTTTGGTCAAGGTATTACTACCACGCCAATCCAAACTTTACAAGCATTATCAATAATTGCTAATGATGGAGTTATGTTAAAACCTTATATAGTTGATAAAATTGTTAATGCTAATGGCGAGGTTACTTATACTGGTAAAAAAACGGAATTAGGCAAAAAAGTTTCAAGTGAATCGATAAAGAAAATGCAAGAATTAATGTATAATGTGGTTTATCATGGCGCATCTAATGATTTATGGCAACCTGATAATGTAACCTTAATTGGTAAAACTGGTACGGCTCAGATTGCGAGTGCATCTGGAGGTTATTTATCGGGGGCTGGGAATTTCATTCGTTCTTTTGCTGGTATATTTCCGGGGGAAGATCCCCAATATATTTTATATGCTTCTGCTAAACAAATTGATGGAGGAGCTGCTCCGGTGGCAACCGTCGTAAAAAAAGTGGTTGAAAGTATCGCTAATTATGTTGGCTTTACATCTAAAAAAGAAGATGTTGATTTATCGCAAATTATAAAGATAGATAATTATTTAAGTAATGATGTTAATGAAGTAAGTACTAAACTAGTTGAAAGTAGTTTAGTTCCTATTGTAATTGGAAATGGGTCTAAAATTATTAATCAATTTCCGCTTAAAGATACTCAAGTATTACAAGATAGTAAAGTATTTTTATTAACAGAAAGTCCTGATTATACGATGCCTGATATAAAAGATTGGACGACTAGTGAAGTAATAAGTTTTTGTAATTTAATTGGACTTAAATATAATTTTACTGGATTTGGGCGGGTTAAAGAATATAGTATAGCTAAAGATACAATTATTGATTTAAATAGTACTTTAGAAGTTAGTCTTATCGAATAAAATAATTAAAAGTAACCATATTATAAATGGTGAAAAAAATGAAGAAAATTAATAATTATTTTAAAAGTTATAATGGTAGTGATTGTCGGTTAGATTTTTTAAGATTTGGTTTATTCAATGAAAGAGGTTCGCTTATTGATACTTGTCCTAAAAAAATCGCTAACTTAGAAGAATTAAATAAAATAGATTATAAAGCTAGTTGTAAGCAAATTAAAAGTACTCATTAAGGGTACTTTTATATTATGTCATCAATATAACGTTTTAGTTGATGAGCATCTTTACCAAAAATTATTTTTAATTGATTATCAATTTCAACAATACCTTTAGCTCCTAATTTTTCGATTGCATCTTTATTAACTAAAGATATATCTTTTAAAATAACTTTAAAACGACTCATATTGGCCTCGGCACTAATAATATTATCTTTACCACCTAAATAACTAATTAATTTATTAGCTTCGATTTTAAAATCGCGTTTTGATAATTTAAGAACGATTAAAAGAACAATTAAAAGAGCAAAAGCTATAACTATATATTGTAACCATGTTTCCATATTTGTTCACCTGATTTAATTATACTACAGATTAATAATAAAAAAAACAATTTTTGTATATTTTTTGGTTAACTAAAACATATTAAAAATAGAGGAGATATAATGAAAAAAATTATTTTAGTACTTATAAGTTTATTTTTAATCGTGGGATGTGGCAAAAGTGATACGGCCGCGGAGGCTGTAGAAAAATACTTTAATGATTATAAGAGTTTAGCTGATAATGTTTTAGAAGATTTAGACGAATTAGTGAAAAAAGAAGAATTAACGGATGATCAAAAAGAAGTTTATAAAGATCTCGTAAAAAGACAATATCGGGATTTAAATTATACTATTGAAAATGAGGATTATAATGGTGATACCGCTAAAGTAACGGTTAAAATTACAGTTTATGATTTATATAAAGTTCAAAAAGAAGCGAGTGAATATTTAAATGAACATCCGGAAGAATTTATTACGGGAAGTAGCTATGATGCTCAAAAATATTTAGATTATAAACTTGATTTAATGAAAAAAGCGAAAGAAACGGTCACATATAATATAGTCCTTAATACGATTAAAGTTGATGGTAAATATCAAGTAGAACAACCTAATAATACAGTATTAGAAAAAATACATGGAATTTATAATTATGAAGAAAGCATGGATTAATTTCCGTGTTTTTAATTTGTCTAAATAAATATTTTATGATAAGATAATAATGTGATTGATATGGAAGAACATTTTAACCTGTTATTAGAAAGTAAATTAAAAATAGCTAATTTACAAGATGAATTAGAAAAGTTAAATCTTGATGTAAAGGCCAAAAATAAAAACTTAAATGAATTATCGATTAGTAATATAAAGGTTCAAGAAAAAATTGGTATTTTACAAAAAAAGCCCCAAGAAACTTTAATTAATAAGATATTAGGAAGCATTCCGATCATTTTATTTATTTTATCAATTTTAATTAGTTATATTTTATTTAAATTAGCTTTAGATGTAAGCCTACCTTTATTAATTATGGGTGGGATTACTATAGTTAGTACAGGTATAGCAGTAGTTATAGTTAAAATAGTTAAACTATATTTTAAAAAATATCGCTTAACCAAGATAAGTGAAATTACTAAATTAGAAGAAGAATTAGATTTAATTAGAAGTGAAATATCAAAAGTTGTGCCCGAAATTTATTTATTAGATAATAAAAGAAGAGAAATAGAAGCTCTTTTAGAAAAAGAAAAGAAATATAATACTAAAATAAAAGAATTATTATTAGCTAAATATGGGCCTTATTTAGATCTTTTAATCAAAAAAGAATTAGAACAAGATAATCCTGAAATAAAAGAAGTTTATGAGGATGTTAACAGAAGCTTAACTTTAGAGTTATAGCTTTTTTGTATTTTTAAGATAAGTTCTTCATACACTTAAATAGGTGAAGACAATGAAAAAGTTTTTATTAAGCTTAATATGTCTTTTAATTTTTCCCTTAAATACTTGGGCAATAAGTGCGGAAAAAGCAATTGTTATGGATCTTAATAGTGGGCGAGTATTATATGAACTTAATAGTCATGATGAAAGATTAATTGCCTCCATCACTAAAATTATGACTTGTTTAATTACTATTATGTATAGTGATTTAGATAAAACAGTCGTCGTGGATGAAGATGTTTTAGCGGCTTATGGTTCAAGTGTTTATTTAGAAGTGGGTGAGGAGATAAAACTGGAAGATTTACTTTATGGCTTAATGCTTCGAAGTGGTAATGATGCTGCGGTTGCTATAGCCAATACGGTCGCCGGTTCCATGGAAAATTTTGTCTATTTAATGAATGAATATGCCAAAACTATTGGGATGAAAAATACGCATTTTGTTAATGCCCATGGATTAGATGTAAATGGGGTAGGTAATACTTCAAGTGCTTATGATATGGCGCTTTTAACTAAAGTCGCGATGCAAAATGAAACTTTTAAAAAAATTTTTGGCACCCAAAAATATACGGCTAGTAGTAACTTAAAAACTTATAATTGGGAGGGGAAAAATAAACTATTTGGGATGTATCAATATACTACTGGGGGTAAAACCGGTTATACTATTGCCGCGAAAAGGACGTTAGTTACGACGGCTAGTAAAGATCATAAAGATTTAGTTATTGTAACTTTAAATGATGGTAATGATTTTAATGATCATAAGAATTTATATGAAACTTATTTTAATAAATATCAAGCTATTAAAGTAATTACCAAAGGAAATTTAGATATTGATGATACTTATTATAAAAAAGTAGATTTTTATGTCAAGAATGACTATTATGCTTTAGTAACTAAAGAGGAAGAAAAAAATTTAAAGTTAGATATTATAATTTATAAATATGATACAGTTTATGATAATGTTAAAATTGGGGAAGTTAAAGTTATGCTTAATGATACTTTGTTACATACGGAAAGTATTTATGCTAAAAATCAAACTAAAACGGAAGTAAAAGAAAAAAAGAGTTTTTTAAGTAAACTTTTGGGGTGGCTTAAATGGTAAATATTATTTGGGCGGGTTTAATAATTATTGCCATTCTTTATTCTTTACTTAACGGCAATATCGAAGTTATTAATAATGGTATCTTAACCCATGCGACTAGTGGGGTTAATTTAGTCCTTGAGATGATGCCTTTAATAATTTTATGGACAGGGATTATGAAAATTGCTGAAAGTTCTGGTTTATTAAAGGCTTTTGCCAGATTTTTAAATCCTATTTTAAGTAAACTTTTTCCGAGTCTTACTAAAGATCATAAAGCTTTAGGTTATATGGCTAGTAATATTGCTGCGAATATGTTAGGTTTAGGTTCCGCGGCCACGCCTTTTGGTTTAAAAGCTATGCAAGAATTACAAAAAGATAATCCAAAAAAAGATACGGCGACCGAGGCTATGATTACTTTTTTAGTTTTAAATACCGGGGGAGTAACCTTAATTCCTACGACGGTTATTGCCCTTAGAATGATGTCGGGTTCTAAAAATCCTACAGAAATTATTATAACCAGTATTTTAGCTACTTTAATATCAAGTATTTCGGGTTTAACCTTAGATTATATAATTAGAAGGAGGAAAAAGAAATGAATATCTTATCAAAAATAATTATTCCTCTTTTTGTTTTTTTTATAATTATGTATGGAGTTAAAAAGAAAGTTAATGTTTATGATACTTTTTTAGAGGGAGCTAAAGAGGGGTTAATTATGGTTTTTCATATAACTCCCACCATTATTGCCATGGTTTTTGCAGTTAATATTTTTTTAGATAGTAAATTTTTAGAAGGGGCTTTAAGTTTTTTAAAACCACTTTTAGAATTTAGTAAAATTCCATTAGATATATTACCGATGGCTTTTTTAAGACCTATTAGTGGGTCGGCAACTTTAGCGATTATGAATGGCATTTTTATTAATTTTGGACCTGATAGTTTTATTGGCAGATTAGCATCAACTTTACAAGGATGCACTGATACCACGATTTATGTTTTAGCTCTATATTTTGGAAGTATTAAAGTAACTAAATCAAGATATGCTTTACCGGTCGGGTTATTTGCTGATTTAATGGGAATTATTGCCGCCTTTATTGTAACTTTTATCTTCTTTGGGTAATACTTCGACAATTTTTGCTTTAGAGGTATGCTATGATATAAATGGTGATAATATGAAACAAAATAAAAAAGTTTTTCTTGTAGCTTTATTAATTGGGTTCGGAGTAATTTATTTTTATAATTCTAAATTTGATACAACAATTGTTACAAAAGCTTTAGCTCCCGAGGCAACAATAATTTATGTTGGGGCTTATAATGATTTAGATAAAGCTAACTTAAAGAAAGAGGAATACCCTGAGGCTATTATCTATAATAATGAAAATGTTTATAAAGTAGTTATTGGTTTATATAGTAAAAAAGAAGTTGGGGATTTAATCAAAGGGTATTTTTTAGATCAAAATATTAATTTTCAAGAAACTAAAATAAAAGTAAATAATACTTTAATTAAAAATATCGAAAATTATGAATTATTAATCAAAAATAGTACTACTGATTATTATACTGGGTTAATTAATTCAATTTTAAATTACTTTAAAGCATATCTAAGTTAAAAAAGCTCATAATATTAAGGGTGACAAACTTGAAAAATAAAGGTTTTTATTGGGCTTTATTAATTATTTATCTTTTATTTATTTCGAAAGATACCATTTTAAGTATTTTTAATACTAGTAATAAAGAATTATATCAAAATCCTACTTATTATGAAGAAGAATATCATAAATTAAGCGAATTAGTAGATTTAGAATATACCCAATCTAAAATAATTTATACGCAGGTATTATTACGGGATATTTATGAGTTTTATGATACCATTACAATCAATAAAGGAACTAAAAATAATGTCAAAGTAGGAGATCTCATTATTAATAGTAAAGGCTTAATTGGCCTTATTAAAGAGACCCATAAAAACTATAGTAAAGTAGCTTTACTTACCAATAATAAGACTAATCTTTCCGTAAAAATAAATAATTCTTATGGTATTCTTACTAGTATTGATGGCCAGTTAGTAGTGAAAAATTTAAAATTAGGTAATAGTTTAGCGGTGGGAGATGCCATTTATACTTCCGGTTTAACTGAAGTAAAAGAGGGAATTTTAGTGGGAACAGTTAAAGAAATAAATACTGATAATTTAGAATTAGAATATCAAATTAAAGTTGAAGCTGTAAGCGATTTTCAAGATTTAAAATATTTAGGGGTAATAATATCATGATTTTATTAGTTAGTGATATTATTTTATCTTTTTTTACGAAAGAACCAATATTTTTATTTTTATTAAATATTTTAATAATAGCTAAAAATAAATTACCTAAATTTATTATTCATAGTTTAATATTAGATTTATTTTTTTTAGAAAGTTATTTTATTCCGACTCTTATTGGCACTCTTATTTTTATTTTTTATAAAAAACTTAAAATAAATCAAGTCACATTTTTTAATTATTTTATTTCAATTACTGGTATATTTTTAGTTTTTACTTTTAGTTTAGGTTTAATTAATCACTATAGTTTTATAAGTTTAATTCCGGTAATATTTAAGTATTATTTAGTTAATTTACCTATTTATATTTTAAGTTATAAATTACTTTTAAAAAACATAAAATTATCTAGGTGATATAAGTGAATATTGAAGATATTATTAAAAAGAATAAAGAAAAAAGAAATTTATATGTCATTCCCAGTAAAAATAATGCTAAGGAAAAATTAAAATATTTTAAAGGTTTAATTTCTCGGACTTTAATTGTTATTATCTTTGTTTTGGTTAGTTTAATATTTACTAATATTAGTGATGATAATAAAAAATTATATAAAGAATATGTTCTGGAAAATTCTTTAGGTTTTACGAAAATTAATAATTTATATGAAAAAATCTTGGGGAAAGTAGATATTGCTAGTCCTAGTAAAAATAATACTACTAGTGTATTTTTAAATACCATAAATTATAGTAATATTGAAAGCTTTAAAAATGGCTTTAAATTAGCTTTAAATCCAGGTGAGATAATAAATACGATAACTAGTGGCATAATTGTTTATATTGGCGATAAAGATGATTTAGGAAATACGGTAATAGTCCAGGGAAATGATGGAGTAGATATTTGGTATTCTAATATAACTGATACTGATATAAAAGTCTATGATTATATCGAATCTGGTTCTATTTTAGGGACAGCCAATAGTGATTATATATATTTAACTTTAAATAAAGATGGCAAATATTTAAGTTATGAAGAGTATTTATCAGCGATTTAAAATAAACTTTGCTACTTATTTAGTAATTTTAACTTTTCTTTTTTCGGGTTTAATCAAAAATATAATTTTAATTTATGGCATTATTATATTTCATGAACTAGGCCATATTTTAATAATTAAAGCTTTAAAATATAAGATTATAAAAATTGAAATATACCCGATGGGTGGTGTTACGACCGTGCAAAAACCCCTAAATACTAAAATTTGGCAAGAATTTCTAATTGCTAGTATGGGGGTTATATTTGAGCTTATTTTATTTGGCTTTTTTTATTGGTTTAAGAGGGTTGGTTTAATTTTAAATAATACTTATAAATTATTTTTAAACTATAATAAAACTATTTTAATTTTTAATTTATTACCTATAATACCTTTAGATGGCTATATAATTTTAAAAAGTTTTTTAGAATATTTTTGGCCTTTTAAAAAAGCTTTTTATTTAAGTTTTATTATAAGTATTATAAGCCTTTTATTATTTATTACTTATAATCAAGTGTATTCTTTAAATAATTATTTAATAATTAGTTTTCTAGCTTTTAAAATATATCAGGAATATAAAGATTTTAAATTTAAGCAAGTAAAGTTTTTAATAGAAAGATATTTAAATAAATTTACTTATTATAAAATAAAATATCATAAGAAGATAAATTTAGATTATTTGAAAAAAGATACTTATCATTACTTTAAAAATAATAATAGTTATATAAGTGAAAAAAAAGTTTTACAAAATAAGTTTGACAAGCAAGAAAAAGCAGATTAAATATTCCGGGAGCAATTGACTTAATATTAAAACACATATATAATAATTTACCAGAAATGAGGATTTTATGAATTATTTAGAAGAATTATTAAAAACAGATAATACAGATATGTTAAGGTATCTATTAGAACTGGGAATTGTTAAAATTGATAGTGCGGTTGAAGAGGCAATTAAATTAAAAAATGGGACTTATATTTTTAATTTAGCTCATGAAATTCAAAAAACAAACCAATATCAAATGGTTATAATGCTCCAATTACAACTACCCTAAAATAAAGGGAAATTGAAAAATTAGCTCAAGCTTTAGTAGAAATACAAGATGCAGATTATTTAATAAAATTTTTAAGAACCATTGATTATGCTAAAGTAATGGTGGCCGAAGGAATTATTGCCTCTAAAAATACGAAAAAAATAGAAGAATTAGTTCAATACTTATATTCTTTTCCTGTTGATGCGGATACTTATTTTAATCTAAAAGAAATTAATAAAATTAAAGATGATTTATTAAAAAAAGCAATACAGTGTTTAGTTAATTGTAGGTCTTTTGATACGTTATCTTCTTTGATTATAAATTATAAGAAAAATTCTTTTCAAGATATTGCTTTAAGTATGGCGACTGAAGAATTTTTAGAATATTTTAAAAATTATTTGGCTAAATTAAAAGCTAAAAAAACTGATTATGCGATGATAGACTTAACTGATAGAGTAAATCAAAGATTAATAAATTTACAACTTGCAAATGAAACACTTTCGGATGAGGAGACATTTAATTATTTAAAAACGTTATATGAAAAAAATGATGAAGAAACAATTTGGGCTTACAGAGAAAGATTTGCTAGTTTATTTCAAGGAAATTCGGAAAAAGGTTTGACAAAATAAGATTATTTTGTTAGAATTATAAACGCTGAATGCATTATTTTTGTATTCGTAAAAAACCACTCAAGAATGGTCTTAAAAATAGGAAACTATTACCATGATGGTGCGTCTTATAAAAGGAGGAATGAATATGAAAGCAGTATTTGAAACAGGTGGCAAACAATATTATGTTAGCGAAGGCGATGTAATATATGTAGAAAAATTACCTAATGAAGTAGGAACAGAAGTTACTTTTACTAATGTTTTAACTTTAGGTGATAAAATAGGTACACCTTATGTTGATGGTGCAAAGGTTGTTTGTACAGTAGAAAAACATGGACTTCAAAAGAAGATTAAAGTGTTTAAATATCGACCAAAGAAAAAATATCGTAAAACTCAAGGTCATAGACAACCATATACTAAATTAGTTGTTAAGAAAATTGGCTAATTATGATTAAAGTTAATATTAATAAAAAAGAAATAGTTATTACTGGTCATGCCGGCTTTGCCGATTATGGAAAAGATATTGTTTGTGCTAGTGCTTCATCAATTGTAATTACAAGTATTAATGCTTGTTTAAAAATTGATAATAAATTCTTAGTATATAAAGAAGAGAAAGATAAACTTACAATCAATATTAAAGGTAATAATAAAGAATGTTTATTAATAATAGATAATATGCTAGATATGCTAGAAGAACTAGCATTAACTTATAAAAAAAATATTGAGGTTAGGAGGAAATGACAATGAATTTTATGAAATTAAATATTCAATTATTCGCTCACGTTAAAGCTCAAGGTTCAACTCAAAATGGTAGAGATTCTCGCGGACGGAGATTAGGTGCTAAAGCTAGTGATGGTGAAGTAGTAAGTGCTGGATCTATTTTATATCGTCAAAGAGGAACTAAAATTTACCCTGGTAATAATGTAGGTATGGGAAAAGATCATACTTTATTTGCCAAGATTAATGGGGTTGTTCGTTTTGAAAGATTAGGTCGCGATAAAAAGAAAGTTAGCGTTTACGAAGCTTAAGTAAATGCTTTTTTTATGATTAAAAATAATTTAGGAATTGTATAGTTAAAATATTTGCTATATAATTAAAGTAGGTTAATCTGTTATATGTGGAATGTCTCCGTATAACTTTAACGGCAGTAATGCTAACGTGTTCTTGTGTGTTTTCGAGTGGCTCCCTCAACAACACCAACGTGAATAACACTAATGGTGTCGAGTCCAATATTCTTTTAGCACTTATATATTTAGGTTAAGGCTTAAATATTGAAGAATTAGAATACAAGATTAATCTATGGATGTCCAAAAAATATGATGTTGATGTTTTATATCAAGCATATAAGACTATGACAACATCTTTTTTTATGCTATAACCC
>CANQXQ010000018.1 GCA_947627845.1 uncultured Bacilli bacterium | reverse complement strand
ATAAAAAGATATCTACTAAATTTTAGATATCTTTTAAAAGCCCCCATTCACAATATCTCTTAAGTTAATGACATTGGTAAAAAAGGGGGTTTTTTTATGGCTTACACCGATTACTTTAAAGAACCAAATCCTAATTCTACATTTGAAGAAAAAATGGAAATTATAAATTATAATAATCTTAAAGCTAAAGAATTACTTAAAGAATATAAAGCCTTAGCCCATGCTAAAGTAAAGCCTCAACCAGAAGAACCTATCGTGGCGTATCAATCATCATCTTCCAATTTCCCCAGTTCCAGTCTTAATTTAAAAGAATTAACCCAACAATTAAGTTTACTTGATATAAGTGATTTAACTGATGATGAAGCCTCTTTTAAAATGGCTAAAGTTTTAGGAATTAATAATTTAAATAGTAAACTTTTAGCTCTTTTAAAATTAGCTCTTTTTAACGAAATTACGGAATATCAAAAAATGTTTATTTTAGCGAGCACCCAAGAAGAACAAGAAGAAATAAGAATCCAAATTGCTGATTTAAGAAGAAAACAAAATTTATTAGAATATACTCGGGAAGAAGAAGCTGTAAAAGAAAGTTCGACTAAAGAAAATAATCTTTATTTTTTAACATCATCTTTAGGCAATATTTATTTTTTAGAAAGCCTTCGTAAAAATGTTCCTCAAGATTATTATCAATCTTTTAAAGATTTACTATTAAGTATAAAAAATGGTACTTTTAAAGGTTTAAAAAAATTAACTGATATTCCTTATTTTGAAGTTAAAGATTTTAAAATTCGGATTACTTTTGATCATTTAGAGGGCAATAATTTTATCATTCTTGATGCTTTTATGAAAAAAACTGACACTAGTTTACAAATTAATAATAGTATGATTAATCGTAAAAAACAAATAACGGAATCTAAAGAGCAAATCAAGAAATCTCTTAATGATCCTGAATTTCAAGCCCTTCATTATGGTTATTATCAAGATATTTTAACTTTTTTAGATGAAAAAAATATCTCTATAGGAGGTCGTCTATAATGGAAAATATTATTACTAAACTAGAAGCCTTAGCAAGTGATATAACCCCAAAAGAACAAAAAGAAATGGCTTGCTTTAAAGAACATTTTGAAACTTTTTTTGCTAAATATAATTTAAGTAGTGCCAAAAATATAATAAATATTTCTTTTGCGGATGTTATAACCAGTGCCTTTATCATTGAATTGCCTGAGCAAAGTACTTATATTTT
The DNA here is from genome assembly GCA_947627845.1 of uncultured Bacilli bacterium. GTDB lineage: Bacteria > Bacillota_I > Bacilli_A > RF39 > UBA660 > Caccenecus. The sequence goes on along the minus strand of CANQXQ010000018.1, from coordinate 14,061 downwards.
AGAAATGACTTATCGTTATTCCGATCTATTTAAAGACGATGAAATATTTGCTAAATGTTTCGAACCATTAATGACTTATCATCAAAATCCGGAATTGAATAAAATTAAAATGAGTTCTAATCCTTTAAAGTTAGTTAATACTTTTAAACAAATCGTGGACTTTTGTGCTAAAACAGACTTTGATGCCAAATATGTTTTAGCAGTTCTTGATTTTATTACCAAAAATCCTACCTTATACCCTGATTTAGCTCCTTTACTTGATGTTGATGAAACTAAAATTAACGAAGCTACAGATTTTTATTGGAAAATGTCTAGTTGTAAAGAAATTTTTGAAAAAAAAGAAATTTCTGAAAAGAGTCTTAATAAATTTTTAAAGAAAAGTTATTTTTTAGAATACTTTAATAATTTATATACAAAATATAATACCATTATTAAAAATTATAATAAAAAATGTAAAGATGCTAAAAAGCATAACAGTAAATTAAATGAATTAATTACAATTCTTAAATCATCAGAAGAAATAGAAGATGTTAATTATGTTTTAACTTTATGTCCTAAAGAAGAATTAAAACCAGAAATCATAGATTATATAATTGCCCATAATAAAAAATATTATGAAGATATTATAAATCGTTTGGAAGCCTTAAAAACACCAACTGAAGCTAATTTTAAATTATTATTTGCGAGTTTTAATTATGATTATAATTCTCTAAATTCTGATGCTAAAAAGCAATTAAAGACTAAAAGCTACTCTGATATAGCAGGTATTTTTCAAATATTTAAATACTTAAATATTCCTCTACCTTTAAACTTAATCAGTGAAATAAATTTAGAATATTTAAGCAAAATAAATGAGTTAATAAAAGATGGTTATATTAATCTAGAATTTTTAAATAATCATATTGCTTTAATTTTAAATGATAATACCTTAATGCCTCTACTTTTAAATAATTTAGCTTTATTAAGAGCTTATGGCTTAAATATACGAATCTATACCTCTAGCTTAGCTATTCTTTTAAGTTCTATCCTAGAAGAAAATCTTAATATTTTAACTAGTTATGGTCTTAATATTACAAAACAAACTAGTGATATTAATTTTTTAGCGAAAAAAGACCTCGAAAATATTATATCTTTAGCTGTTGAATTAGATTTGCCACTGGATAATTTAGATATCCTCAATTATTCTGAAGAGGAGTTATATAACTATCAGATTTCTTTACAATTAAATATTCCTTTTACTTATCTAAAAAATAATCCAATTTATAAAGCTTATGAAGATTTTATTCCCAAAACAGTAAAAGCTCAATTTTTAAATAGGGAAACCAAAATACCTATGCCATTAGAATTAAAACCTTTTATAGAAAATAACTACTTTCTTAATATTGATGGCATAAAAGTATCAAAAAAAAGATTATTATCTAATTTAAGTAAACTACCAGAAGTAACTCCTTTAAATATCTTTTATGCTCTAACTTATAATAGTTATTATTCGCTTGATCAAATATTAAGAATTAAGTCTACTATCATTCCCGATTATCAAAATATTTTAACATTAAAAAAATAGATATTAAAAATACTTAATTTTTTTAATCGCATATAATATTTTGGAAATTATTAAAATTAAAGTTAAAAATTTGTCATTATATTTTAAAATACAATTATAAATCATATTAAATTTTGTTGTAATGGAAGAATAATATCAATTAAATATTTTTGCAAAAAAAAGATCCTTTTATGTGTTAATAAAACTTTTTAGAAATAGGAGCGAATAAAGTTAGAAAAATTCTAACTTTTTTTCTTGAGCATATAATTAATTTAGGTGATACCATGTTTTTTAGTGAAATTCATGAACGAATAAGATTTGTCTTTCTAATTTCCATTATTATATTAATTGCTATAATTATAAAGGTATTTTATATTCAAGTTTTTTCTTATCAAAAATTAAATACTTTAGCCGAAAGCTTATGGAGTAGAGAATTGCCAATTAAAGCTGATCGCGGCTTAATCGTCGATCGTAATGGTGAAGTTTTAGCCAGTAATGTAACCACGGTATCTTTAGTCGTTGTTCCGGGTCAAATTAAAGATCCAGAAAAAGTGGCTCATGATTTGTCTGATATTTTACAAACTAATTATCAAGATATGCTAAATCATGTGACTAAATCAACCTCTATTGAAAGAGTTCACCCTGAAGGGCGGAGATTATCTTATGATATTGCTGAAAAAATAAATGCGTTAAATTATGATGGAGTTTATTTATTAAAAGAAAGTAAAAGATATTACCCTTATGAAACAGTTTTATCTCATGTTTTAGGTTATGTTGGAATAGATAATCAAGGCTTATCAGGTCTAGAGTTATACTATGATGATTATTTGACTGGTGCGGATGGCGCTATCAAATATTTTTCAGATGGCAAAGGTAATAAACTCGAACTTACTGAAGTTTATGAAGCTCCTACAAGTGGTATAACTTTAAAGTTAAGTATAGATATTAATTTACAGTTAGCTATTGAAAACGAACTTGATAATGCTATGACCAAATATAATCCAGAACAAGGTTTAATTATGGCGATGAACCCTAAAACTGGGGAAATCCTCGCGATGGCTTCTCGTCCTAATTTTAATAGTAATAATTATCAAGCTTATCAAAGTGAAATAATTAATCGAAATTTGCCTATTTGGATGACCTATGAGCCTGGTTCCACCTTTAAAATAATAACTCTCTCGGCAGCTTTAGAAGAAAAAACTATTAATTTATTTGAAGATATGTATTTTGATGGAGGATCTATCAATGTTGATGGGGCAACTATTCATTGTTGGAAAGCGGGCGGTCATGGTTCGCAAACTATGCTTCAAGTTGTAGAAAACTCTTGCAACCCCGGCTTTGTTCATATTGGAGAGACTTTAGGCACCGAAACTTTAATGAGTTATATCAATAAATATGGTTTTGGCAAAAAAACGGGAATTGATTTAAATGGGGAATCTTCCGGAATTTTATTTGATGTTAATAAAATGGGACCAGTTGAACTCGCTACTACTAGCTTTGGTCAAGGAATTAGTGTTACACCAATTCAACAAATTAGAGCTGTCTCGGCAGCCATTAATGGTGGGAATTTATATACTCCTTATATAGTTAAAAGTTTTTTAGAAAGTGAAACTAATACCTTAATAAAAGAGGTAACCCCTAAATTAATTGGTAAACCTATAAGTGCTGAAACAAGTGCCTTAGTAAGATATGCTCTCGAAAGTGTAGTCGCAAATGGAAGTGGTAAAAATGCTTATATTGAAAATTATCGTGTCGGGGGCAAAACAGGAACTGCTCAAAAAGTCCAAAATGGTCACTATTTAGATGGCAATTATATTTTATCTTTTATTGGTTTTTTACCAGCCAATGATCCTGATATAATTGTCTATGTAGCTATTGATAATCCAAAAGGTGTGACCCAATATGGGGGAGTAGTCTCCGCGCCTATTGCTAAAAATGTCTTAACTTCTGCTATAGATATATTAAATATTGCTCCAAGTAAAGAAGGAATGGCTCGCGAATATACCTGGTTAGATAAAAAATATATTATTTTACCCAATGTTATTGGTATGACTAAAAAAGAGGCAACTAAAGCTTTAAAAGACTTTAAAGTAGAATATTCCGGCACTGGTGAAGAAGTAATTTATCAATCACCTGGGTCTGGGTACTATGCCCCCGAGGGCGAAACAATTAAATTATTACTAGGTTAAGTTAATGTCAAATAACACGTAAATTAAAGAATTTTTAACTAATAAGTAGTATAATTAAAAAAAGAAAGAGGTGGGGATATGTTAATACTTGCTAAAGCGGCGATGGCTATATTATTAGGCTTTATTTTAGCAATTATAACTGGTGTTATCTTAATTCCCTTATTAAAAAAATTTCATGTTAGACAATATGTTAGTCACTTTGTCGGTGAAAATCATTTAAAGAAAGATGGAACTCCTACAATGGGTGGATTAATCTTTATCATTCCAACTATTTTAGCTCTTATTCTTCTTTATATAAATGGTAGTATTAAAATTTCTTATAGTTTAATCATTTTATTATTTGTTTTCATTGCTTATGCTCTTTTAGGATTTGTAGATGATTTCACTAAAATAAAATATCATAATAATAAAGGATTAAGTATTATAACTAAATTATTAATTCAAATGCTTATTGCTTTAGTCTTCTTTTATATTTTCATGAGTAATGGTGGTAAATCTGATTTAGTAATTACTAGTTTAGGAATCCATATTCCTTTAGGTTGGGCTTTCGGTTTATTTATCTTATTTTTATTAGTGGGAAGTAGTAATGCCGTAAATATAACTGATGGTTTAGATGGCCTAGCTGGTGGTTTAAGTGCCATTGCCTTTTTTGCTTATGGTATTATATCTTGGAATACTGGTTGGTTAGAGGGTTATCAAGAAATTGCTATTTTCTGTTTTATTTTAGTAGGTTCTTTATTAGGCTTTTTAGTTTTTAATGCTCATCCAGCTAAAGTTTTTATGGGTGATTTAGGTTCTTTAGCTTTAGGGGCGGCTCTAGCCACTATTGCAATTTTAACTAGACATGAATTATCCCTTGCTTTAATAGGGGGTATCTTTGTTATTGAAACCTTAAGTAGTTTAATTCAAATAATTGCCATCCGTAAATTCCATAAACCAGTCTTTAAAATGGCACCCTTACATCATCATTTTGAAGCTTTGGGCATGAATGAACAAGATATTGTTAGATATTTTTGGGTTGCCGGTTTAATTCTCGCGATGGCTGCCATAACATATGGAGTTTGGTTATAAAATAAGATTGTAATTCGTTCTAGAAAAATAATTTTGCCATAAATATTATTAGGTGGCATTATGAAAAAAAAGCGAATGGATTATATCTTATTTTTTTTAAGTCTTTTAATTTGTATTTTTGGTATAATTATGATTTATTCGGCCAGTTCTATTTGGGCTGAATTTAAATTTAATGATGCCTTTAAATATGTCAAACAGCAAACTTTATTTTTTCTAATTGGTATTATTGTTATTTTAATTACAACTAAATTAGATTTAAGTATTTTAAAAAAGAAAGCTAATCTAATTTTAGCTATTTGCTTTATTCTTTTACTTTTAGTTTTAATACCTGGTATTGGAACAGTTCGAAATGGTTCTAGAAGTTGGTTTGGAATAGGGGGTTTAGGTATTCAACCCAGTGAATTTGCCAAAATTGGTTTAATTATTTTTACATCTAAATATTTAGCTAATAATAAAAAGAATATGAAAGACGTCAAAAAAGGTGCTTTACCAATCTTTTTAGTAATCGCGGTATTCTTTCTTTTAATTATGCTAGAACCTGATTTTGGAACCGCCATGGTTATAACTCTTACTTTAGTTTGTTTAATCTTTGTCTCTGGTCTTAAAATTTCCTTTTTTGTTAAACTCGGTATAGTAGGTATTTTAGGCATAGTCGGTTTAATTATCGCGGCTCCTTATCGTATGGAAAGAATAGTTTCATTTTTAAATCCTTGGAGTGACCCTCTTGGTAGTGGTTATCAAATAATTCAAAGTTTGTACGCAATAGGTCCCGGCGGTTTACTTGGGCAAGGATTTATGAAATCTCGGCAAAAACATTTTTATTTACCCGAACCCCAGACTGATTTTATTTTTTCGATTATCAGTGAAGAATTTGGCTTTTTAGGGGTTATCATTGTTTGTACTTTCTTCTTTATTATTTTCTATCGGATGCTAAAAATAGCTTTAAAGTGTAATGATCTCTTTTATAAATATTTAGTATTTGGCCTAGCTTTTGGTTTATTAATTCAAGCTAGTTTAAATCTCGCCGTGGTCGTTGGTTTAATTCCCGTAACAGGAGTTACTTTGCCATTTTTCTCGTATGGTGGTTCTTCTTTACTAGTTTCTATGTTAAGTGTAGGTATAGTTTTAAATATTTCTAAAAATAATTAAAGCATTTATTGACAGTCGAACATATATTTGCTATACTTCTATTATAATCATAGTAAGGGGGACATGCAAATGAATGATATTGAATTATTGGGAGAATTAAAAATTGAAAACATGATTTATGAAGTAAGAGGGAAGCAAGTCATGTTAGATTCTGATTTAGCCAAACTTTATGGGGTAGAGACTAAAAGAATAAATGAAGCTGTAAAAAATAATCTTCAACAGTTTCCTGAAAGATTTAGCTTTAAATTAACGGAAGCGGAAAGTAAACTTTTTTTGGTCGAAATTTTTGACCAAAAAAATAATTATATTGAAACACGTGGAGGTAAATATAAAAATCCTCGTGTTTTTACAGAACAAGGTGTAGCCATGCTAGCAACTATTTTAAAATCTGATGTTGCTGTACAAGTAAGTATTGCTATTATGGATGCTTTTGTATTAATGCGAAAATATATCTCTAATGAATTGATTGAGCAAAAATACATTAATAATTTAGTAATAAAACATGATGAAGATATCAAGTTGTTACAGCAATCTTTTAATAAATTTGAAGAAAAGAAAAAAGATAATGAAATTTATTTTAATGGTCAAATTTATGATGCTTATTCAAAAATAATTGATATTTTAAAAGAGGCCCGTGACAATATAATTATTATTGATAACTATGCCGATAAGAATATTTTAGGTATGATAAGAAATTTAAAAATTGATGTAACTATAATTTGCAAAACTGATGGTTTATTAAAAGAAATAGACATAAATAGATATCAAAAACAATATAAAAAACTTAAAAGTGGTTTACAGTAATAATTTTCATGATAGGTATATTATATTAGATCAAAAAGAAATTTATCATTGTGGAGCATCTCTTAATTATGCAGGTAGTAAAACTTTTTCTATTAATAAATTAGAAGATAATATTGTAAAGAAAAGTTTAATAAAATATGTAAATACTATTGATGAGAAATCAGGTAATATTAAATCTTGAAATATGAGGTAGAGACTAAACATATTAATTAAGATGTTAAAAATAATCTCCAAAAATTTTCAAAAAACATTATGCTTTAAATTAAGTAAAGATGAATATCTTATTATTCTAAGATCGCAAAATGCGACCTTAGAGTTAAAAAGAGTCAATATTTAAAATATTTGCTCCAAGTATTTGCAGAATAAAGTATAGCCGATGCTTGCAAATGCTTTAAAGTCGAGGCTGTTTCGAAAACAACCATTGTAATAATTTAGAAAATAATTAAATATAGTGTAAGGAAAATATAAGATGATTTTTGCAATTATATTTTCCTGTAAGAAAATATATTGCCTTTTTAACTATAATTGAGATATAGATTTAAATATTTCTAAAAACTTAAGTTAAAAAAATAAGTATAAAAAAATTTAATTAAATAAAACTATAAATGTGATTTATAATGAAAAGATTTTTATTTGGTTTTATTTTAATAAGTAGTTTTATTACTATTGTTTATGGTGCCTATCGTTTTTTAAATACTCCAACTTATCATATAAGATTTAATTCTACTGGAGGCTCTAAAGTTGAAAGTATTTTAATTAAAGAAAATAATACTTTAAAAAATTTGCCTACTCCAACTAAAGAAAATTACGAGTTTGTTGGCTGGTATTTTGAAAATAATCCTTTTGATTTAACTCTTAAAATAAATCAAGATTATACTTTAAATGCGGTATGGAAAGAAGAAAGTAAAAAAACTTATACTATTTATTTTGATACCTTAGGTGGGACTACTATAAATCCAATAACATTAGAAGAAAATACATCCTTAAATGAATTTCCCATCCCGGAAAAAGAAGGGTATAAATTTGAAAATTGGTTATATCAAAATAAAGTAATAAATAATCTAATTGCTAATAAAAATATGACTCTCATAGCTAAATATCAAAAAGCAAATAATGAATAAAAAAAGATAGTAAAATTACTATTTTTTTTGTATAATTAAATGTAAGGAGTGAGTTTTATGAAAATATTAACTGTAAATGCTGGTTCATCTTCATTAAAATTTAATTTAATAAGTTTACCAGAAGAAAAAGAATTAATAAGTGGAAATTTTGAAAAAATAGGTTTAGCCGGAGGAATATATAGCATTAAAATTAATGGCTCTAAAATCAAAAAAGAAGTAGATATGAAAGATCATAAAGTAGCCATTGAATTATTAATTAAAGAATTATTAGAAAATAAAATAATTAATTCTTTAGATGAAATCGATGGAGTAGGTCATCGTATTGTTCATGGTGGTAATAAATATGCTAAAAGTGTTTTAATTGATGAAGATGTCATTAAAACTGTAGAGGAATTATCAAGTTTAGCTCCTTTACATAATCCCGCTAATGTCATGGGAATTAGGGCTTTTATGGAAGCTTTACCTAATGTTCCAATGGTTGGGGTTTTTGATACAGCTTTTCATCAAACTATGGGAGAACAAGAATATTTATATGCTGTACCATATGATTGGTATGAAAATTATCAAATCCGTAAATATGGTTTTCATGGAACAAGCCATAAATATATAACTAAAGTAATGCAAGAAAAATTAAATAAAGATAATGTTAATTTAATAAGTTGTCATATTGGTTCAGGTGGTTCTATTTGTTGTATTAAAGATGGTAAAAGTATAGATACAACTATGGGATTTACACCTAATGCTGGTTTAATCATGGGAACTAGAAGTGGTGACATTGATTATTCGATAATTCCTTATTATATGCAAAAAACTGGCAAAACTTTAGAAGAAATAGATACAATTTTAAATAAGAAAAGCGGTTTATTTGGTATATCTGGTGAATTTAGTGATCATCGTGATATTGAAAATGCGATGAATGAGGGTAATCAAAAAGCTAAATTAGCTAATGATATGTATGTTAATAGAATAGTTGATTATATTGCTAAATATTATGTAAAATTAAATGGCGAAGTAGATGCTTTAGTCTTCACGGCCGGTTTAGGAGAAAATGCTCGGGAATTTAGAGAAGCAATTTTAACTAAACTTGAATGTTTGGGTATTTTTGTAGATCATAATTTAAATGCTAGTATAGCTGGCTATTTAGATCTTCATGAAGGTTTAATATCTATGGAAGAGTCAAGTGTTCCTGTCTATGTTATTCCAACTAATGAAGAATTAATGATTGCTTTAGATACTTACGAATTAATAAAGTAGGTGATTGTAATTAATAATAGTATTATCAAAAAAATATATAAAAAAATAAAAGAATACGATAAAATAATTATCGCTAGACATGTCGGACCCGATCCTGATGCTATAGCTAGTGAAACCGCCTTAAGAGACTCAATTCGTCTAACCTTTCCCGAAAAAGAATGCTATGCAGTAGGGCTAGGAGTTTCTAAATTTAAATATTACGGTATTTTAGATAAAATTGAAAATGAAAAGTATGACCATTCTTTATTAATTGTTTTAGATTGCCCTAACTTACATCGTATTGATGGCATTGAAAATTTAAAATATCAAGAAATTCTTAAAATTGATCATCATCCTGCGGAAGATATTAAAGGCCCCGTAGATTGGACCGATGAGACATCTTGTTCTACTTGCCAAATGATTGCCGAACTAATATTAAAAAGTCCTCTAAAACTTGATACCAAGATTGCTGGTAATTTATATTTAGGCATAGTATCAGATAGTGATCGTTTTTTACTTCCTTATACCACGACTAAAACCTTTAAAATAGTTGAAGAATTAATTAATAAAAGTAAAGTAGATTTTACCTCAATATATAGTTACTTATATGATCGTAGTTTAGATGAAGTAAGATTTCAAGGTTATTTAGCTTTAAACATGCAAGTAACAGAAAATGGTTTAGGCTATTTAGTTATACCTGCTGATATTGTTAAAAAATATAACGTTGATATAGCAACCCCATCTAATTTAATTAATAGTTTTAATTATATAAGGGAGGTTGTAGTGTGGACTTTTATTACAGAAGATGCTAAAAATAAAAGTTATAAAGTAAGTATTCGTTCTCATGGACCAATTATTAATGAAACAGCGGCTAAATATAATGGTGGAGGACATAAATATGCCAGTGGAGCTAGACTTAATAATGAAGAAGAAATTAATAATTTTCTAAAAGATTTAGATTTAGTTTGTGAAGAATATAAAAGAGCAAGTATTAGTAATTTAGATTAATTTAAAACACCTACAAAGGTGTTTTTAGTATATAAATATTTAGGACTATCAACTCTTCCCAGTAAATAATCCACGGAAATATTATATTTTTTACATATCATATATAAAAAAGGTGCCCGAATAAATTCTTTTCTCGTTCATATGCACTCCAAGTTGATCAATATGTAAAAGCAGCTATATTGAACTGACCCCCAAATTTGGACAGTTTAATTTCTCTACTTTTTTTGTATATATATTGTCAAATTGTAAGACATTAATTGAGTGTTTAATTGACTTTTGTTATAATATTTTAGAACCATTATTAAGGAGGGAAAATATGGAGAAAAAATATGTTTATTCCTTTAAAGAGGGAAATAAAGATATGCGAAACCTTTTAGGTGGCAAAGGTGCTAATTTAGCTGAAATGACTAGTATTGGTTTACCTGTACCTCAAGGTTTTACAATTACTACTGAAGCTTGTACCAAGTATTATGAAGATAATAGAGAAATTAATGCTGAAATACAAGCCCAAATTAATGATTACATAATAAAACTAGAAGCAGAGACTGGTAAAAAATTTGGTGATAAAGAAAATCCCTTATTAGTTTCTGTTCGAAGTGGAGCACGTGCTAGTATGCCTGGTATGATGGACACTATTTTAAATTTAGGATTGAATGAAGAAGTTGTCGAAGTACTTGCTAAAAAATCTAACAATCCAAGATGGGCATGGGACTGCTACCGCAGATTTATTCAAATGTATTCTGATGTTGTCATGGAAGTTGGTAAAAAATATTTTGAACAACTAATTGATAAAATGAAAGAGAAAAAGGGTGTTACTCAAGACATTGAACTTGATGCTGAAGATTTAAAAGAATTAGCTTATGAATTTAAAGCTGAATATAAATCTAAAATAGGCACTGACTTTCCAACTGACCCTAAAGAACAATTAATGGGTGCTATTAAAGCGGTATTTAGAAGTTGGGACAATCCTCGGGCTAATGTTTATCGTCGTGATAATGATATTCCGTATTCTTGGGGAACTGCAGTAAATGTTCAATCAATGGCTTTTGGTAATATGGGTGATGATTGTGGAACAGGTGTTGCTTTCACAAGAGATCCCGCAACCGGTGAAAAAGGCTTATTTGGTGAATTTTTAACTAATGCTCAAGGTGAAGATGTCGTTGCGGGCGTTAGAACTCCAATGAAAATTAGTGAAATGGAAGAGAAATTCCCTGAAGCATTTAAACAATTTAAAGAAGTATGTAGTATTCTTGAATCTCATTATAAAGATATGCAAGATATGGAATTTACAGTTGAACATGGCAAACTATATATGCTTCAAACTAGAAATGGTAAACGTACAGCTAAAGCGGCTTTAAAAATTGCTTGTGATTTAGTTGATGAGGGAATGCGTACGGAAGAAGAAGCTGTAGCTATGATTGATCCTCGAAATCTTGATACTTTACTTCATCCCCAATTTGATACTAACGAATTAAAGAACTCAACGCCAATTGGTAAAGGTTTAGGAGCCTCTCCCGGAGCTGCTTGTGGTAAAATTGTTTTCACTGCCGAAGATGCTGAAGCTTGGCATGCTAAAGGTGAAAAAGTTGTTTTAGTAAGACTAGAAACTTCGCCTGAAGATATTACTGGTATGAAAGCCAGTCAAGGTATTCTAACTGTTCGTGGTGGTATGACTAGTCATGCGGCTGTTGTAGCTCGTGGTATGGGTACTTGCTGTGTATCTGGATGTGGTGATATTACCATGGACGAAGAAAATAAGAAATTTACTTTAGGTGGTAAAACTTTCCATGAGGGAGATTATATATCTATAGATGGAACAACTGGTAATATTTATGATGGTATTATTAAAACTGTTGATGCTAAAATTGCTGGTGAATTTGAAAGAGTTATGAATTGGGCTGATAAATTTAGAAAATTAAAAGTTAAAACCAATGCTGATACTCCAAAAGATGCCAAAAAAGCTCGGGAATTAGGTGCCGAAGGTATAGGTCTTTGCCGGACAGAGCATATGTTCTTTGAAGAAGATCGTATTGCGGCCTTTAGAGAAATGATATGTGCTGATACCGTTGAAGAAAGGGAAAAAGCTTTAGATAAAATTCTGCCATATCAACAAAATGACTTTGAAGAATTATATGAAGCTTTAGAAGGTTACCCAGTAACTATTAGATACTTGGATCCACCTTTACATGAATTTGTTCCAACAACTGATGAAGAAATAGCAAAACTTGCTAAAGCTCAAAATAAATCTATTGAGAAAATTAAAAATTTAATTTCTAGCTTACATGAAGTAAATCCAATGATGGGTCATAGAGGTTGTCGTCTTGCTGTAACTTACCCAGAAATAGCTCGTATGCAAACTAAAGCTGTTATTAGAGCAGCTATAAATGTTCAAAAGAAACATGCTGATTGGAACATTGTTCCGGAAATTATGATTCCTTTAGTATCAGAAGTTAAAGAATTACAATATGTTAAAAATATTGTTGTAGAAACTGCTGATGCGGAAATTAAAAATGCTAATGTTAAACTAGAATATAAAGTTGGAACTATGATTGAAATTCCAAGAACCTGTGTTACCGCGGATGAAATTGCTAAAAATGCTGATTTCTTCTGTTTTGGAACTAATGACTTAACTCAAATGACATATGGTTTTTCAAGAGATGATGCTGGTAAATTCTTAAAAGCTTATTATGATGCTAAAATATTAGAAAATGATCCGTTTGCTAAACTTGATCAAAATGGTGTCGGTAAGTTAATGGAAATGGCTATTAAATTAGGGAAACCAGTTAATAAAGATTTACATGTTGGAATTTGTGGGGAACATGGTGGCGATCCATCTAGTGTTGAATTTTGCCATAATATTGGTCTAGATTATGTATCATGTAGTCCATTTAGAGTTCCAATTGCAAGACTTGCTGCAGCCCAAGCTGCTATAAAAGAAAATGAAAACAAATAATCTTTAAAATGAAATAATAACTTATCTTAAATGTAATAAAATTTTAATTTGTTAAATATGAAAAAAGTATAAAGATGAATTTATATAAAAAATGATTATTATTTAACAAGTGGTACTCAGGAAACTTTAAAAGCCCTGAGTCATTTTTTTGTTAATATGGGTGGAAAATATTATGAAAGAATATAAAACTAATGATGATTATTAAAACATTTGATTTTTAAATGTTAAAATTTCTAATAAGGAAGATGCACTGAAAAAGATAGAAAAATATACTTATTATTCGATTATAAATAGTTATAAACCTATTTTCAAAAACGAAGATGGAACTTATAAAAATAATATATCTTTTTATGAAATATATGCTTTATATGACTTTGATAAAAATATATCTTTTTCAAATATTCTCATGAAATAGAAATACAAATAAAAACATTAATGGCTAATCAAATTTCTGAGTATATGGTATAAAAGATTACTTAAATGAAAGTAATTTAGATGAGAGAGTTGATTCGAACATTAAAAATAAATTAATTGAAAAAATTAATAAAGCAATTGATGATGATTATAACATTTTAAAAAAAGTATTATTAAAGAAAATTAAAAAATAGGAAAAAGTTTATCATCTATATTTATTGAAGCTATTTTAAAGATCATGGGCTTTCCTAAGAATATTTATTAATTAAAAATAAAATAATATTAATGAGTGTTACTTAAAAAAAATTTGAAGCTCTAAATCATTCAAAGTAACAAGGCTTGTTTTTATAATTGAGTATTGGTAAATAAGAATTAAGTATTATTTACTATTATAAAAAAATTTAAACATTTCTCGCTTTCGAGTAGTGAGTAATAAATAATCTCAGTTGAAAATATAGAATAACTTCATCATTCGATGGAGTTTTCTTTTGCTTTATGGTATAATCCTGAATTTATCAGTTTTTAAAAAGCAAAATCTCCCAAGCCCTTTATTTATAAGGAATTGAGAGATTTTTA
>CANQXQ010000017.1 GCA_947627845.1 uncultured Bacilli bacterium | reverse complement strand
CCGCGTTTGGCCACTTCGCTATCTCCCCATAAAAAAATGGTGCCGACTGAGGGAATCGAACCCCCAACCTACTGATTCATACTACTATAGCTTTCACTACCAAAATGTTTGTAGTCTGGACTTTCTCTTAACCATATCAATTTGATTTAGGTCCGTCGTATAAAGTCTCTACACTCAAGTTATAATTATAACTTTAGCTCGGGATTGTCATATAGACTATATTGTTTTCTTTCTTTTCGGCCATTGCCTCTATTCACTCCTTTATACGTAGAAATTAAAGAATGACAATTAGGACATAAAAGAGTTAAATTAGATTCTGAATTGTTTTGATAGTTACCGTCGATATGTTCTATTTCTAAAGGACATATTTTTGTAAAAGGATTAATCTTATTCCAACCACATTCAGCACAACTATAATTATATTTTTTTAATAAATAGTGTCTTATATGATTAGAAATTTGATATTTTCCTTTTAAGCTATTAACTAAGCCATGTTGCCATTTTTTAATATAAATTCTATATTCATATTCTTTTTGGCATTTATTATTACAATAAACTTTTGACTTATTTAAAGCTTTACCACAATTTCGACAACTCATAATCCCCCAATATACTCTACTTAGAGTTCCCCGAATTAGCGACGTCCACCTTAATTGTTTCCAATTAAGGGTGCAAGATAGTTCAAAAAGCAAATATGCTTCTATCCCACAAGTCAGTTGCGCTACCTATTACGCTAAGTCGGCAATATAAAATTAAAATGGTGGGCGCTATAGGACTCGAACCTATGACCCTCTGCTTGTAAGGCAGATGCTCTAACCAACTGAGCTAAGCGCCCATCTCGTGACGTAATTAAATATAACATTAATAATTAAAGTTGTCAATAATTTTTGTCACTTTTTTCTTTTTTTAATGCATTATTGCTCGATTAATTCTTTTATAGCATTTATTACAGCGATTTTGCCATAATTATAGGTTACTCCCCCCTGTTGATAAGCTATAAAAGGTTCTCTTAGAGGGCCATCACAAGAAAGTTCAATGCTTGATCCTTGAGTGAAAGCGCCACTTGCCATTATCACATTATCATCATACCCAGGCATAGGTGCAGGTATAGGCATACTATTAGAGTCAATTGGTGAATATTTTTGAATACTTTGAACATATTTGATTAATTTATCGGGATTATTAAAAACAATATTTTGAACAATATCTACTCTTTTAGCATTATATTTAGGTTCTACTTCAAAATTTAATTTTTCTAGTAAATAACTAGTTAAGACCGCCGTTTTCAAGCTAGATGCCACGACTGATGGGGCAAAATATAAACCTTGTAAAATGCTTTTATTTGCCCCTAGAGAGGGACCAACATCAATCCCCTCACCTGGTAAATTAAGTCTTTCCGCACATAAGTTAATTAAATTAGCTTTACCAACAATATACGCCCCATTAGAAGCAATAGAACCTCCTAAATTTTTAATTAAAGAACCAACAATAAGATCCGCTCCAACCTCAAGGGGTGAGGTTTTTTCAACAAATTCACAATAACAATTATCAATCATGATAATAACATCTTTATCAACTTTTCTAATGGCCGCGATTACTTCTTTAATATCAGCTATTGCTATACTTTTACGGGTAGAATAGCCTTTACTTCTTTGAATTTCTATTAATTTTATTTTAGTAGTTTTTAATTTATTAATTATACTTGGAATATCAAATTTATCATGAATTAAGTCTATTTGTTCATAATTAATATGGAAACTTTTTAAAGAACTAGGATTATCTTTAAGACCAATTACTTCATGTAAAGTATCATAAGGAAGACCAGTGATGGAAAGCATAGTATCATTGGGTCTTAACATGGCAAACAAAGCCGTTGATAAAGCATGAGAGCCACTTATAAATTGATTTCTTACTAAAGCTTTTTCACCTTTTAAAACCTCGGCAAAAACATTTTCGATTGCTTCTCTGCCAATATCACTATAACCATACCCTGTTGTCATATTAAAATGACTTTCATTAATATTTTGGTTATGAAAAGCTTGTAAAACTAAAGAACTAAAATAATATTCATTTTCATCTATTTCTTTAAAAATTGGTAAACATTCTTGTTCGGCTACCTCAACTAATTTTTCAATATTCATCTTGCACCTCCATCGACACGAATAACACTACTATTAATATAACTAGCTTCTTTACTAGCTAAAAAGAAAACAACATTTGCTATTTCTTCAGTTTCAGCAAATCTTCCTAACATAATTTTTTGACATTCTTCTTTAATATAATCGGCATCTAAATTTTTGTTCATATCAGTTTTAATCCAGCCGGGAGCGATGGCATTAACCCGAATATTAGGAGATAAATATTCAGCTAAATTATGGGTTAAAGAAATTAGGCCAGCTTTCGAAGCATCATAATCAAGACTATAAGGGTAATTTGTATCAATACCATTAGTAGATGATATATTAATAATAATACTTCCTTTAGGCATAATTAAGGAAGCATATTTAGAAACGAGAAAAGCCCCAACTAGATTAGTATCTAAAATTTTTAGAAAGTTAGCTTTAGTTTTATCTTCAATAGTAGTATCTATAGCTATACCAGCATTATTAACTAAAATATCTATTCTGCCCTCTTCTTCTTTTATTTTATTAATCATCCTATTTATTTCTTCTTCGTTAGTAATATCACATTTTATTTTACGAGCATTAGAAAATAAGCTAGTTAATTCTTTAGCTTCTTCTAAACTTTTATTATAATTTACATAAACTATATCATTATTATTTAAAAACTTTCTTGATATAGATTTTCCTAATCCACGAGCTCCACCGGTTACTAAAACTACTCTAGGCATCTTATCACCTCGTTAGTTCACTATTATACTCGCGAGTATTATTTAAAGCAATATTTATTTTTTCTTCCCCTAAATAGTAACTTAACATTACACTTCCTCGATCGGATGTGGGTATATAACGAAAAACATTGGCTAAATAATCATAATCACCATAACTGGAACCATATAATTCTTGATGATATTTAGTTATTAAATCACAAGCATTTAAAGCATTTATATCACCTTTATAATCATTAATATCTAAACCATAATAATTACAAGCTGCACTTAAAGATGGTTCGCCTTGATTATATAAATATAAACCCGTAAATAAACTATCAGTACGATTTATACATTTTCTTAAATAAGCTAAACCTGCCATAATATTACCCTCAAATGTATTTAAAGAGGCTTCTGTTACAGTAAATTTATCATAAGAACCAGTAAAGCCATTACTATCATAAACAGGAATAGTAAATGTTTCGCCAACAAAATATTTAGCGGTAATTTGAAAAGGGTTTTTACATTCACCATTAACTACTTTAGGTCTTTCTTGAGATAACTGAGCTAAGCATAATTCGGGAGGTAAGCCCCACCGGTTACAGTAATATTCGATTAAATCACCAAAATATTCTTTAGTTATTTCTAATTTTCCATTTTCGGATATATCACTAAAGACATAATCAAAATTATAGGTTATTTCCGGAGTGGAAATGGTTTTATCTAAAGAAATAGTATTGTTTTCATTATTGGTATTACTTTCTTCGGTAGGAGTATTGTTTTCATGAGAAGAGCTATCTAAAGGTGCTTCAGGTTCATAAATTAAATCTTCAGCTTGGACATTTGACGCTAATGTATTTGATATATTAACCTCATTATCATCTATTAAAATATCACTTAAAGGAATATCTATTTTTTCTTCTTTATTATTCTTTTTAGCTAGACTAACACCTAAGCCGGATAAAAATATAGATCCAGCTAAAGTCGCGGCCACAATCATCTTTTTATGATTTTTACTTTTAGTTCTATTGATAGTGGGAACATAACCATTATATTTTTGGGCTAAAGTTTCTAAACTTTCTTTTTCTAACCCATTTATATAAGCAAGTATTTTACTAATTAAAGCTTTTATTTCCATATTTTGATCAGGAAATTTTAAAAATGTTTTTGATACTGTTAATTCATTAAAGTTACTTAAAGTAATTTTTATAACATCTTCTTTAATTGGAGTTATTTTTAAGATTTCATTTGATAGAATATCATTTACTATTTGTTTACTTTGATTACTATTTATAACTTCATAAATAGGAATACTTTCGCCCCTTACTGAATAATATACTCTTTTATTATTTTCGATTTCAAATAAATACTTATGCATTTAACTCACCCATTTTTCTTTCAATTATTTTATCAATCATGTCATATTCACCAGTTGATAAATCATTGTTGATAATATAATTATTATTAACTTTTTCATAAGATGAAGCGAGTAAGTCATTATCTATCATATATACTATATAATCTTTACCATAAGTATAATCAAAATAGGTAAATATAATATCAGCTTTATATTTATTACCATCAATATCAGTTAAGGTTATATTGTTCATACTATCACCATTATAATTATATAAAATTTAAATTATAAAGGCAATTAAAAAAAGCAAATATTGCTATTTACTTGGCGTTTATTATTTTTTAGTAACAATTAATTTCATGGCCGTTTTATCTTCACCATTAATTATTACATCATTAAAAGCCGGTATTACAACTAAATTATCACCACTAGGAGCAACAAATCCTCTAGCTATAGCTATACCTTTTATCGCTTGATTTAGAGCACCAGCCCCGATTGTTTGAATTTCTACACTCCCTTTTTCGCGAAAAATATTAGCAATAGCTCCCGCGACTTTACTAGGGTTTGATTTACTAGATACTTTTAATATTTCCATATATTTAATTTCCTCAACTTTCTAATTAAATATATGTTATTATTAATTTTTTTAGACTAATTTCTTTCCCATCTAATAGTAGAACCACAAGGTAAGATTAAATTAGAATTTTCCATAGGTATTCCAAGTTCTGCGCTTATAACTTTTCCTTGATATTTAGGGGTTAGATAAAGATTTAATAAATTTTCAATTACTATTTTACTTAAACCAGTTGTATAAGAATTGACAATATAAAGTAAAGGATTATCACTAAGTAATAGAGCGGTATCTTGAATTAATTCATCTAAATCATTTTCAATATTCCAAATTTCATTTTTACTTCCTCTCCCAAAAGAGGGAGGATCCATAATGATAATATCATATTTATTTCCCCTTCTTATTTCTCTTTTAACAAATTTACGAACATCATCGACTAAAAAATGAATTTCTTCTTTTTCTAAATTATTTAACTTAACATTTTCTTTTGCCCAATCAACCATGCCACGGGAAGAATCAACATGGACAACTTTAGCCCCTTCTTTTAAAGCGGCAATAGAAGCGGCGCCAGTGTAAGCAAATAAATTTAAAACTTTTACTTCCCTTTTAGCTTCTTTTATAGTTTGCCTAATTAAATCCCAATTATATGATTGTTCAGGAAATAAGCCGGTATGTTTAAAACCCATTAATTTTAAATTAAATTTTAAATCTTGATAATTTAGAACTGGGTAAATTTTTATTAATTGACCAAGCTCCTCCACCAGTATTACTTCTTTTATAAGACGCATGAACATCATTCCATAAATTAGTACTTTTTTTAGACCAGACAATTTGTGGATCAGGTCTAACTAAAGTATATTCGCCCCATTTTTCTAATTTTTCCCCATTTGCAATATCAAGTATTTTATATTCAGCAAAATTATTTATTAAAATCATTATTTTCTCTCCATTAAATAACTTACTAAAGGATCAATAGTATCTAATAAACTATTAATTAGAAAATAAAAACCAATTATAAGTATTTGTATTTCTTTTTCATACATTAAATTTAAACAAAGAATTAAATTAATAGCTATAAAACTAAATAATATAAAAAGCCTTAAAAGCCACATTTTATTTTGTTTATCATGATAAAAATCAGCTTTTTTTAATTTAACTAAACTCATTAGTCCTAACCATATAAGAAGAATTAAAGCAATATTCTTGGTAGTTAATTCTAAATAAAAGATAGTTATAAAACAACCTAATGAGACTATACTAGTAAATAAATTTTCGTAATCATGTTCTTTTATTATTAAAATAAAACTGGTTAGTTTAAATAAAGTATAAAAGCCAAATATTAACCCTAAGACTAATTTAATATCTGTAATTTTAAAACTAGGAAATAAAAGAATGACACAAGCTAATATTAATAATGATAAGTTTGTGACTAAATCAACTATTTGTTTTTTCTTCATAAAGTTCCACCTCAATTTAATTATAGCATTTATTACTATTTTTTTAAATATTAATTTATTAAGCTTACGTACGTAAAAAATTCTAAAAACTGTCATAATTTAACCATTAACAGTTTTATTTTATTTCATAAATATCTCAAAATGAAGAGTCATTTTAGGACAAATGAGCCACATTCCTTGAATGAGTTCTGCTCTCGCGATTTTTCTTACCTACAGACAGTTTTTAAAAAAGAATACCCTTACCTTAAGTATTCTTTATTTTTATTTGAAAAGAGAAGCAGTTGTTTTATGAATAAATTATATAATACTCAAAATAAAATCTATTTTTAATTTTTAAATTCTATTGGTAAGTTCGCAAAACTCAAAAATCTATTGGCTTTTATTTAGAAAAAGGTTCTTATTCTAACTTAAAATTGTCATAATTTTATTATTGGAAGTATTTTTCATCTTTCAAGCCCTCATAAATACTAGATCTATAGGTAAGCAAACACGAAAAAAGTAGAGATATCTCTACCAATGATAAATATACATGCCTATGTTTGAATAAGAAGAAGCAACATAGGCATGTTTTTTTGTTATTTTTAAGAAGGAATGTATGGATCACTTACTATTCCTGTTCCACTAAATTTTGTAGTAGATTTCAGATTAATTACTGGACGTACACCAGACGACCAGTTCGGAGAGCTGATATTGAGGCTGCCAGACGAATCCATTTCGAACACATAAGCGCTGCTGGCAAAGGAATCCGGGGACATTGTCCAATAATTATTCCCTATATATAGCCAATATCCATAATTATCTTCATAATATTGCCCTCCTGCATACGTTATTTCATCGGCTGTTATTAATCCTACTGGTACTTGGCCTACTCCATTTCCATTGCTTCCCTCTGTTGTGAATAAATCTTGACTTGCTTGTGGACATTCATATGTTGGCTGTTTAATTTGGTTTAATCTAAAACCTGCTCCATAATATGGATCCAAACCCATATTGACTTGTATCGGGTTGGGATGATGATGTTAGGTCACTAAGTGGATATGGTGTCCTATCGTTACAAAATCCGGTTGCTCCATCTATCTTTGCTTTATCCTCTGTGCTTAATTTGCTATCAGTATCATACCATGTTTTTATGTTTCTTAATATTAAACTATCTGTGCTATTACTATGTTCTTCAACATAACTGTTTGCACCAGCTGTGCCTGTTCTCCATCCTACATGGGTATTATTAGTTTTAAAATTTAAACCTGCATTAAATGCATTTCTTACAACTTGTGAATTATCTTTTGGTACCCATCTTCCATCATCTTCTGATGGCTGTGTTCTATTTCCTATTTCTCCTGAATATATCATCCTTACTGTTCCATTTCCATTTATTCGGATTATTCTCCACCAATAACCTCCAAATTGTACCCAGTTATTATCCACTGTTCCTCTATAATAATAACTTGTTCCTGTTCCATCCGGTGCTTCATATATTCCTTTATCTTGAGATGTACAATTTCCACTTGAATGAGTTTCATCATTTGTCCCATTATCACATGCTGTTTTACTAAAATCAGGTGTATCTAAATTTACTGTTAACTCTCCTAATATTGTTGGGACTTTCTTGGTTGTTGCTTTTATAAAATATAAAAAGCATTTACTTCCTTTTTTTAAATTACCTATTACTAGATTTCCTTCACTATCCGTTGCTAATTCTATTGCTTCATGTTCATCTTTATTTGTTGTATAACAATAACTCCGTTCTGTTTCTAATTCATAACTTGCTCCTGGCATTTCTGTTATTTCTGTTTCTTGGCCATTTTCTATTTTATACATAGCTACTATATATAAATCTGGTACTTTGTATGTTATTGTTCCTTTCGCTAAATCTATACTTTCTGTATTCCTATAACTGGCTCTACTTGTTAGATAGTTTATTAATATAAATATTACTGCACATAATATAAAGCCTACTACTATATACTTAAACTTATTATTACTAGTTTCTAACTTTTCTATTTTCATTCTCTCTTCCCTATTCTATCATTCATATAAATTTTCTAGCTTATATTTTTATACTATCATAATTGCTTTTGTAAGTCAATAGACTACAATATATTTGTTTGTATTCTTGCACGTTACATATATTTGTGAGCTATTAGTATACAATTAAAGTGGTGTTAATTATGGATAAAATAGTAATTGATTATGATATTTATGATACTATAAAAGAAAATATAAAAAAGTATCGTAAAGAACGTGGTTTAACTTCGGCTGAACTTGCTGAAATGGTAGACTTATCTCATGAATTTGTAAGAGCTATTCAAAGCACTAAATCTAAAAGTAATTTTTCCGTTGATACTTTATATAGAATATCTGTGGCTTTAGATGTTAGTTTAGATAAGTTAGTAAAAAAATAGAATGCTTTAAAAGCATTCATTTTTATTTTTCAAATTGGGAATTATAGATTTTAGCATAAAAGCCATTTTTCTTTAATAACTCTTCATGTTTACCTACTTCTACAATATCGCCCTCATTCATGACTAGTATTAAATCCGCATTAACGATAGTAGATAAACGATGGGCAATAATAAATGATGTTCTACCCTCCATGACTTTGTCCATGGCTTGTTGGATTAATTCTTCAGTTCTAGTATCAACATTAGAAGTAGCTTCATCTAATATTAAGACTTTAGGATTAGCTAATATAGCTCTAGCAATAGTAAGTAATTGTTTTTGACCACCACTTATATTACTTGTTTCTTCATTTAAAACCATATTATAACCATCAGGTAAAGTATGGATAAAATAATCAGCACTAGCTGTTTTAGCCGCATCGATAACTTCCTTATCAGAAGCATTTAAATTACCATATCGAAGATTATCTAAAATAGTACCATTAAATAACCAAGTATCTTGTAAAACCATGGCAAAAACGCTTTCTAATTCACTACGTTTATAATCTTTGATATTTTTACCATCTAATAATATTTCGCCAGCATTTAATTCATAAAAACGCATTAATAATTTAACAATTGTAGTTTTACCAGCCCCAGTTGGACCGACAATAGCAATCTTCTCGCCTTTTTTTACTTTAGCATTAAAGTTTTTAATAATTATTTTATTAGGATCATAACCAAATTTAACATTCTTAAATTCAATATTACCTTCAACATCTTTGGTAGTTAAAGTTCCCTCATCGATTAATTCTTCTTCATTTAAAAAGGTAAATACTCTTTCACTAGCTGCTAACATTGATTGAATTTGATTAGATATTTGTGCTAAGCTAGCAATAGGATTAGTAAATTGTTTAGAATACTGAATGAAACTTTGAATATTACCAACTGTTATTTTACCTTTAATTGCAAATAATGAACCAACAATTGCAATTATGGCATAATTTAAATTACCAACAAAATTCATGATGGGATGCATAAGTCCTGATAAAAATTGGGACTTAAAACCAGCATTTTGAAGACGAGAATTATCTTCATTAAATTTATTTAACATTTTATCTTCAGCGTTAAAAGCTTTAATAACTGAGTACCCACTTATCATTTCTTCAACTTCGGCATCTACTTCAGCTAAATATTTTTGTTGATTAATAAAATGTTTTTGACTTTTACCAACAATTAATAAAACTATTAAAGAAGCAAATGGTAAGATTAAAGCTGTGATTATAGCTAAAGTTACATTAATGGATAACATCATAATAAAGATACCAATTAAAGTAACAATGGAACTTACTATTTGAGTTAAAGAACTATTTAAACTTAATTGTAAAGTATCTATATCATTAGTAATTATAGATAGTATATCGCCGGTTGCTTTTTTATCAAAATATTTCATAGGTAGTCTATTTAATTTAATTGATACTTCTTTTCTTAATTCATAACTGGTTTTTTGAGATACACTAGTCATTATTAAGTTTTGAATATAATTAAATATAGCACTAACAATATATAATAAACCTAAACTAATTAAAATATTTCTGATAGCTTTAAAATTAATGGTTCCAACTCCATTTATTTTAGCAATTAAACCAGTATATATTTCTGTAGTAGCATTTCCTAATATTTTAGGAGATACGATAGCAAAAATAGTACTACCGATGGCAAAGACAAAGGCTAATATAATTAAGATTTTATATTTAGCTATTCTTTTATATAATTTTTTTACTGTACCTTTAAAATCTTTTACTTTGTCCGCAGGGTTCATATTTCTTCTTGGCATTATAATTCCTCCTCCTTTAATTGAGAAAGAGCAATCTCTTTATAAATTGGACAAGTTTTTAATAACTCTTTATGAGTTCCACTTCCAATAATTTCTCCCTCATTTAAAACAATAATATTATCAGCATTCATAATAGTACTAATTCTTTGAGCAACGATTAGAACTGTAGCTTTAGCCGCATGTTTATTTAAAGCTTGACGCAAAGCCGCATCAGTTTTAAAATCTAGAGCACTAAATGAATCATCAAATATATATATTTCGGGATTTTTAGCAATGGTCCGCGCAATAGACAATCTTTGTTTTTGACCACCACTTACATTAGTTCCTCCACCGGAGATAGGACTTTCATATTGTTGTTCTTTTTCTTTGATAAATTCTTCGGATTGACTTATTTTCGCACATTCTTGCATTTCCTTATCAGTCAAATCATCATTGCCAAATTTTAAATTAGAAGCAATAGTTCCGGAAAATAAAATACCTTTTTGAGGAACATAACCTATTTTTTCTCTTAACTCTTTAATACTTGCTTCTTTTATATCAATTCCATCAACATAGATTTGACCCTCAGTCGCATCAAAAAATCGCGGAATTAAATTAATTAAAGTAGATTTACCTGAACCAGTTGAACCAATAAAGGCGGTAGTAGTCCCGGGTGTTGCTTTAAAACTAATATTTTTTAACATTGCTTCATCGGCATCGGGGTATTTAAAGCTAACATCTTTAAATTCAATAACCCCAGCTTCTTTAGGATCAAAAGCTTTAGGTTCGGCGACTTCTTTAATAGATATTTCTTTATTTAAAATTTCTTTTACTCTTTTTACAGAAACTAAAGCCCGAGGTAACATGACTGATACCATGGAAATCATTAAGAAAGACATAACTATTTGCATTGTATAAGTGATAAAGGCAAGTAAAGTTCCAACTTGAAGAGTACCTAAATCAATTTCTTTGGCTCCATACCAAATAATTAAAATACTAATAATATTCATGATTAACATCATACTAGGCATCATAACACCCATTAAACGATTGATAAATAAATTAGTTTTAGTTAATTTATTGTTAGCTTCATCAAAACGTTCTTCTTCATGTTGTTCAGTATGGAATGTTCTAATAACTGGCATACCGGTAACTATTTCCCGAGAAACTAAATTCATTTTATCTATTAATTTTTGCATGCTTTTAAATTTAGGCATCGCAAAGCTAAATAAAATACTAATAAGAATTAAAACGGCGATTAAGGCAACGGCAATTAACCAATTTAAGGGATTATCGGTTACTTTAATAAAGGCACCTATACCCATGATGGGAGCAAACACGACGGTTCTTAAAAGCATGACAGTAAACATTTTTATTTGTTCGATATCATTAGTAGAACGCGTAATTAAACTAGAAGCGCCAAATTCTTTAAATTCCGCGGATGAAAAAGCCAATATTTTACTTACCACTTTATTTCTTAAAGTAAAGCCAACTTGAGAAGCTAATTTACTAGTTAAATAACCAACAGCAATAGCTACAATCATTCCTAAAGCCGCGATTAATAACATTAATAAACCCTCATGAATAATATAGTTAATTTGATATTTATTCATATCAATTCCCACATTTTCATAGATTGTTTTTACACTTAAATGACCATATTCTTGAAGCATAGTATCATCAAGATTATCAAAAGCACTTAAGGCTCCATTAACAGTTAAACTATAAGTTTCAGGATCTAGATTATTAAGTTTATCAATTAATCTTTCATCAGCACTTAAAGTAATATTTAAAGCTTTAAGTATATTTTCATTATTGGATTCTAACATAGTTGTTAGGATTAAAGGCTTAACAAGTTTGTTTTCTAATTCCTCTAAATCTTTTTTAGTTAAATCTTTTAAAATATAAATATTTTCTTCTTTAATAATAGGGTATTTTTTAGCTAAAGCTTTTAAATCTCTACTATTTAAATTATCTTTATTTATTAAATCATAACTAGCTAAAATACTAATATCATTATTAGCAATCTTTAAAAGATTAATATAAGTACTTTCCGGTATAACTTCGGGTACACTTGATGTAATACCATTTGATGTTATACCATTATTTATAATTTTAGAAGTATATTCCGGTAACTCTAAGTCACAAAAAGCTTGAACAACTAATAATGCGATGATGATAATTACCGGTATAATAAATAATGATAAAAAACTTTTATTTTTCAAATTTTTTCCCTCCATTTTATTTTATTTGACACAGGAATAATTATAACATATTTTAAATAACATGTCTATTTAATCATATAAAAAATAGGTACTATATAGCACCTACTTTTTAGGATTTGTTATGAATTAATTTAAAGCGTCTTTTAATTTGCTTCCAGCTTTAAATGATGCAACAGTTTTAGCAGGAATTTTAATTGATTCTTTAGTTAATGGATTGATACCTTCACGTGCAGGACGTTTTTTTGCACTAAATGTACCAAAACCTACTAAAGCTACTTTGCCTTCTTTTTTAAGTCCTGCTTGAATTCCTTTTAATACAGAATCTAAAGCACGACCAGCTTCAGCTTTAGACATACCAGCGTCAGCGGCTACAAATTCTACTAATTCAGTTTTTGACATAAATATATACCTCCCTCTCAAAAACTAGTTGTTTTTTATAAGGCCATTTACCTTACATATTAAACATATCAAAAAGTTCCCATAAAATCAAGGCATTTTCGAATTTTTTCACTAATTTTGCACTATTTTTTGATTTGTTAGAAAAGAAAAAAGCTATTTTCTAGCTTTATTCATTTATTTTTTTGGGTAAATCTATTTTTTTAGGTAAATCAATAGGTTCAGATTTAGGTGATGGACGATTAGGCGCATCAACATAAACAGAACTAAATGATTTTAAACTTGATACATCATTTTGAGGTTCAACTGGAGTTACTTTAGCTGTACTCTTTTCTAATTCATCTAATTCATCAGAGATAGATTTAGCTAAAGCATCAAAGTCAATATTTGGAACTTTAACTTCAGGAATACTTGCAGTTTCAACTGGTTTATAATAAGTGTCCATAATAATAGGTTCATCTACGACAGTTGGAGCTTCATTAACAACCGGAATAGGTTCCTCAGGAATATCAATTCTAACTGGCTCCATAACTTGAGGAGTTACCGGTTCACTTGGAATTTCATATCTTATTGGTTCCATCACAACAGGTTCTATTTTAGGCTCTTCATAATTTATGGGAACAACTGGTTCAATAGTCTCCATTGGTGTTACAACAGGTTCATTAATAATGGGAACAACCGGTGTTTCAAAAACTATTGGTTCTTCTTTTTCTTCTATTATAGGAGTTGTTGGTTCCTCATAATTTAGAGGAGCAACCGGAGCAATATTTTCAGAATTTATAATTGGAGTAGTTAAATTCTCTTTAGATTTTTCTTCAAGATTAACTGGCATTATAGGTTCAGTAGGCACATCATAGTTTATAGGCTCAACTGGAGCGGGATTAATTTCAATAGGTGTTGAAGTTGTTGTTTCTTTAAAAGTATTTTCATCATTATTTATATTTAATTTATTTGTTTCTTCTAATTTAATCTTTTTTTCGTCTCTTTTACCAAAAAATAAAACAATTAAAAAGGTTACAACTAAAAATGATATTGCAGCAAATAATCCTATGCCAAAGTAGTTATTTTCGTATAATTTATTAAGGAAATCCATTCTTACACCACCTTTTATTCTATTAATAAGTCTATCATATATATATTCTAAAATCAAGAAAAAATACGAACTTTTAGAAAAAATATAGAGATTAAAATCTCTATATAATGATAAATATACATGCCCATATCCGAATAAGAAGAATAAGCAATATGAGCATGATTTCTATTAACTTACATAATTGCAAATCTCGATTCTTTTGTCCCATTTCCTTCTATTGTAACTTTATCAAGGTCCACATTTATTACTGGACGCACACCAGATGCCTTGTTGCACGCAATGTCGTTTGAGAGGTAGCCATTCGAATTCACATTGAACACGTTAGCATAGCTACGAGAATCCACGTTAATCGGAGACATGGTCCAGTAATTTGATAAACCGGCACTTACATAACTTGTGATATTTTTTACTAAACTTGAAGCAAATAATAATCCTCCTATTGCTGCTTCATCAGCTGTTATTAATCCTATTGGTGCATCTAATGCTCCATTTCCTTTTTTATTTCCATTTGTTGTATATAGATCATTTTGTTCACATGTTAACTTTGGTGTAAATGGTGTTAATATGCCCCAACCTATACTTGTTAGTCTTGATGCTGAGGCATATACAGTCCATTTAGTTCCTGTCCCATCTCCTGTAAATTTACCTCTTGATGGTCCTATTTGCCTATCATTACAGAATCCTGTATTTTCACTTATTTTATCCGCCCAACTTTGTTTTAAGTTATTGTTATACCATGTTATTAATTCTGTTGCTATGGTACTTGGTGTTTTATTTGAATGTGTTGTATTATAATCATTTGATCTGGCAGTTCCATAGTAATAACCTACATATGTGTTATCATTATAATCTGTATTATATGCTACACCTTCTACGGCATTTTCTGATGTTGTGCATGTTTCATCTCCACAATAATACAACAATCTTAAGGTCCCATCTCCATTTATTCTGATTATTCGCCATGTTTTCCCAGCAAATGTTACCCAATTATCTGGATTTCCCCTGAATGCATATGTAGCTCCATCATTATCTTGGAACTTATATAATATTTTTTCTGTTGCGCTGCTTGTACCATCAAAGGTTGTTTCTTCTTTAATTTCATATTTTGAACCGCTTATATCTTTTAATTTAGCTAAAGTTTTTTCACTTGGAGTACTTTCTTTTACAAAATATAAATAACATTTACTCCCTTTTTTCAAATTTCCTATTATTAAATTACCTTCACTATCTGTTGCTAATTCTACTGCTTCATGTTCGTCTTTATTTGTTGTATAACAAAAACTTTCTTCTGTATCTATCTCATAACCGACTCCTGGCATTGTTTCTATTGGCTCTCCATCTTTATACATAGCTATTATATTTAAATCTGGTACTTTATATGTTATTATTCCTTTCACTAAATCTATACTCTCGGTATTCCTATAGCTGGCTCTACTTGTTAGATAGTTTATTAATATAAATATTACTGCATATAATATAAAACCTACTACTATATACTTAAATTTATTATTACTGGTTTCTAGCTTTTCTATTTTCATTTCCTTTTCCTTTTTTTATGATCAATAACATTTTATATTTATCATATATATAAGTATTATAATTTTTTATGACATATATGTCAATATTAAACTGCCATTTATGTCATACCTTTATTAATATTTTAATGACATAATTGTCATAGGTGATAAAATGTTAAAAGAGTATAGAATTAAAAATGGGTATACTTTAGAGGAACTAGCAGAATTATGTGATATATCTTGGAGAAATCTTTTTCGTATCGAAAATGGTAATTATAGATATGCTAAATTTGAGACTATAGCTAAACTTTTTATTATCTTAAAAATACCTGATAATGAAATAATAAAATTTATAAAGGATACAAGTAAATAATTATATTTTTATAAAAAAAAGAAGCTTTCTTGCTTCTACATATATCTATTCATTTGTTGCATAACTTGATTAACTTGTTTTTTGCTTGGTTTTCTTCCCATTTGAC
>CANQXQ010000016.1 GCA_947627845.1 uncultured Bacilli bacterium | reverse complement strand
TTTTTCTAAATTTGTTATTCAAGCCTGTGAATATGCAAAACAAAAGAAAAAGAATAAAATAGAGCCTAAAAGGCTTTTTTAATATGAAAAGCACCTATTAATTAGATGCAATAACCAATATAGGAGATACATCTAAACCAAAAGATTATCTCTCTTTTCCTATTAATTATTATATATTAAAATTTCTAAAAATACAAATGCCAAAAAAGAATAGATTTTAAAATCTATTCTTC
Source organism: uncultured Bacilli bacterium (assembly GCA_947627845.1). Classification (GTDB taxonomy): domain Bacteria; phylum Bacillota_I; class Bacilli_A; order RF39; family UBA660; genus Caccenecus. The sequence continues at coordinate 16,941 of CANQXQ010000016.1, read as the reverse complement.
TTTTAAAGCTTCCTCTAATTCTTCTTTAGTCATTTTAGTATAACCTTTAATGCCTTTTTCTTTAGCTAAATCTCTTAATTCTTCTAAAGATTGATCATTATTTTCTACTGGTAATTTACCTGTTGTAACTAAAGAATCAATTTCTTCTTTTGTTAGTGTTTCTTTTTCCATTAAAGCATCAGCTAATAAATTAACTAAATCTTTATTATTTTTTAAAATATCTTGGGCTTTAGCATAACATTCAGCCACAATTTTTCTTACTTCTTCATCAATCTCATGGGCAACTTTATCAGAGAAATTTTTAGTTTTTCCATAATCTCTACCTAAAAATACTCCTTCTGATTTTTGTTCATATTGGACTGGTCCTAATTCACTCATACCATATTCGGTAACCATAGCTCGGGCAATATTAGTTGCTTTCTTAAAGTCATCAGATGCTCCAGTTGTAATTTCCCCTAAAAACATCTCTTCACTAACCCGGCCTCCTAATAGACCAGTAATTTGGGCTTCTAATTCTTTTTTAGTCATAATTGCAATTTTTTCTTCCCGAGGAAGCATCATGGTATAACCACCGGCAACTCCTCGAGGAATAATAGTTATTTTATGAACCTCATTAGCATCTTCTAATTTAATTCCTATAACTGCATGACCCGACTCATGAATTGCAACTAATCTTTTTTCTTTATCAGTAATCTTCCGACTGACTTTAGCTGGACCCATTAAAACTCGGTCAGTTGCTTCGTCAATTTCATCCATTGTAATGGCATTTTTATCTCTTCTTACCGCAAGTAAAGCCGCTTCATTAAGTAAATTCTCTAAATCAGCTCCACTAAAACCTGGTGTTCTTAAACTTAAATTCTTAATATTAACATCTTTATCTAATATTTTATTACGCGCATGAACTTTTAATATTGCTTCTCTTTCGTTAGCATCAGGTAAACTTACCGTAACTTGTCTATCAAATCTACCTGGACGAAGTAAAGCTGGATCTAATACATCAGGTCGGTTAGTCGCGGCCATAATAATTATTCCCTCATTTTCGCCAAAGCCATCCATTTCAGTAAGTAATTGATTTAATGTTTGTTCTCTCTCGTCATGGCCTCCACCAAGACCAGTACCTCTTTCTCTACCTACAGCATCTATTTCATCAATAAAGATTAAGCATGGAGCACTTCTTTTCGCATCTTTAAACATTTCACGAACCCGACTAGCTCCCACTCCGACAAATAATTCTACAAAGTCCGAACCACTAATATAGAAAAATGGTACGTTTGCCTCACCGGCAACAGCTCGAGCAAGTAAAGTTTTTCCTGTTCCCGGAGGACCAACTAATAAAACACCTTTTGGTATTCTGGCTCCTAATTTTTGGAATTTTTTTGGATTTTTTAAGAAATCAATTAATTCTTTAACTTCTTCTTTTTCTTCTTTTAAGCCAGCCACATCACTAAATTTAGCTTGATGTTTATCATCACTTAATTTAGCTCTACTCTTGCCAAAATCCATAGAACCTTTATTAGAATTAGCTAATTTTGAAAATAAAACATAAGCCATAACTGCTAGTAATACTAAAGGTAAAACCTGTACTATAATATAAAGAATCGGACTAGAACCTGGATCACTGTTAGTCACATATTCTTCAATATCATTGTTTTCCGCATATAAAGTTATATCATCTATTTCTGCTTCAATAACTTTCGCACTAAAAGATTCATTATCTTTATAATCTTTTAATTTACCCTCCACAATATATATAGATTCACTACTTTTAGGAGTAATAGCTATTTCAATAACTTCTTCATTCTTTAAAGCTTGAATTAACTCTCCTGTTTTAAGTTCATGAACTTTATTATTTCCCATATTTAAAATAAATAAAGTTACACCAATAACTATAAATAGTATTAAATAAGGGAAAAAGTTCTTAAATGCATTATTTCTTTTTATATTTTTATTCATTAAATTTCCTCCTCATACTCAAGTATTATATCATATATTCCATTACTTTCGACATCAAATTTTGATTTTTTTACACCAGGAAGCCATAAAATATTATTATTACTATCAACCACAACTGGAAAGTTTCTTCTTTTTAAAGCATTTATCTTTTCATCAATAAATATATCTTTAATTTTTTTCGTGCCATTCATATTTTTAATTGTCATCTTATCTCCATCTTTTTTAGTTCTAACTATAATCGGTAAAGTAATATCATTACTTTTTAATCTTATTATATAATTACTTTTCTTATCACTTTTTAAAATAGTTCTAATCACTCCTTGGGGTAATACCACTTCTTTATCTAAAATGTAATAATACTTATTCTCATCTTTATTATACTCTATTTTAAATTTATTATAGTCTTTAATTGCCACATAATTATTTGGTAAATTAATTAGCCCATTACTTTTTTTAAGTTTAATTAAATTCATAATAGCCATTGTATTACTATCACTAACTTTAAATAAATCATTTATATAAATTTGCGCTAATTCATACTCTATTACTTTTTTAATAATAAAATCATCATATTTAAGTAATTTATCTATATCAATTCCTTTACTATCTTTAATATCTTTTAGTATATCTTTAATATATTTATCAATAAAATTATTAACTTGTTCTAATTCTTCACTAAACTTTAAAAATTTAAGATGAACTTTAGGATTTTCTTTCTTTAAAAAAGGTAAAACATGTTTACGATATCTGTTTCTCGTATAAGCCATTGAATAATTACTTTTATCTATATAATATTTTAAATTTTTACTATCTAAAAATTTAAGAATATCATCTTTAGTTACAGTAATAAGGGGTCTAACTAATTTATAACTACCCATATCAACCACTTGTTTAAAACCCGCATACCCTTTAATGCTACTACCTCTAACTAAACGCATCATAATTGTTTCTATTAAATCATCCCCATGATGCGCGGTAAATAAATAATTAGCATGATACTTTTCTACTAAACTTTTAAAAAACTCATATCTTTTACTCCGAGCTTCATTCTCTAAATTATCATGATTATATTCTTTTATCTCCATATATTCATAAATTAAACTCTTCTCTTTGGCATAGGCTTCCACAAAGTCTTTTTCTTCTTCGCTTTCTTTTCTTAACTTATGATTTACATGAGCGACAATTATTTTAATATCTAACTTTTTTTTGATATTACCAAGTAATTCTAAAAGGCACATTGAATCAGGCCCTCCAGAGATAGCCACGACTATAATATCTTTATTTTTTAAAAGTTTATTTAAATAAGCCATTACTTGTTCCATAATTTCACCATGCTTTATTATTTTATCAAAAAGCCTAAAATAGCGCAAGAGTTTTCACTAAATACTTCGCCCTTGAACTTCATTTGCTAATTCCGCATTTATTAATTCATCCATATCTAAATTATATTTACTTAAAATCTCTTGATTATTCATTGTAAATATTTCATGGAGTGTACCATCTGGATTAGTAATATTTATATTATTAGCTTGTAAATATTGTAGTTTTACTTTTAATATTAAAAAAGAAATATGAGCTAAAATATCTTTATTTATATCATAAGGAATATTATATAAAAAACATGTTTCTTTAACTAATCTAGCATTTTCTGAAATATTCCAAACCATCCCAATTTTATTTAGCATAATTCTTTCTTCACTATTAGGATTTGTTCTTCTTCTTTGATCACTTATCCAACATCCTAAATTAATTAAACCATTCTCATCATGGGTATAGCCATCGCTAGTTTTAAATTTAGTAGGCACTTCTAAATTATTATGATGCTCAAAGTATATTTTAGCATAATTATACCATTCTTCCCATGACATTACATTTCTTTTATTTTGAAAACGCATCCCTATAGCTTGTAATTTTTGACCGCGCTCACTTTCCGGATTTACGTATATTCTTTGATTATGTAACCATACTCCTAATTTAATAAATCCATTTTCATCATGGGTATAGCCATCATTAGTTTTAAATCTAGTTGGTACTTCTAAGTTATGGTGATGTTCAAAGTATATTTCCGCATATTTAAACCATTCTTCCCATGACATTATATTTATTTTATTTTGAAAACGCATTCCTATTGCTTGTAATCTTTGGCCACGTTCACTTTCTGGATCTATTTTACTTTTCTGTTCAAAAAGCCAACGGCCTAAATTTATCAAACCATTCTCATCATAGGTATAGCCATCGTTAGTTTTAAATTTAGCTGGTACTTCTAAATTATGATGATGTTCATAATATATTTCCGCATATTTATACCAGTCATCCCATGACATTATATTTCTTTTATTTTGAAAACGCATTCCTATTGCTTGTAATCTTTGACCGCGCTCACTTTCCGGATCTGTTCTCCTTTTTTGAGTAAAAATCCATGTGCCTAAATTTATTAAGCCATTCTTATCATATGTATAGCCATCATTAGTTTTAAATTTAGTCGGCACTTCTAAATTACGATGATGTTCATAATATATTTCCGCATATTTAAACCATTCATCCCAGGGCATTCTATTTATTTTATTTTGAAAACGCATTCCTATTGCTTGTAATCTTTGACCTCGTTCACTTTCGGGATCTATTTTTCTTCTCTGATCAAAAATCCAACGGCCTAAATTTATCAAACCATTCTCATCATATGTATAGCCATCATTAGTTTTAAATTTAATTAATATTTCTAAATTATGATGATGTTCATAATATATTTCCGCATATTTAAACCATTCATCCCATGTTCTTGTTAAACGCTCACTTAAATATCTTAACATTTCATATAAATCTTGATTTAATATATCAATATCAAATGAAACATCTAAAAGTTGAATTTCTCGTTTATTTCCTGGACCTTTCTCACTAACTCCCTTAATTCTATTTTGTAAATTATATTCTAATTCTTTAATATATTCAAAATTACACACTAAATCTATAATCACAGGCGCGACTAAATATTCAATTATTTCTTCTTTTGAAGCATCTTCTTTTATCTTTATATCTTTTTGAAAACATAACTCTTTTAATTCTTGAATACTTAATCTAGATAATTTTTCATATTCTTCTTTGGTATTTCCTCTAACTGTTAAAGCTCTTCCTAATTGTTCAAAATAAACTATATCAGATGAAGTATATCTACCTAATATAACTCCATCAATATTAGGCGCATGTATTCCTTCATTATACTGATTTATAGCAAACATAACTCGAAGTTTATTACTAACGTCATTGCCATCTAAATCTTCATCATGATAAAAAGCCTCCCGCATTTGTTTACCATGATCACTCATACTACTAGTAGAAGTATAAAAAATAATATCATCTTTAGGCAAAAAACTAGTAAACCATTCATAAGCTTGTTTCTTTATTGTCTCAATATCATTAGTATTTTCTAAAGCCCCCGGTGGGCAAAAATATATATATTTCCCATTTGGTTTAATATTTTTCTCTAATAAAATTGGAATACTAGGAGCTTCATGAATTCGTTTCTTAATACTTTCGATAATTTTAAGATATTCTTGATAATCTTTACTATTATTTTTTAGCTTTTCTAATCTTATTTCTAAAGACTCTAAAGTATCTTTTAAATTAATATAAGCACTTCTATAAATTGTTTTTCGAGGAAGTACTCCATCAATCATGGCATCACATAAATCATAACGACTTACTATTTTATTAGAAAATAATTCATTACCATCCGGATTAGCCATATCTCTTTCATATATAGTACCCCTATCTCTTATAGTATAAGCACTCATCCCTAGAATTTTTATACCAGGATGAGTTTCAATTAAAGTATTTATTCTAGCTCCCCATATAGGCGCGCCTAAATGGTGAAATTCATCTAAAACTAAAATATCGCAAGGTATATTTTTAATTTCTTCATAGCTTAAATTAATAAAATTATGATAAGTTTTAAATTGAACATGCCGAAAATCATCCCTAGTTAAATACGGACTATTTTCTATAATACTTTCTATATGCTCAATAATACTATTTAAGGGCGTAACGTATAATATTTTTTTATCTTTATTTTCTAAAGCTATTTCTAAAGCATTATACGATTTCCCAGTCCCTGTCGCGTGCACTATTCCAACTACATCTTGGGTTTTAAAAGCTTCTTTTATCTTTCTTACACTTCTAACATTATGGTCATATAATTCCAAAAAACCATATTTATTCATCTTCAGCCTCATATTTAAATATATCTATGAACTCTTTATTATCTATTATTTGTTTTATTATCATAACTTTATCATCTTTTAAAATATTAACTGTTTCTTCATTTATATCAAAAATAAATTCTTTTACTTCGTTATCTATTAATATTTTAAACCCAATAGAATCCATTTTATTATTTGGAAGAAATACCTCCAAAATTTTACCATATATTTTTTCCATTATATACCCACTTTCATATATTAAAGAGGACTAGCATGATTTAAAATCGCAGTAATATTATTTTCTATGGCTTTCAAATTAAATCTTTTAATATTATCTTCTTCATTAGCTATTTTTTTACGAATAAAATCTAAAAAATCCAAATCACAAACTTTATTTAACATATCTTCTTCTTTTCTTACTTTAAAATAATCTTCTAAAACTTCACTTAAAGTACCATTATATGAATTAATATTATTATCATCCATGACTAATCCCATCCCATAAATCGTCGCAATAAAAGGATTAACACTTTCTAATAAATCTTTTAAAATAAAATTATCATTACAATAATTTATAAAAGGTAAAGCATCTTCTTTTTTATAAAATCTAATTACTATTCCCTCATTAGTTGCTTTTACATTAAATTTAACAGTCGCTTGAATATTATTTCTAATTAAATAAAGAAAAGAAGTCTTTAACGCACTAATCATATATTCATATTTTACGGGAAAATAAACTTTAATAGCTTCTTCATAATTAGCCATTTTATCAACATAAAAGCCAATATAATATGTAGCGTTATCTTTATCTTTAACTTTTCTTTGCTCATATTTAACTAAAGAATTATTTAAATTATTTAAAAATTCTTCATAAAAGTTCTCAATATCTAAAACTAAACTATTATCTTTTTTAATTCCTATATATTTTAAAATATAATAAAAATCATTCTTATCACAATTAGTATTATTAACTTTTATATCTACAGCAATTTTCTTTAAAAATTCATTAATACTCATCTAGACTCTCCTTTTTAATATAATTATATCTTTAGTACTTTGATCTTTTATAAATCCTCTATTTTCATAAAACTTTAAAGCTTTTATATTATCTTTTCTTACCTTTATATATTTAATATCTTTTAATTTCTTAAGTATTTTACTCCCAATCTTTTTATTTCGATATTTATCTTCAATATATAATAAATCTAAATATTCACCATCTTTAATAAAAGCTCCAACTTTATGAAAATTATACCATATTATATACCCTTTATTATAATTATCTTTTATATAATTATTAATATATAAAATAGCTTGTAACTTATCTTCTTTTTTATTTATATATGGTATTACTACTTTTAATTTATAATCAAGTAATAATAATCTATCACTTTTTTTAGCTTTAATAACCCATATCATATTAACCTTGATAAAAATCAGTTCTATTTGTAAAACGATAACCCTCTTTATTATTAAATCCTGGTGGCACAATTACGCTGGCAGTTCTTACTCCCCCATTAGTCAAATAATAACCTTTTTGAACCCCAAAATGTAAGTGGGCTCCCGTAGTACATGTATCATAACCACCATGTCTTGAAGATGTCGAATAGCCTCCAACATACCCAATAATCGTATCAGTCGTCACAATATCTCCCACTTCGACATTAAATCTTAATAAGTGATAATACCAAGTAGTATATTGTACTCCGGCAATATTAACATTAATAAATAATTTGTTACCCCCACAAGTTGAACGCGCTACTTTGGCCACTACTTGACCACTAGCCGCCGCATATACTGGTGTTCCCTCTGATACTCCAATATCTATACCATCATGGAAACTATAAACTTTACCCGTAACGGGGTGAGTTCTATAACCTTGTGGACTAGTTACTACTCCACTTTTTAAAGGCTTAAGCCATCCTCCATTAATTGGCATTTTAGAACAATCAGCGAGCTTTACATTATCATCAGTTTTACCAATAGTTTCTTTACAAATTCTAACATTAGCATCTAATAATTCTTTCGCCGCGGCTACTTCTTCATCTAAACTTAACGCAAATTCATTGTATTCTTCAGCTTGCGTTTCTAATTTTGCTATCGCGGCCTGATAATTAGTAATTTTTTCATCTAAGGCTTTTTGTTTTTCTTTCAATTCAATTACTAATTGTTCATTTCTTTTAATCTCGGCCTCTAAATTATCTAAAGTATCTTGAATATACCCACTAACTTGTTTTATAGCTTCTAATCTGGTAATAAGCTCAGTCATACTAGAAGAACCAGTCACATATTCGACATAAGCATTTTTACTTTGCATTTGTTGCATATATTGTAAAACTTTTTCGCTCTCTAGTTTTAATTGTTCAATTCTTTCATTTGATTCAGCAATTGCTAACTTTGTTTCTTCTTCTTCATGTTCCGCTAAAGTAAGTTCTTCTTGGGCTTTAGCTATCGCGGTTTCTTTATTTTTAATCTCTTGTTTAGCTTGCTCACTTTTATTATTATATTCTTTTTGTTTATTTAAAACATTTTGATATTCTCTTCTTAAATCTCCTAAAGTCTCAGCATCTTTTGCATAAACTGTATTTATACCTAAAAATACTAATAAAAATATTATTAAAAACTTCTTCATCATATTTTCAAATACTTTCTAACGGCTCTAGCTGATCCAAACATTCCCACCAATGATCCAATAAGTAATAAAAGTAGAGAAGTATATAATACAAAAGGCATTGGTTTTACTAATTCAATAACCCCAAATGATATGGAACCACCTAGTTTTTCATAAGCTAACATATAACCATATATTGTTAAAATAACTGGGACTAAAGCTCCCACTAAACCTAATAAAAATCCCTCAATTACAAATGGTAATTTAATTGAAGTATTGCTACTTCCAACTAACCGCATAATTTCAATTTCATTTCTTCTTGAAAAGATAGTTAATTTAATAGTATTACTAATTAAGAAAGCTGTAACTACAATTAAAGCAATAACAATCGCAAGTGTTCCAGTTTTAATTACATTAAATACGGAGATAATCTCCTCTACCATCCCCTCGCCATAATTAGCACTGGCAATATTATCAATTCCTTTAATTTCTCTTGCAACAGGTCCTAAATCTTCAACTTCATTTACCGTTACGATAAAAGAATCAAGTAAAGGATTATTTTCTAAATAATTTAAAGTAACTTCTAAAGTATCAGAATAACTCATCATTTCTAAACGCCATTCATCTTTACTTTTATAAGTAACTTCTTTAATTTCTGGTATTCTATTAATTTTATTTTTAATTTCTTCTATTTGCTCTTCAGTTGTTTCTTTTTCAGCATAAGCAACAATTGTTAATTCTTCTTCCATTGATTTAGTCACATGATTAACATTAACGGTCACGATAATAGCAATAGCGACTAATATTAATGTAATTGTCGTACAAATAATACTCGCCATACTTAAACTTAAGTTTCTTAAAACACTTTTAAATGAATCTCTAAAACTGCGAGCAATAATTCTAAACGGTTTCACTTATCTTAAAACTTCCTTTCAAATGATCTTGAGCTAGTACTCCACTATCTAATACAATAACTCTCTTTTTCATGCGATTAACAATATCTTTATCATGAGTTGCCATGACTATTGTTGTTCCTAAATCTTTATTAATGCTATCTAAAACAGTCATAATTTCTTTTGAAGTATTTGGATCTAAATTACCAGTTGGTTCATCACAAATCAAAAGTTTAGGATCATTAACGATTGCCCGCGCAATACAAACTCTTTGTTGTTCTCCTCCACTTAACTCATTAGGAAAACTTCTAGTTTTGTCTTTCAAACCAACTTGATCTAAAGCTTTTAAAACTTTCGGTCTAATCTCACTACCTTTCATTCCAATACATTCTAAAGCAAAAGCTACATTTTCATAAACCGTAAGTTTAGGCAAAAGTTTAAAATCTTGAAATACTATTCCTAACTTTCTTCTTAATTTATAAACTGTTCTATTTCTTAATTTACTAACATTTATACCCCCAATTTCGACAATTCCTTTAGTTGGTTTTTCCTCCCGATATAACATTTTTATTAAAGTAGATTTACCTGAACCTGATGCTCCAATAACAAAAACAAATTCGCCTTTGTCTATATCTAAAGTTAAACCGGCAATGGCTGCCACGCCATTTTTATATACTTTATAACAATCTTTAATTCTAATAAATTTCACTTAAGGTTACCTCCTACTAGCATACTATTTTAATTATATCATAATCTTCTAGTTATTTAAATACCAAAAAAAGGAAAAGAAAAAACTTAAGTTTCCTTAAGTTCTAGAAATTATTATGTTGTTGCACTAAATCCTACTTTAAAGCTTAAAGTTCCTTCTCTTAAATCTACACAACTAGTATACACTCCACCACAATCTTGAGATTGAATTACATTTGGATCATTCTCTAACCATACATATAAAATATAGGTTGTAGCTGTTGTAGATGCAGTTTGTTCAGATAAAAGTGGTATATTAGTCCCATTTACATAATCTGCAAATGAGCCACTTGCTTTTAACGTAGTTCCCGTATATAAAGCATATTTCAAATATTTATTTTTAAGATTATTACTTACACTTATATTAGTTAAATATAGAGCATACTTAGCACTTTTAACTCCACTAGTTGCATCTACACCAATACTAAATGTTGTATTTCCCGCTTTACTTTTCAAAGTATTAAGATTAATGGTTTCATCATTAGTTCCACTTGCTGCATCTATTAAAGTAGATTTTAGTTGACTAAAAACTTGAGATGTAGTAAAAGCCATTGTTAAATTACCACTAGTAACAGTTACTCCTTTATTTCCTGAATTTACTTCTGTTATTTTGCTAAGAAAATACGCATAAGAACTACTAATAGCAATTATAATAATCGAAATAGTAATTATAAATGCCCCAAAAATATTATATCTTATTATCTTTTTTTTGTCACTTTCCATAATCTCCACCCTATTCTAATACTAATTGTAACAAAAAAAACTCATTTAGACAATACCTTAAACAAAAAAAAGAACAAACTATCTAATTATTCCAGTTTGTTCAATTTCTGCTTTACGCATATTCATTAAATCTAAATAAGCAAAAGTGTGATAAGTTGCAATATATTTAGCAAGCATTTCTTTATTAACAAGTTTCTCTAATAAATCTTCCATATCAGCAATTTTAGAAGTTTTATATTGTAAACTATTAGATTCATAAATTCTGTTAACAATTCTAGTTACTAAACTATTTACATACACCGGATTACCTAAAAATTCATTTTGCACAATTGTTAATATTCGTTTATCTTCACCTTCAACATTTTGAAGTCCATATTGAACAGCTTCTTTTAAATTTAAAGATACGTAATTTCTAATGATACTTAATCGCATTTCATCAGTAATTATTGGCATACCCTTTCCCCCTCTCAAAAATATGGTTTATATAATACCACAATTTAAGGAGATTGTCAAATTACTCCTACCATTTAAAAGAATAGATATTTACTACCTATTCTCCACTAACTACAATACTTAAGTTATTCTTATTTAAATGACTAATAAATCTTTCTTTAAAGCTTTGAATATCTTTTTGATCTAGAGTTTTATTATCATTACCTAAAATATATCTAATAGTATATTTATTTTGATAAACATCTAAAAGTTCATAAGATTTAATTAAATTACTCTTAAACTCTTTTAAAATACTTTCTAAATCCCCATATTTCATATCATTTAATATAATTGTATAATCTAAACTAACTACAGGGTATTTACTAACTTCTTGGGCTAATTTATCTAAAACTTCTAATTCCGTAAATAAATCAAAATCAATATCTACGCATACCACCATCTTTTTCTTAGCAAGCTTACTAACTATATTTTTAGTTAAGACATTAATTTCTCCTATTTTTTTATTATATACATTAATATTTTTACTTAAATTATTATCATAATATTCTTTTTGATTATTATTAGAAGTATATTCTACTTCAACATTTTTAACTATTTTAAATAAATATTTAACTATATATTTAGCTTCTTCATAAATATTTTGTAAATTTTTATCTTCATCAGCTAAAATAATACTTAAAACTCGTTTATTTAGATTATTTTTAATAATAGTTCCAATTTCCATAATCTTAAAACTATTATAATTTTTAAAGTTCTCAAAAACTATATTTAGAAGAGAAAAACTCATATCATCTCTTAATATATTATTAGCATCTTTACCTAATAATTTAACATTATCTTTCTTTATACCTAGTTCTTTTAATAAATTAGTATCATACCAAATATAACTATGAACTTCATGCATATCAAATTTCATAGCTAATAATTTTTTAACTTCATATTCTTGATTAAAGATATTTTCATGTTCTACACTAATTAAATCTAATTTAAGCGGTTTAGGTACAAACTTTTCTAACCCATAAATTCTTGCTATTTCTTCAATTAAATCTTGTTTAATTTTAATATCTTTCGTTGCTCTATAAGTTGGTACAATAACTTCATAGTTATTGTTCATAACTTTTACTTTAAAACCTAAATTATTTAATATATTACATACTTCTTCTTCACTTAATTCTACACCCATATAAGTATATAAAGTTTCTTTATCTAAAATAATAGTTTCTTCTTCTAATTTTTTAGGGTAAATATCTGTTAAATTAGAAACTATTTCCATTTGTGGATTTTCTAATTTAAGTAAATAAGCTAATCTTTTTATAGCTATATCAGTCATATTTGGATCTAAACTTTTCTCATAGCGGGCACTAGATTCGGTTCTAAGTCCTAGTTTTACTGCCCCTCTTCTAATAACTCCTGCATTAAATGTAGCACTTTCTAAAAATACACTCCTAGTGTCGGGCATTATTTCACTGAATTTACCACCCATAATACCAGCAATACCAAAGTATTCATCGCCATTCTTAATCATTAAAATATCACTAGTTAAAGTTCTTTCTTGGCCATCTAAAGTTGTAAATGTATCACCATCTTTAGCTTTTCCCACTTCAATATTTTTAACTACTCTGGCATCAAAAGCATGCATTGGTTGTCCTAGTTCCATCATTAAATAATTAGTTAAATCAACTAATAATGAAATAGAACGCATTCCTACATAATATAAAAATATTTGCATATCAAGTGGTGTTTTATTGTTTAATATATTATCAATTTTTAACCCACAATACCGATAACATAAGTCACTATCTTTAATAACAACATCTAAATCTTTTTTATCATTTTTAATTTCTAATAATTCTAATGGTAATAATTCATGATTAGTGATGGCACATATTTCTCTTGCAATCCCATAATGGCCCCATAAATCTGGGCGATTAGTTAAACTTTTATTGTCAATCTCCACAATTATATCACGAATTGGTAAATATTCTTTAATATCACGTCCATTTTCCCATTCATCTGGTAATTCTAATATACCCTCATGATTATCGCTAATATTAAGCTCTTTACCACTACAACACATACCATTTGATAAAACTCCTCTTAAAGGCCGTGCGGTAATTTCGATTCCATCAATATGACCTCCAACTTTTACCAAAGCTGTTTTTAAACCCACTCTTACATTAGGCGCTCCACATACCACTTGAATAAGGTGATCTTCTCCAATATCAACTTTTAATACATGCATGTGATCACTATCAGGATGTTCCACACATTCTTTAATTTCTGCAATGACTACCCCATCAAAAGAATTACCCACTTCTTTAACATTTTCTACTTCTGCTGTTCTAATTGTAAAAGTTTTCCAAATATTTAACCAATCAATATTATCACTATTTTTAATATAACTTTTAAGTTTATTACAAGATATTAACATACTATCTCCTCCTATATACTATTTTATATCAAACTTTTCTAGGTAGCGAATATCACCACTATTTAAAACTCTTATATCATTAATTTTATATTTCATCATCGCAAGTCTTGTTAATCCTATTCCAAAAGCAAAACCAGTATATACATCCGGATCTATACCTCCCGCTTTTAAAACGTTTGGATGAACCATTCCACATCCAATAAGCTCAATCCAACCAGCATTCTTACATGTAGGACATCCTTTACCCCCACATATTACACAAGAAATGTCCATTTCATAAGATGGTTCTGTAAAAGGAAAGAAACCCGGTCTTAATCTAACATTTATGTCACTTTTAAATACTTCCCTTAAAACACTTTGCATAACATACATTAAATTTTCAATAGATACTCCTATATCAATAACCATACCCTCAATTTGAAAGAAAGTATTTTCATGATTAGCATCTAAATCTTCATTTCTAAAGGTTCTCCCAGGTGCACATATTCTTATTGGTGCCCCATATTTTTCCATTGCATGTATTTGATTATCACTTGTCTGTGTTCTAAGTAACATTCCATTATCCAAATAATAAGTATCTTGCATATCTCTAGCTGGATGATCTTTAGGTATATTTAAAGCTTCAAAATTATAATATTCTGTTTCCATTTCTGGTCCACTTACAATTGTAAAACCCATCTTTTTTAATATATCAGTAACCTCTTTCGCAACAATCGTAACCGGATGTAAACTTCCATTTTTAACTCCATAATTTATGGTATCATCAAAACTAATATTAATATTATTTTCTAACTCTTCTAACTTTTTATTAACAAGTTCTTCCATTTCTTTTTTTGTATTGTTAATAACACTTCCATACTTTCTTTTATCATCTACACTCATATCTTTAAGACTAGCTAAAATACTTTGTATTTCACTTTTCTTACCTACATACTCTGACTTAATATTTAAGATATCAGCTTCTCTAGATGCTTTATTTAAAGCATCTATTAAATCGTTTTTAATTTTTAATAATTTCTCTTCCATAATCTTCTCCAATCCATAAAAAAAGTCTATCAATTGGGACGAATAAAATCCGCGGTACCACCCAATTTCTAGACTACTAGCTCTCTTTCGTTTATAGCACGACTACTATTAAAACTCATAAGTCGAATTTCTTAAGCTTATTTTATCTTTAAGTACTTTCAGCCACCGATACTTAATCTCTAACCAAGAATATAAGCTAATACTTAAAACTTAATCAACATTTCATAAAAGTATTTTAACACTTCAACTACCAAAAAGCAAGTAAAACCTCTACATACATATACGCGCTAACAATTTCTAAAAAACCTGCCATAATTTAACATTAATGACAGGTACACTTTTCTTTATAAATTAAAAGTCATTTTTGGATCAAATGAACAACATCCATAATAAACTGCACTCTTCCATAAAATTTCATCTTATGCTGGAATGCTTATATGTGGACAGTTTTTAAAAAAGAAGTTCCCGAATATTTATCTTATTATGAAAAAAGATGTCCATACAATTTTGTAAGACACCTTTTAATTATATCTTGTATAAACAACCAACTTTGGTATAATTAATTTAACAAAAAAAATAAAGGTGGTTGTTTATGAATAAAGTATATAATACTCAAGCCGATTTGGCAAGGGCTATTTCTAATAAATTAAAAGAAATTATTCCAGATATTAGAAAAACTCAACTTAATATTTTGCCTTTCATTATTGTTTCTATGTTTATTTCTGAGTCTTTAGTCGCTTCGGATATGGCTAAAAATCTTAAAGACAATTTCTCTTTTGTTCAACATGATTCTATTATTAGAAGAATTAGAAGATTTTTTAATAATAAATTATTTAATCCGTATGCCTTTTATGATAAAATCATTCGTTTTGTTATTTCTAATTATAAGAAAAAACATGATGATAAAAGAGTTCATATTATTTTTGACCATATGTTTTCTCATGATAATTATACTGTTTTTATGATTTCTATGCGAATTGGTAAACAAGGTATTCCTTTATGGTTTCGTTGTTTTAAAGGTAATAGTTCTATGGCCTTTGATGAAGATATGTTAAAAGAAGGTATTTCTTATGTTTCTTCCCTTTTTGATAATGATTTTAAACTTATTTTTTTGGCAGATAGATGGTTTAATTCTATATCTTTGATGGAACATATTAATTCTTTAGGACATACTTATTGTATTAGAATTAAAAGAAATATTAAACTTTTAGTATATGATAAAAAAGAAGGACACAATATTTGGAAATGGTTTGATGAAATATTTGCTTATAAATATCATGCTTATCATTTATCAAACGTTCCTATTACAGAATCTAAATATCTTGTTAATATTGCTATTTCTAAAACTATTGGGGTTAGTGATTCTTGGATTATCATTACTAATGGAAATCCTAAAAGAGCTATCAAAGATTATGGTTATAGATTTGGGGGAATTGAATCTATTTTTAAAAATCAGAAATCTAATGGTTTTTATTTAGAATCTACTTATAATGCTTCTTTAAAATATTTTGAAACTATTTATTCTTTAGCGTCTTTTGGTATACTTTATCTAACTATTTTAGGGGCTGAATATTCTAAAAATTCTAAATGCTATAAAAATATAAAAATTACTACTCATAAAGTTATTAAAGGAGTTAAAGTTAGAGTTCTTTCTTTATTTAATACTGGTTTAACTTTATTTAATTTAGCTTTTAATTCTTTAAAATATATTCGAGTCCCCTTTCGTTTTATTCTTTATGATATATAATTTATCTTTTGTTTTTATAATTAAAAAATATAAAATTTTTTTGTATGTTCATTTTTTTAATTTTAATTTAAAAAATAGCAAAAATGTACTTCTTTGGTCGTACATTTTTACTATTTTTTCCTTTTATTTTCTTACTTCTTCTAAAACTGTCAGTTATTCAG
>CANQXQ010000015.1 GCA_947627845.1 uncultured Bacilli bacterium | reverse complement strand
TAGAAACCAGTAATAATAAGTTTAAGTATATAGTAGTAGGTTTTATATTATGTGCAGTAATATTTATATTAATAAACTATCTAACTAGTAGAGCAAGTTATAGGAATACCGAGAGTATAGATTTAGCGAAAGGAACAATAACATATAAAGTACCAGATTTAAATATAATAGCTATGTATATAGATGGAGAGCCAATAGAAACAATGCCAGGAGCCGGTTATAAGATAGATACAGAAGAAAGTTTTTGTTATACAACAAATAAAGATGAACATGAAGCAGTAAAATTATCAATAAATAATGAAGGTAATTTAGTAATAGGTAATCTAAAAAAAGGTAGTAAATGTTATTTATATTTTGTAGAAGAGTTATCCAAAAAAACATTAGCAAAGCTTGGAGAATTGAGTGGATCAAATTATACAATAAAAACAGAAACGTCTTTTAGTGAAACAAGTAATTCTACAGCAAAGGAAGTATATAAGTTCCAAGATAATGATGGAGCTACATATGCATTCAGGGGAAATCCAGATAATTGGGTAACATTTGCCGGATTTACATGGCGAATAATCCGAATAAATGGAGATGGAACCTTAAGATTGTTGTATTATTGTGGAAATGAAACATGTACAACATCAGAAAATGCGGTAGAAGGTGTAGTATATAATACAGATTATAATGATAACACATATGTAGGTTATTACTATGGAATTGCCGGATCAAATGATTATAATACAACGCATTCAAATAAAACACCAAGTACCATAGCAACAGCTGTGGCAAATTGGTATAATAGCAATCTAAGTCAATATACAAATAAATTGAGTGGAGAAAGTGGCTGGTGTAATGATAGAACTGTGGTACAGAATGATGTTGACACAGGAAATGGAACAGGTACAACAGGTACAACATATGGAACATTTGGAAGATTTACAGATGGAAATTCATCATCATTTTCAGCAAGAATACCATTTACACCAGAATTAACATGTGAACAAAATGATCTATATACAACAAATGGAAGTAAAAAAGGAAATGGAGCATTAGATGCACCAATAGGATTGATAACAGCTGATGAAGCACTAATAGGAGGATTATTATATAGTAGTGGAAAAGAAGAGGAAAGCTATGTAAGTTCCAAATCAACATATTGGACCATGTCTCCGATTGGATTTTTGGAATTAGGAATTTTTGCAATGGGCGAAATAGATGCTTATGTGCACGCGTGGTTTCCGGGGGAGGAAGGTATGCGTCCAGTAATAAATGTGGATCTTAATAAAGTAACAATAACAGGAAAAGGCACAAGTAATTCGCGATTTGCGATTACATAAGTTAATAGAAATCATGCTCATATGGCTTATTCTTCTTATTCAAATATGGGCATGTATATTTATCATTGGTAGGGAGGTCCCTATCTTTTTTATTAAAAAAATAATATAGCTAAAAGCCATATTATCATCAATGAACTCAATTAATTTTTTAAGATATTATAAACTTGATCTAAATCTGTTAAATTATCTCTAATTTTAGAACCTAAATAATCCGGAATTAAATGTAAATGAAAATGTTTTACTTGTTGGCTATCACCATAATTAACTATTAATGTTAAAGCTTTAGCCTTAAGTTTTTGCATAAGCCTTGGTCCTAAATCTTTGGCTACTTTAAATATATGATTAGAAATATCATTATCAAGTTCTAAAAAATCGGTATAATGTTTTTTAGGTAGAACTAAAACATGACCATCACTAACGGGATTAATGTCCATCATCACCATAACTAAATCATCTTCATATATTACTTTACTAGGTATTTCACCCTTAATAATTTTACAAAATATACAATCCATAATCTCACCAAAATAATTATATCAAAAACCCATATTTCTAGCTATATTAATTTTTAAAAAAGTGTACTTTTATCATACTTTTGCATAGATTACAATAGAGGAGGAATAAAAGTGGCAAATTTTAAAGAGATAGTTACAAAGGCGGTCGTGGGCAAAGCCAAAAAAAATAGTACCTCAAAATTTAGTGTTAAACCTGAAGAAACACCCGACACTGTTTTAGGTTGTTGGGTTATAAATCACACTTTTGATGGTAAAAATGTAGGAGGGGTAGTAAATATTGATGGTTCTTTTGATGTAAATGTTTGGTATTCCTATAATAATGATACTAAAACCGCGGTTACAACTAAAAGATTTAATTATACTGATAAAATGAATATTCGCCTTAAAGATGGGGCTAGTTTAAATGATGCCTCAGAAATTATTGTTCGGAGTTTAAATCAACCAACCGTAACCGATGTATCTATTAAAAATGGGGAAGTTAATATGACTATTGAAAAGGAGTTAGGGGTCGAAGTTGTCGGCAATACGATGCTTAAAGTAAGTGTCGAAGATGATACTGATGATTATGATGTTTTAGATGATGTTGAAGATAATGATCTTGAAGAAGTAGATAATGTTAACCCAGATTATTTAAGTTAACCATTTTTGGTTGACACTAAAGTTTTTTTATGTTAATATGGTAGTAACAAAGGAGGAACAACTATGGCAGTTAAATTAAGACTAAAAAGAATGGGCGCTAAACAAAAACCATTTTATCGTATTGTGGCCGCCGATTCTAGAAGCCCTAGAGATGGTCGTTTTATTGAAGTAATTGGTACTTATAATCCAGTTGCCAAAGATAATAAAAATGTAACCTTAAATGAAGAATTAGCCCTAAAATGGTTAAATAACGGTGCTACTCCAACTGATACTGTAAGAAGTATATTATCAAAAGAAGGCATCATGAAAAAACATGCAGAATCTAAAAAAGTAGGTAAATAATTATGGAACTTACTGATTTTGCAACTTATTTAATTAAAAATCTAGTCAAAAATCCAGATTTAGTTAAAGTAAGTAGTTTTGATAATGAAGAAGAAACAATCGTAGAAATATTAGTATCTAATGAAGATATGGGTGCTATTATTGGTAAAGGCGGTAAAAACGCTAAAGCCGTACGAACTATTATTGGTGCTCATGCTTATTTAAATAATATTAAAAGGGTAAAAGTAAACATTGATTCTTTTTAAGAGCTAAAGGCTCTTTTTTTTTATTTAAATAATTGACTAATAAGTCTTAAAAGAGTATACTTTTACTAGAAAGTAGGAATTATGAAAAAAAGAATTATTAGTGCTATAGTAATGCTTATTATTGTTATTCCCATAGTTTATTATGGTAAAAGCCTATTTAAAATAGGAGTGGGTATAATAAGTTTACTTGGTTTAAAAGAAATATTAGACTTAAAAAAGAGTCATAAACAAGTACCATTTATTGTTAGTTTTATTAGTATGATCTGTTTATTATTAATTGTTTTAATGGAATTTGAAGATAGTTACTCGATTATGTATGGTATAACATATCGGGGAATTGCGCTTCTACTTTTACTTGTTTTAGGTGCTAGTTTATTTTATAAGCATGATGAATATACTATTACTGATGGTTTTTTCTTAGTTGGATCTATCTTATTATTAGGCACGGCTTTTAATACCATGATATTTGTTAGAATGTTTAGTTTAACTAAATTTATTTATCTAATTTTAATATTTATCTTAACTGATACCTTTGCTTATTTTGGGGGTAAAGCCTTTGGAAAACATAAATTAATTCCCCATGTAAGCCCTAATAAAACCATTGAGGGTAGTGTTATTGGTTCTCTTATTGGAACTATCGGAGCTAGTATCTTTTATCACTATTTAGTAAATCCAATTAGTTATAAAGTTATCATTGCGACCTTTATATTATCTATAATTGGTCAAATCGGTGATTTATTATTTAGTAAATTAAAAAGAGAAAATGATATTAAAGATTTTAGTAATTTAATCCCTGGTCATGGAGGCATATTAGATCGTCTTGATAGTACTATTGCTATTATGCTAGGTTATTTATTATTATATAGTTTATTTTAAGGAGGAAAAATTATGTGGTTTATTACATTAATATTATTAATATTTATTTTAGGACTTATTATTTTAGTTCATGAATTTGGCCATTTTATTACCGCTAAAAAAAGTGGAGTTTACATTCATGAATTTTCCATTGGAATGGGACCTATAATTAAAACTTTTAAAGGTAAAGATGGTATTGATTACAATATTAGAGCTTTGCCTATTGGAGGATTTGTTTCGATGGCTGGGGAAGTTTATGAAGATGATGAAACAAACAAAATACCTAAAGACAAGTTTATGTGTAATAAAAAATGGTGGCAAAGACTTATGATTTTAGGTGCCGGTGTTTTTAATAACTTTGTATTAGCTATTGTTATCTTATTTGTTATGGCTCTTATTTGGGGAGCTCAAAGTTTAGAACCTCGAATTGATACTGTTTTAGAAGATTCCGCGGCTTACGAGGCTGGGTTAGTTAAAGGCGATTTAATTACCGCGGTTAATGGTCATAAAGTTAAAACTTGGGATGTCGCCCAAATTCGTCTTTACATGAAAGATAAAGATAATACTTATGATATTACTGTTAAACACGAAAATGGTGAAACTGAAGATTATCAAATTAGTCCTAAAACTATTAAAGATGAAAAAACTGGCGAAGAAACTAAACAATTTGGAATTAGTATCGCAAGTAAAGTAACGCATGGCTTTGGTGCTAGTCTTAAATATGCTTTTGCTCGCTTTGGTAGTTTAATCAGTAATATGTGGATTACAGTTTTAAATTTATTTACTGGTAAAATAGCATTAAATAATTTATCTGGCCCGGTTGGAATTTACCATGTCGTTGGTGATAGCTTAGAATATGGAGTAGGTCAAATAATTTATTTAATTGCGCTTTTAAGTATAAATGTTGGTTTAATTAATATTTTACCTATTCCCGCCTTTGATGGAGGACGTATCTTCTTCTTAATAATTGAAAAAATAAAAGGAAGTCCAATTAATCAAAAATTTGAAAATTGGTGTCATACGATTTTCTTCTTCCTCTTAATTGCTTTAATGATTTATATAACTATTTTTGATATTATAAGATTTTCTTAAAAGGAAAATCTTTTTTCTTGTCAAAAATCATAACTTTAAGTATAATATATTTAGAAAAAGGTGTGTTTTATGAAAGAGAGTTTAAACAAAATAGGTCATATAATTTTAAAAATATTTATTATTATAACTTCGCCAATTTGGTTTTTCTGGAAATTATTATTTGTTCGCAAACCAGAAAATAAATTTAAAAATGTCAGTACCTCTAAAAAAGTATTTCGGTTAGTTCGAGCTCCCATAACATTACCTCTTAAATTTATTTGTTTTGCCTTTATTATAAGTATTGAGTTGTTAATAATTTATAAAGTAAGGTATTCTCCTCTAACTTATCATTTTACTCGTAATTCCGTTTATAATTATTATGTCAAAGAAACTAATACCGTCGAAGAATTATTAGGTATAACGCCAGTATATGCGGCTAATATTGATAATCATCGAGAAGAATTTAAAAAAGCTTTTGCTTATATTGATGAATGGGATTTAAATGCTAAAAATAAAATGTATGTAATTCTCGACTCTGATTTTATTAAATATGCTTTAAAAGAAATAGATAGTCGTAATGTTAGTTATATTTTAAATAGATTTAATACTGATGCTGAATTTAGAGCTCGTGTTAGTCGTAGTTGTAAAAACGTTAACAATTTCATGCATCGTTTTATTAGAGAACTAGGAGAGTATATTGATTTAAGTATTTTTAATTTTCTTTTTGAAAGTGTTGCTAATCTTACTAGTTTAAATTTAGATTATCGTCAAGTATTAGATATACTAGGTACGGCTTATAAATTAGCTTTCAATTCTAGTGATTATAATGGCAAGGAAACCTATACTCCCGAATATTGTTTAGATATGGCCATGGATTTTATTGAAGTTTATAGTGATGGTAAATCTCTAAAAGAAACTCTTGATTATCTTGATTTAAAATACGATTTATATGATGATGGTTCAGAATTTGACTCTGACCTAAATTTTTCCGATTCAGTTTCTACTGAAAGTTATGTAACAGCTAATTAGTATTTCATTTCTTTTCAATATATGATAAAATATAGGTAGGTCCTGGTAGTTCAGTTGGATAGAATGTTGGCCTCCGACGCCAAAGATCGTGGGTTCGACTCCCACCCGGGACACCATATAGATACCAAACTCGGAGTTTCGAGTAAAATAAGAAAACAGCTTGTAAAAAAGTTGTTTTCTTGTTATTATGTATTTGTCAAGGAAACTTGCATAAAATAAAAAAAGAATACATTTGACTGTGAGAATCAGATGTAATCCCTTACGGTTTAGCATCTGAAATCAACGGTTGTTGAAATCAGATGTTTTTAATATCTAAAAAGGAAAACACCTGATATATTTCAAATGTATTTGACACAAGAATTAGAAGAGTATATTATTTAGAACATAATAAAATATTGGAGGGAAATATGAATAGAAAAGAAATGGAACAAGCAATTATTGCTCATTATAAAAGATTAGGTTTTAATAATTATGAAAATATAGTTAAAACTAAAACTGATTCTGAAATTGCCACCATGTATTATGAAATTTTAGATGAAATCGAAGAGTATGCCGATTCAGATATTGAAGACTAACTAATAAAAGTTAGTTTTTTTCTTAAAAGGGTGTACATTTAAACAATTGTATGCTATTATTAAAGAGGTGATAATAATGCTTAATTATATAATTGGAAAAGTAGTTATGCAAGAAAGTAACTACATTGTTTTAGAAAATAATCAAATAGGTTTTACTATATTTGTAGCTAATCCTTTTAGTTTTGAACTAAACAAAGAAGCTCAAGTATATTTATATAACCAAGTAAAAGAAGATGAATATAGCTTATATGGCTTTAAAAATATTGAAGAAAGAAACTTATTTCTAAAATTAATAAATGTTAAAGGACTAGGTCCTAAAATGGCTATGCCGATGCTTGCGACTGGAAGTATTGCCGGTATAGTTGATGCAATTGATCGCGAAAATATCTTATATTTAACCAAATTCCCTAAAATTGGGGAAAAATTAGCGCGTCAAATTATCTTAGACTTAAAAGGAAAACTTGCCAAAAAAGAAGAATTAAATATCTCTAGTGATTTTGATGATTTAGTAAGTGTCTTAGAAAGTTTAGGTTATAAAACGACTGAAATTAAAAAAGTCTTACCAAAAGTTAATTCTTCTTTAAACATCGAAGAACAAATAAAAGAAGCTTTAAAATTAATGCTTAAGTAATGGAGGTCGCATGGTTATAGGAATAGATATTGATAACACTATTACTAATACTTATCTAACTACCCAAAAGTATTTAAGCTTATATGATAATAGCTATACCGATTGGCATAACCTACCAGAAGAAAGAAAAACGGAATTTTTAAATCTTTACATTGAAAATATTATGACTGAATGCTCCCTAAAAGATTATGTTAAGGAAGCTTTGGAATATTTTCATCAAAATAATTATAAAATAATTTTAATTACAGCTAGAAATAATAAGTATTCTCCTAATGTTAAAACAATAACTATTAATTATTTAGCTAGATATAATCTTCCTTATGATAAAATTATTTTTGATGATGAGGAACAAGAAAATAAAGGTTTATCAGCTAATCAAGAACATGTTTCTTTATTTATCGATGATAAAGAAACCAATCTTGATAATATAGCTAAATATAATATTGAATGTTTATTATTTGCTAATCAAAAACATCCCCAAAATTGTAGCAAATATAAGACTTTTTCTAATTGGCGTGATATAATAGAATATATAAAAAGAAAGGACTGATATTATGACTGATCGTCTTGTTAATACTGAAGAACAAGAAAATGATTTATTTGAAAGTAGTCTTAGACCAACCACCTTAGATGAATATATAGGTCAAGATGAAATTAAAGAAAATTTACGTATTTTTATAGAAGCGGCCAAAATGCGTGATGAAGCTTTAGATCATGTTCTTTTATATGGTCCTCCGGGTCTAGGAAAAACAACTCTTGCCCATATTATTGCTAACGAATTAGGTTCAAATATTAAAACTGCTAGTGGTCCATCTTTAGAAAAAAGTGGCGATTTAGCCGCCGTTTTATCAAATCTTGAACCTGGTGATGTTTTATTTATTGATGAAATTCATCGGATGCCTAAATTTGTGGAAGAAATATTATACCCAGCCATGGAAGATTTTGAATTAGATATAATTATTGGAGCCGATGGTAAAAGCCGGAGTATAAAAATCGATTTACCACCATTCACTTTAGTCGGTGCTACAACTAGGGCGGGCGATTTATCTAGTCCTTTACGAGATCGTTTTGGTATAGTATCAAAGTTAAATTATTATAAAGATGGTGAACTTCAAGAAATTGTTAAAAGAACTGGTCGGGTTTTAGGAATGAATATTGATGATGATGCGGCCTTAGAAATTGCTAGACGTTGTCGGAAGACTCCACGAGTTGCTAATCGTTTATTTAAAAGAGTTCGCGATTTTGCTTTAGTAAAAGGCAAAGGCTATATAGATAAAGATATCACTGTTGAAAGCTTAAAAAGACTTAAGGTTGATGAATATGGTTTAGATCAAATAGATATTGAATATTTAGAAGCCTTAATCAATAAATTTAATGGTGGTCCAGTAGGAATTGAAACTATAGCGACGGCCATAGGGGAAGAAGTAACCACTATTGAAGATGTTGTCGAACCATTTTTATTACAAGAGGGTTTTATTAAACGTACTCAAAGAGGACGACTTGCGACTGAAAAGACTTATAATCATTTAAAAATAGCTAAGCAAGAAGCTTTATTTTAAGGAGGAATGTCTTATGGCTATTTTATTACTTAAAAAGAGGTCTTATCTTTTATAAAAAAAATTCAAAATATTAAAAGAAAGGAAGATAAAATGATTATTGATGGTAAAAAAATTGCACAAGAATTGCGTGCGGAATTAAAAGAAAAAATTTCAAAATTAAATATTAAACCAGGTTTAGCTATTATTTTAATTGGTCATAATGAAGCAAGTGAAATCTACGATCGTAATAAATTAAAAGCTTGCGCAGAAATTGGTATAGATGGCAAACTTTATCGTTTTGAGGGAACCGAAAAAGAAGAAGAAATAATTACTTGTTTAAAGAAATTAAATGAAGATAAAAATATTCATGGTATAATTATTCAAAGTCCTGTTCCTGATAATTATGATGAAGAATATTTAAACACCTTTATAAGTCCTAGCAAAGATGTTGATGGCTTTGGTATTTATAATTTAGGTATGCTTGCGTCTAATACACCAAATATTATCGCGGCAACCCCTTATGGTATTATTAAATTGTTAGAACATGAAAATATACCTATTGCTGGTAAGCATGTAGTTATTGTGGGTCGTAGTAAGATTGTTGGAAGGCCTTTAGCTTTAGCTATGCTTAATAAAGATGCCACCGTAACAATTGCACATTCTAAAACTGCCAACTTAAAAGAAATAACTAAAACTGCCGATATTTTAATTGTAGCTATTGGTAAAGCTAAATTTATAACTGCCGAATATATTAAAGAGGGAGCAGTTGTAATTGATGTAGGCACAAATCGTGATGAAAATAACAAATTATGTGGTGATGTTGATTATCAAAATGTTTTAAATAAAGTCTCATATATTACTCCAGTTCCTGGAGGAGTGGGACCTATGACTATTACAATGCTTTTAAATAATGTTTATGAAAGTGCCAAGAAAGGAGCCAAAATAAATGGATCAAAGAATTAAAGAAGCTTTAGAAAAAGAAAAATTAAGACAACAAAATAATGTTGAATTAATTGCTTCGGAAAATTATGTATCAAAAAGTATTTTAGAATTACAAGGAAGTATTTTTACGAATAAATATGCCGAGGGTTATTCAGGCAAAAGATATTATGGTGGATGTGTAAATGTTGATACTGTCGAAGATATTGCAATCGAATATGCGACCAAATTATTTAATGCCAAATATGCTAATGTTCAACCCCATAGTGGTTCGCAAGCTAATATGGCCGTATATCGAGCTTTACTTGAACCTCATGCCAAAGTATTAGGTTTAAATCTTTCTCATGGTGGTCATTTAACACATGGCAATCCAGTTAATTTTAGTGGTTTGGACTATGAATTTATTCCTTATAATTTAAATAGTGAAACCGAAATGCTTGATTATGAAGAAATAAGAAATATTGCTCTAAAAGAAAAACCCCAAATGATTGTCGCTGGTGCAAGTGCTTATTCGCGAGCTATTGATTTTCAAAAATTTCGGGAGATTGCCGATGAAGTTGGAGCTATTCTTTTTGTTGATATGGCCCATATTGCTGGTTTAGTCGCGGCGGGTTTCCATCAAAATCCAGTCATGTACGCGGATGTTGTCTCATCAACTACGCATAAAACTTTGAGAGGACCTCGGGGAGGACTAATCTTAACTAATAATGAAGAAATCGCTAAAAAAATAAATAAAACTATTTTCCCTGGTATTCAAGGTGGTCCTTTAATGCATGTTATTGCCGCGAAAGCTCAATGCTTTTATGAAGCTTTGCAACCGGATTTTAAAAATTATGCTAAGCAAATTATCTTAAATGCTAAAACTTTGGCTCAAACTTTAGAAAAAGAGGGCTTAAGAATTATCTCTGGGGGAACCGATAATCATTTAATGCTAGTTGATGTTAAAAGTACTTTTGGTATTACGGGAAAAGAAGCCGAAACAGTTTTAGATAAAATATGTATAACTGTTAATAAAAATACTATTCCAAACGAGACCGAGTCACCTTTTAAAACGAGTGGCATTCGTTTAGGTACTCCGGCCATGACAACGAGAGGTTTTAAAGAAAAAGAATTTGAAACAATTGGTCATATAATTGGGGAAGCTTTAAGAAATAGAGATAACCCCGAAGTTTTAGAAAATTTAAAACAGCAAGTTTTAGCCTTAACCGATCGTTTTAAAATATACGAGTAGAGGTTTAATATGAGTAAAGATAAATTAATTGTTATTGAGGGTTCTGATTATACTGGTAAGCAAACACAAACGGAATTATTGGTAAATAATTTAAATAAAATCGGGCTAAAAGCGGTTTCTTTTAGTTTTCCTAACTATAATTCGCCCACTGGTAAAATTATTGGTGATGCTTATTTAGGCAAAAATGGTTCTTCTTTATTTAAAGAGGGCATTCAAAATGTTGATCCTAAAATTTCTAGCCTTTACTATGCTGCCGATCGGGCTTATAATATTAAAATAATCAAAGAATATTTAGCTAATGGTTATATTGTCGTTTTAAATCGCTATGTCGAATCAAATATGGCTTATCAAGGTGGTAAAATTAAAGATATTAAAGAACGTCTAGCTATGTATGATTGGTTAGATAATTTAGAATTTGTTCTTTTAGAATTACCCCGACCTGATTTAGTAATTTATCTTTATATGCCTTATGAAAAGATATGTGCCTTTAAGAAAGAAAAAAATGAAATCGTCAATATCGATATGCTTCGGATTGCCGAGGCCGCCTATTTAGAATTATCAAGTATTTATGACTATCAAAAAGTCGATTGTTATAATAAAGACCAGTTACGACCTATTCCCGAAATGGGTGAAGAAATATTAGCTAAAGTAAAAAAATTAATTGAGGTGGAAAAAAATGAATTTAAGTGATTTTGATTATAATTTACCGGCTGAGTTAATCGCTCAAACTCCCTTAATTAAAAGAGATAGTTCCAAACTCTTAATATTAAATAAAAAAAGTGGGGCTACTAAACATACCCATTTTAATCATATAATTGATGAATTAAATCCCGGGGATGTTTTAGTTTTAAATGATACTAAAGTAATCCCAGCCCGTCTTATTGGCACTAAAGTAGAAACTGGTGCCGTAATTGAATTATTACTTTTAAAAGATTTAGGCGATAATGTTTGGGAATGTTTATCTAAACCCGCGAAGAGATTAAAAGAGGGAACCATAATTAAATTTAGTGATGAACTAGAAGCGCAAGTTACCACTAAATTAGACGAGGGTCTTGTGCATGTTAAATTAATTTATGAGGGTATTTTAATGGAAATATTAGATAGATTAGGAGATATGCCACTTCCTCCCTATATTCATGAACAATTAACTGATAAAGACCGTTACCAAACTGTTTATGCAAAAAATATTGGAAGTGCCGCCGCTCCTACAGCCGGTCTTCATTTTACTAATGAATTGTTACAAAAAATAAAAAATAAGGGAATTGAAATTCTATTTGTTACCTTACATGTAGGCTTAGGTACTTTTAGACCAGTAGAAGAAGAAAATATATTAGATCATCACATGCATAGTGAATATTATGAAATGAGTGAAGAAGTTGCCCAAAAATTAAATCAAGCTAAAGCCGAAAATAGAAAAATTTATGCCGTAGGAACCACTTCTACAAGAGTATTAGAAACGGTGGCCCATAAATATAATGGATTTCAAGCATCCATGGGTAATACTGATATATTTATCTACCCAGGATTTAAATTTTTAGCTATTGATGGCTTAATTACCAATTTCCATCTTCCTAAATCTACATTACTAATGCTAGTTAGCGCTTTAGCTACTAAAGAATATATCTTAAAGGCTTATAATGAAGCCATAACCAAAAAATATCGCTTCTTTTCTTTTGGCGATGCGATGTTTATTAAATAAATGTAAAGTAAAAAAATAAATAATTGTTAAATTATAATTTATAGCGTATACTAGATATAGGTGATAATATGCTCCGCTTTTATGAAAAATTACTTATTTCCATTGTTATCTTTTTCGGAGTAGTAATCGGAACAGCTTCCATAATTGGTAATTATGTGAGTCAAGTTGAAAAAAACAAACCGATAAATGATGATCGAATTATTCTTGGTTAAGCTTAATAACTTCTTTAGCCGCTGTGCTATAAGCTCTAATTAAACCACCAGAACCTAATTTAATTCCTCCGAAATATCTTATAATAACAATAAAGACATTATTTAAATTATTTTTTTCAAGAATATTAAGAATAGGTAAACCAGCTGTCCCGCTTGGTTCCTTATCATCTGATTTTTTTATTAGATTACCTATTCGATAGGCATAAGGAAAATGTTTAGCTTTCTTATGTTCTTTTTTTAAATTAGCTAAAATATTGGTTATTTCTTCTATATTAGTTACCTCATAATAAAAAGCTAAAAACCTCGATTTTTTAATTTCTAAAGTATAAGTATTAATAAGCATGTTAACCACCAAAATAATTATACCTTAAAAATTACTAAATTTGTAGTATAATAAATAAGTAGGTGAGAAATATGTTTAAGGACAAATTAAAATTAATTCCCCATTTACCTGGTTCCTATCAAATGAAAAATAAAGAGGGCACCATTATTTATGTAGGTAAAGCTAAAGACTTAAAAAAAAGAGTAAACTCTTATTTTAATCGTCCTCAAACAGGTAAAACCGCTAAAATGGTTAGTGAAGTCGCCGATTTTGAATATATTGTGGCATCATCAGAATTAGAAGCATTTTTACTAGAATTTAACTTAATAAAACATTATGATCCTAAATATAATATTCTCTTAAAAGATGATAAAAGTTACCCTTATATAGAATATATTAGTAAACCATACCCTAAATTAAAAGTATCACGTTACTTAAATATTCGTAAAAAAGATAAAAAAATGCTTTTTGGTCCATACCCCAATGCTTATGCGGCTCGAAGAATAGTTAGTTTAATTAATCGTTTATACCCTCTAAAAAAATGCGATGTTATGCCTAAAAAAGTATGTCTATATTATCATATTGGCGAATGTTTAGGTTATTGTGAACATAAAGTAGATCCCGAAGCTCTAAAAGAAATGGAACAAGAAATATTAGCCTTTTTAAGGGGAAATGGTGATATTTTAAAGAATAAAATCTTAAGTAAAATGGAAAGCTATAGTAAAAGTTTAAATTTTGAAATGGCTTTAGAATTAAAAAAAGAACTAGATTATATTAGTATTATTCTTGATAAACAAAAAATGGAATTACATGATTATGTAAATCGTGATGCGATTGGTTACTTTTTTGATAAAGGTCACTTAAGTATTCAAATATTATTTTTACGTAATGGCCGTATGGTCGGAGGTCATACTGATATTTTTCCGGTTGTAAGTGATGCTTTAGATGAATTAGATTATTATATTATGAACTTTTATAGTAAACACGAAATTCCTAAAGAAATATTGTGTCCATCTTCCTTAAATATTTCCATATTAGAAGAAATATTACAAACTAATTTTGTTGTTCCCCAAAAGGGCAAAAAGAAAAACCTCGTTGATATGGCTAGCTTAAATGCTAAAATCAATTTAGAAAATGAATTAGAAATCATTGAAAAAGATGAAGAAAAAACGGAAGTTGCTAATAATGAATTAAAAGAATTACTTAATTTACCTAAATTAGATCGCATTGATTTATTTGATAATTCCAATTTATTTGGCGATTTTACGGTTAGTTGTATGGTCGTCTTTAAAAATGGTCGCCCAGCTAAAAAAGAATATCGTAAATATAAAATAAGTTTAGATAAAAATGATGATTATCATACAATGGAAGAAGTTATTTATCGCCGTTACTACCGAGCTTTAATGGAAAAAAGTGAGCTTCCAGATTTAATAATTGTCGATGGTGGTATCAATCAAATTAATGCTTGTCTTAATATTTTAAATGATTTAAATTTAAATATTAGAGTCTGTGGTTTACGCAAAAATGATAAACATAGAACTAATGATTTAATTGATAGTTTAGATTATAAAACAATTGAACTTGACAAAACTAGTGGAGTATTTCATTATTTAACAAGAATGCAAGATGAAGTTCATCGCTACACCATTAGTTATCACCGAACCATTCGTAGTAAAGGAGCAATATCAAGCGTTTTAGATAATATTGAGGGAATAGGAGCTAAAAGAAAAAAAGAATTAATCAAAACTTTTGGGAGTATTTCAAAAATAAGAAATGCCTCCATTGCCGATTTAGCGAAAATAGTCCCAGAAAATATTGCTATTAATTTAAAAGAATACTTAAATAATTTAAAGAGTGAAAAATAGCTCTTTTTTTTGGAAATTATTGCAGTTTAAAAATGATTTTAGTATAATTATTAAAAGGTGATATCATGGCTAAGCTAATTGAAATCGTAAAAGATGAAACCATAAAAGTATCAAGTAATATTATTAATTATGATAAACCTAGTACTATATATATTCCTTATAATAATTATACCAGCTTAATTAATCTAAATACTAAAGTAGCAATTGGTACACCTTTATTTAAAACTAAAAATAATTTAATTACTTCGCCTATATCTGGTACCACTAAAAAATATCAAAAAGTAACTACTTTAAAAGGGGAATTATATGCTTTAGAAATTATTAATGATTATGAAGAAAGCAAACGTATAAAACCACAAAAAAAGATATCTTTAAATAAAATTCTTAAAGCTAATTTAGAAAAATTATTAAATCTTGAATTTAATCTTGATTTTACTAATAAAAAAAATTTAATCTTAAATGCAATTGATGATGAACCTTATGTCTTAACTCAAAACTTTTATTTACTTTTAAATTATGAGGGTTTTTTAGAAATTCTTGATAAATTTGCGAAAATGTTTGCTTTGGACCAAGTTATTATTTGTCTTAAAGATACCAGTAGTGAAAATATTAGTAAACTTTTAGAATGTTTAGGCATGTACCCTAATATTGAATTAAAAATTCTGCCTAACTTATATTTATTAGGAAATAAAACCATATTACTTAAATATTTAAACTTAAATACCGAAAGTTCTCTAGTTATTCCCACCGGAGTGTTATATGATATTTATAATTTAATTAAAAGAAATAGACAAAAAACTGATAAATTAATTACAATAAGTGGTAATGCTTTAGCTAATCCGTCTATTATTAAAGTAAAAATAGGTACATCCCTCATAGATATTATTAATGATATTATTAATCTAAATACTAAAGAAGTAACTTATATTGCCGGTGGCTTACTTACCGGAAAAGTAATTGATCCCTCTAATTTTATTATTGATGATGATATAGATAGTGTACTTATCATGAAAACTAAAAATAGTCCTCCTAGTACTAAATGTCTAGAATGTGGTGCATGCCTGGATGTTTGTCCCGTTAATATTAATCCTTTATTATTAAGTAATCCTAACTATTTAGCTAAAGTAAAATCTAAATGTTTAAAGTGTGGTTTATGTTCTTATATTTGTCCGGCATACATAAACTTTAATAAATATTTAAATGGAGGCGACCATGAATAATATTCCTTATATTCATTATTTTAAAGATAAAGATAGTTTAATTAAAACTTATTATATAGCTTTAATTCCTTTAATATTATTTAGTTTTTATAAGAATGGTATTTTATTATATATAAATAAATTAATTACTTTTAAAGCTCTTTTTATACCTCTTTATTTTTATTTTATCAGTATTATAGTAGGTATTTTAGTTTCCTTAATCTTTAAAGAAAATAAAAAAAATAATATTCTTCTTTGCTTAATTATTAGTCTTACTATTTCTTTAAACACAAACTATTTAATTTACCCCATTGTTTTATTTATAATGCTTATTATTACTAAATATTTAGCTCTAAAAACTAAAATATCTTTTAATGAATTAGCTTTAATTCGTTTATTTTTAGTCTTAAGTTTATTAATTAATGCTTATAGTTATTTAAATATTGCCGAAAAATTACATAAATTTAATTATAATTATTTTGATATTTTTTTAGGTTTTACTAATGGAGGTCTAGCATCAACTAGTTTATTTGTTATTTTAATTAGTTTTATTATTTTAAGTTTTAATAAATTTTATAAAAAAATGCTTCCTTTAATGGCCTTTATCGGTTATTTATTCCCTTTAATAATTGCCTTTTTTATCACTAAAAATAATACTTATCTCACATATCTTTTAAATGGTCATAATTATTTTAGTTTTATCTTTTTGTTAACTTATTCTAAATCGCCCATAACTAATAAACAAATGGGTCTATATGGGTTAATGGTTGGTTTAATTACTAGTTTAATTGCTATTTTATTTAATTTCTATGAAGCAAGTTATATAAGTATTTTCTTGATTAGTTTATTTGTTCCATTTCTAAAATGGCTTGAAAATAAAAAATATGTTAAGATTTTTTAAAAATGTCCCATTTTTGCATTTACTAATGCAAATGAGTTGATAAGAAACAAAGATAAACT
>CANQXQ010000014.1 GCA_947627845.1 uncultured Bacilli bacterium | reverse complement strand
AAGATCGAACCGGTACCACAGTCACTTTTAAAGCGGATCCTACTATCTTTAAAGAAACTACCGAATTTAATTATGAAACTCTAGCTACGCGTTTAAGAGAATTAGCTTTCTTAAATAAAGGTTTAAGAATTACTTTAATCGATGAACGAGTTCCTGATAAGAAAGATACTTTCTGCTATAATGGTGGTATTATTGAATATGTAAGTATGTTAAATAAAAATAAACAACCTTTACATGATGATATTATTTATGTTGAGGGTACAGTTGATAATATAAGTGTTGAAGTTGCTATGCAATATAACGACTCTTATAATACTAATCTTTATTCTTTCACTAATAATATTAATACATATGAGGGTGGAACCCACGAAGACGGGGTAAAAAATGCTTTAACTAGAATTATTAATAATTATGCTCGTAATGCTAAACTCTTAAAAGAAAAAGACGAAGCTTTAAGTGGTGAAGATTGTCGTGAGGGTTTAGCCATGATAATTTCTTGTAAACATCCGGATCCTCAATTTGAAGGTCAAACTAAAACTAAACTAGGTAATAGTGAAGTAAGAAAAATAGCTAGTGATATTTTTGGTCAAGGATTTGAACGGTTTTTAATGGAAAATCCTGATGTGGCCCGCATTATTGTGGAAAAATGTATGACCGCCTCTCGTGCTCGTATCGCTGCTAAAAAAGCTCGTGAAGCTACGCGTCGTAAAGGTGATCTTGATGTAACTAACTTTTTTGGTAAACTTGCAGATTGTAAAAGTAAAGATGCGACAGTTAGTGAAATCTTTCTTGTCGAGGGAGATTCTGCCGGTGGTTCAGCAATAAAAGGTCGCGATAGTATGACTCAAGCTATTCTTCCTTTAAGAGGTAAAATCTTAAATGTCGAAAAAGCTCGGTTAGATAGAGCCTTATCTAATGAAGAAATAAGAACTATTATAACTGCTTTTGGAACTGGTATTGGCGAAGATTTTAATCTTGATAAATTAAGATATCATAAAATTATTATTATGACCGATGCCGATGTCGATGGTTCCCATATTAGAGTCTTGTTATTAACCTTATTTTATCGGTTTTTTAAACCAATCGTCGAAGCAGGACATGTCTATGCTGCTCAACCCCCATTATTTGTTATTAAACATGGTAAAACCATTAAATATGTCTTAAATGAACAAGAAAGAGATGAGTATTTAGCTTCCTTATCACCTAATACCAAATATGATATTGCTCGGATGAAAGGTTTAGGAGAAATGGACGCCGAAGAATTAAACGAAACAACTATGGACATTAATAAACGGGTTTTACGCCAAATTACAGTAGATGATGCTATCGCCGCGGATGAAATATTCAATAAATTAATGGGTGAAGAAGTTGAACCTCGTCGCGAATTTATTGAAACTAATGCCACTTATGTTGAAAATCTAGATATTTAGGAGGTTAAAAATGGATCGATTAGAAAAAAATAATATTGTTAAAGAAGTCAAAGACTCTTTTCTTGAATATTCTATGAGTGTTATCGTCGCTCGAGCTTTACCTGATCTTCGCGATGGCTTAAAACCAGTTCATCGCCGAATTTTGTATTCTATGTACGAATCAGGCTACACTCCTGATAAACCCCATAAAAAAAGTGCACGTATCGTCGGTGATGTCATGGGTAAATATCACCCTCACGGTGACTCAAGTATTTATGAAGCCATGG
This sequence comes from uncultured Bacilli bacterium, assembly GCA_947627845.1. GTDB lineage: Bacteria > Bacillota_I > Bacilli_A > RF39 > UBA660 > Caccenecus. The sequence continues at coordinate 16,107 of CANQXQ010000014.1, read as the reverse complement.
TTAGAATGGCGCAAGATTTTAGTTATCGTTATATGTTAGTGGATGGCCATGGTAACTTTGGTAATATTGAGGGTTATGGCGCCGCGGCTATGCGTTATACTGAATCTCGTTTGTCCAAAATATCTTTGGAATTGCTTCGCGATATTCGGAAAGATACTGTTAATTTTACTCCTAACTTTGATGAATCGGAACAAGAACCCGAAATTTTACCATCTCGCTTCCCAAATATCTTAGTCAATGGTACTACCGGTATTGCTGTTGGTATGGCCACTAATATACCTCCTCATAATTTAGGTGAAGTAATTGATGGATGTGTTGCTTATATCGATAATCCTGATATTGATACTGATGGTTTAATGAAATATATTAAAGGTCCTGATTTTCCAACGGGAGCCGTAATTCTCGGTAATTCCGGCATAAAAAAAGCTTATGAAACCGGTCGTGGTACTATAACTATTCGCTCTCGCGCCGAAATAGAAGAAAAAAATGGCCGGGAATATATTGTTATAAATGAAGTTCCTTATGGAATTAATACTTTAGAATTAAAAAATAAAGTCGCCGAATTAGTTCATAATAAAGTTTTAGATGGTATTACTGATTATCACGTTGATTTAAAAGACGGCGTTAAAATAACTATAACTTTACGAAAAGACGCTAATGCTAGTGTAATTCTAAATAAATTATATAAACATACCGCTTTTCAAACTACTTATGGTATTATCTTCTTAATGCTTGATAATGGTGTTCCTAAAACTTTAGGCCTTAAAGATATTATTTCTAAATATATTGATTACCAAAAAGAAATAATTGTAAGAAGAACTCGCTTTGATTTAGATAAAGCAGAAAAAAGAGTCCATATTCTCGAAGGTTTAAAAATTGCTTTAGATCATATTGACGAAGTTATTAAATTAATCCGTAATTCTAAATCTGATGAAGAAGCCAAAGCTGGTTTAATGCAAAACTTTAGCCTTTCTTCTGAACAAGCTGAAGCTATCTTGGAAATGCGTTTAAGACGCTTAACTGGTTTGGAAAGAGAAAAAGTCGAAGAAGAATTAAATGAGTTAATCAAATTAATTGATGAATTAAGATCTATTCTTGGCTCTGAAGAAAAAGTGTTGGCCATTATTAAAGAAGAATTGTTAGAAATTAAAGATAAATATGGCGATAAACGCCGTACTGATATTGATATGTCCGCGGTTGAATATATCGAGGATGAGTCATTAATTCCAGAAGAAGATATATTAATCGCTCTAACTAATAAAGGTTATATTAAACGAACAACTAGTGATACTTTTAAAGCTCAAAGACGTGGTGGTATGGGAATTAAAGGTATGAGTACTAATGAAGAAGATTATGTTGAACAGATGATTAACTTATCAAGCCACGATTACTTGCTGTTCTTTAGTAATAAAGGTAAAGTATATCGCTTAAAAGGCTATGAAATACCGGAATTTAATCGTCAATCTAAAGGTTTACCAATAATAAACTTGTTGCAACTAGAAAAAGATGAGACAATTAATACTATGTTAAGTATTTCTCCGAAAGAAGCTACTAAATATTTATTGTTTGTAACTAAAAATGGCTTGGTAAAACGAACCGCAGTTAATGAATTTGAGAACATACGTACGTCTGGCAAAATATGTATAAATCTAAAAGATAGTGATGAATTGTTAGCTGTAAAGAAAACTACTGGCGATAATTATGTCTTATTAGGTAGTGAATCCGGTCGCATGGTTAAGTTTAAAGAAGATAAAATAAGAGCCATGGGACGGACTGCTAGTGGCGTTAAAGGCATAAATTTTGATGGTCATAAATGCGTATGTGCCGAAATAGTAACCGAAGATGATAAAATATTGTTAGTAACTAAAAAAGGCTATGGAAAAAAGACTCTTGTCAGTGAATTTAGAGAGACTAGCCGTGGTAGTAAAGGAGTAAAAGCCCTTAATATTACTGCTAAAAATGGCGAAATAGCTTCTGTAAAAGTTGTCGAAGAAGATAAAGAACTTGTTATTATGACTAATACCGGAACTACAATGCGCATGACTCTTGATCAAATAAATACTTTAGGCCGCGTAACTCAAGGTGTTAGATTAATAAATCTTAAAGAAAATCAAATTGTCACTACCATAAGTTTGGTATTAAAACAAGACGAAGAACCTTTAAACGAAGAAGATAATGCTGAATAAGCATTATTTTTTTTAGTATTACTATAAAATAAAAATGTTAGTAACTTTAAAACTATTGGAAAATTATATAATGTTTCACGTGAAACCTTTTCTAAACCAAATAAAAAAATTATTAAATAAATTATCAACAATGTTTCACGTGAAACATTGTTTTTAAAAGCTTTATTTTTAAAAAATTATATTATTTATTTTTTAAAACAATTTAATAGTTAAATAATTTATTTATTAATTCATAAATTTATAAAAACTATTTTATTTTTAATTAAAACTTATTTATTAAAACAAGATTTAGCTTAAAAATTAGTTTTTTATTAATTATTTTTTTTATTATCTAAAAAGTTATTCACAATGTTTCACGTGAAACATTATAAAAACAAACTCTAAAATTATAAAACTAAAAAGGTTTCACTTGAAACCTTTCTAAAAAATGTCAAAAATATGTTTCACGTGAAACATTAATCTTGCCAAATACTCAAAAATATGATAAATTAATAACGTGCAACAAATATATTGTAACTTGGTCAGAGTCGGAAGACAGCAGCCACATCAATCCCTGTTTGTGTGCACTTTTTTATTGGAGGAATTTTTATGCCTGAAAAATATTATAATTTACTACTGAAATTAGCAATGAAAGCGGCCAAAAAAGATGAAGTGCCAGTAAGTGCTATTTTAGTTAAAGATGATCATATACTAGCTAAAGCTTATAATACTAGAAAAAATAAAAAAAATGTCTGTAATCATGCAGAATTGTTAGTAATTAAAAAAGCTAGTCGAAAATTACATGATTGGCGCTTAAATAATTGCGATATTTACGTGACTTTAAAACCTTGTGCTATGTGCGAAGCGGCGATTAAACAAGCTCGTATAAAAAATGTTTATTATTTAATTGATAAATTGGATTTTAAAAAAGAATATAATAAAACAAATATCAAACAAACAAACGTACGCATGCAAAGTGAAGAATATTTGCATTATTTTCAAGCATTTTTTCAAAAGAAAAGAGACAAAAATAAATAACTATGATATAATTTAAATGGGTGAAATAAAATGGATTATAAAGTGCTTTACCGTAAATATCGACCAGATGATTTTTCAAGTATAATCGGTCAAGATTATATGATTTCCATTTTAAAAAATGCTATCAAAAAAGATAAGATTTCTCATGCCTATATTTTTTCCGGCCCCCGTGGAACTGGTAAAACAAGTACAGCTAAAGTATTTGCTAAAGCTATAAATTGCTTGCATCCCACTGATAATGGTCCATGTAATAACTGTGACTCTTGCTTAAAATTTAAGGAAAATGCTGATATTATCGAAATAGACGCGGCCTCAAATAATGGTGTTGATGAAATTCGCGAAATCATTAATAATATTAAATTAGCCCCGGCTTATTCTAAATATAAAGTTTATATAATTGATGAAGTTCATATGTTAAGTACTAGTGCTTTTAATGCCTTGCTGCTTACATTGGAAGAACCTCCTAAACATGTAGTTTTTATTTTAGCCACTACTAATATTGAGGCGGTTCCTATCACCATTTTGTCGCGGTGTCAAAGATTTGATTTTCATAAAATTGCTTTAACTGATATTATAAATCGGCTAAAATATGTTGTTCAAGAAGAAAAAATCGCCATTGATGATGAAGCCTTGGAAGAAATAGCCTATATAAGCGATGGTGGACTTCGTGATGCTTTAAGTATCTTAGATCAACTCTCAAGTAATACGAGCACCATAACTATTGAAGATGTAACCTCCCATTTTGGTTCGGCCTCTAAAAAGCAAATTGCAGATTTGTATAATTGTGTGCTTACGAATGATGTGCCTAAATTTATTGAAATGATGAATAGTTTTAAAAAACTAGCTATCGATTATAAATTACTCATTCGAAAATTATTGGAACATCTTGAAGAAGAAGCTGTCCAAAATAAAATAAATCCTAATTATAAGGGTATGTCTTATGATAATATTCGCGCTTTAGCTTTTGAATTAGCTGATATATCTAACTATGTTAATATTAATATTGATCCGTATTTGTTAATTCAAATAACTATTTTAAAGTATTTTGCTAAACCAAATACTAAACCCGAAGTAACGATGAAACCTTTAAATATTCAAGAAGAAGCAAAAACTTCTGAAATTAAGGAGAAAATAAACGAAGAACAAAAAGAAATAAAAGAAGAAAGCGAAGAAGTAAAGGAAGAACTAAAAAAAGAAGAAAATGCTCCATCTCATGCCGATGAAGAATTAACCAAATTAGTAAAGATTAGAGTTAATAATTGTTTTGTCAATGCTACTAAAGAAAATTTAAAGAACATCCAAAATATATGGCAAGAATTTATTACTAATCTAGATAATAAGGAAATTTTAAATCTTGTTGTTGATACGAAAATCGTCGCGGCCAGTGATAAATATGCTATATTAACTAATGATTTTTCAGAAATAGTAAGCCTTTTAAATAAAAATATTACTAAAATAGAAGAAGCTTTTCAAACATATAGTAATACTAATTATCATTTTATTGCTTTATCTGAAGCAAATTGGCAAGAAGAAAAAAACAAATACATTTTAAATATTAAAAATAAAATAGAATATAAATATCAAGAAGAACCGGCTAAAATATTAGAGGAACCACCAACTCTCTCTAATATTGAACAAACTGCTTTTGATATATTTAGTAAAGATAAAATTGAGATAGATTAAGAAAGAGGGAATAAATATGAATATGCAAAATTTAATGGCTCAAGCGAACCGTATTCAAAGAGAAATTACTAAAAAAAGAGAGGAAATCGATAATAGTACTTTTGAGGGTACTTCGGAATGGGTAAAAGTTGTTATAAATGGTAAAAAAGAACTTCAAAGTCTTAAAATAACTTATGCTGGACCTATTGCCGATGATGATAAAGATATGCTTGAAGATATGATTAAAATCGCAATGAAGCAAGCAACCGACGCCGTTGATAAAGAAGTAGAAACCAAGATGGGCGCCTATAGTTCTTTAGGTGGTTTATTCTAATGAATTACCCCAAAGATTTAGCAACATTAATAAATTATTATGAAAAATTACCAGGAATAGGCTCGAAAAGTGCCGAAAGACTTGCTATTGCAACCATTGAATTAAAAGAAGAAGAAATTACCGAATTTAGTGATGCTTTAAAAAATGCCAAAAAAAATTTAAGCCGTTGTAGTGTATGTGGCCACATCACTGATCAAGAATTATGTGATATTTGTCGTGATGAAACCCGCAATAAAAATTTAATATGCGTTATTGAGGACTATAAAAATATTTTTGCTTTTGAAAAATCTGGTAAATTTAATGGCACCTATCATGTTCTTAATGGTTTAATTTCTCCTTTAGATGATATTGGCCCCGAAGATATTAATTTAAATTCTTTAATTGTGAGATTAGAAAAATTAAAAAATCCGGAATTAATATTAGCCTTAAAACCAACAATTGAGGGTGAAGCAACAACCATGTATATTAAAAAGATTTTAGAGGGTAAAAATGTTACCATATCAAGACTAGCTTATGGTATTCCAATTGGTGCCGAAATTGATTATTTAGATAATATAACTTTAGAAAAAGCTTTAGAAGATCGCAAAAAAATATCAGAATAAAAACCAAATTTAAACATATAATTTAATGTGATAAATTATGGTCAAGAAAATAATAAAATTAGTAAAAAAATTGTGTTTAGCCTTTGTTATGTTATATGGAATAAATATGATTCTTTCGGGAGTTAATATCTTTATTCCTATTAATATTATAACTTTGAGTTTAGTTACTTTACTAGGCGCTCCCAGTATTCTTGGTCTAGTCGCAGTTTTTTTCCTAATCTAGTAAGGTGGGAAGTATGAATACACAAGTGTTATCAGAGATTATTTCAAAATATCGTGAGAATAAACTAGCTCACGCTTATTTAATTGAAACAAACAATCTTGATGCCACGCTAAACGATCTAAAAAATCTTTTAAAACAACTTAATTGTCCAGAAAAATATGCAACTTCCTGTACTAATTGTAACTTGTGTAATTTAATTAATTTAAATAATTTACCTAGCTTAAAAATAATTGAACCCGATGGTGCTTTTATTAAAAAAAATCAAATCGAAGAATTAAAACAAGAATTTTCTACCATTCCGATATATAGTAAATATAATGCTTATATTATTAAAAATGCGGAAAAATTAAACCCCAGTAGTGCTAATTCCATGCTTAAATTTGTGGAAGAACCAACTCCCGGGATTATTGGCTTTTTTCTAACTAATAATAAAGATATAATGATTGATACTATTAAAAGTCGGTGTCAAATCTATACTTTAAATTACCCTGAAAAAGATTTACTAACTAGTTTAAATATTTCTCCTGAAACTTATGCCTCTTATGTAAGCTTAATAAAAGAATATTTACCTTTAATTTATTCCAATCAAATCATAAACCATAAAAGTATTATCTTAAATAAATATTCCGAAAGACAAGACATAGAAAATATTTTTAAAATTATTTTAGAAATCTATAATAATTATTTTTTAAAGTTAAATGGCAAATCTTACCAAGAAGATTTAACTAATATCTATAATTTAGATGAAAATATAATTAAAATTACAAAAGAAATGCAGATTATAGCTAAAATTTTAACAAATATGAGTTATAATGTAAGTATTGAACTAATATTAGATGAATTTGTGATAGAAATGCGAGGAATTTATGAATAATAATTATTATATATATGGTGTAAACTTTAAAGATAATGGCAAAGTTTATAATTTTAAAAGTACTTTTAAATGTCCTTTAAATGTCACTGTTATTACAGAAACAGAAAAAGGGGAACAATTTGGCCGTGTTGTCAGTCATATTGAAGATGGTATAATTAAAAATATTGATGAATTAAAAGATATAATTCGTATCTCCACTAAAAGTGATTATGACCAATATTTAAAAAACTTAAAAGAAGCCGATAAAGCTTTAAAAGATTGTCGCGAGTTAGTCAAAGAATTAGCTTTAGATATGAAAGTTATTAACGCTACTTTCACTTTTGATCGTAAACAATTAATCTTTAACTTTTTAGCCGATGAACGAATTGATTTCCGCGAACTTGCTAAACGTTTAGCAGCCATTTATCGTACTCGTATTGAATTAAGACAAATCGGGGCTCGTGATAAAGCTAGGGAAATTGGTGGTTTAGGTGCTTGTGGTTATCGCTTATGTTGTGCAAACTTCCTAAGTCATATTGACTCAGTATCAATGAATATGGCTAAAAATCAAGGCTTGGCATTAAATCCATCCAAAATCAATGGTTTATGTGGTCGCCTTTTATGCTGCTTAACTTATGAAGATGATGAATATATCGCTTGTAATAAAGGTCTGCCTGAAATTGGCGATGTTGTGGAAATTCCGGAGGGTAAAGGCCCAGTTGTTAGTAAAGATATTTTAAATAGAACCTATAAAGTATTAGTCGAAAATGAAAAAGTAGAAGTTTCTTTAGGTGATAGTCAAGATGATAGTGCTGAATGATTTATATGATTATGGTTTAAAAATATATCAAGACTCTACTAAGTTTAAATTTTCTCTAGACTCTCTATTATTGGCGGAATTTCTCGAAATAACTAAAAAAGATCGTAATCTTTTAGATTTATGTACGGGAAATGCTCCCTTACCCTTAATAGTTGCCCAAAAATCGCCTTTACAAATAACTGGTGTTGAAATTCAACCCGAAATTTTTGATTTAGCCACTAAAAGTATTGAATATAATGGTTTTCAAAATCAAATAAAAATGTTAAATATTAATGCTTTAGACACTATCAATTATTTCCCGGGAAATAATTTTGACATCATAACTTGTAATCCGCCATTTTTTAAAAAGACCGAAACATCTTTAATTAATGACCATTTCGAAAAAGCTTTAGCTCGGCATGAAATAGCCATAACTTTAGAAGATATATTTGAAGTAACCGCTAAGCTTTTAAAAGATCATGGCAAATTTTATTTAGTCCATCGTCCCGAGAGATTATCAGAAATCTTACTCTTTGCCCATAAATATCATTTAGAAGTAAAAAAAATTGAATTTATTTATTCAAATTATGAAAAAGATGCTATAATGGTTTTGTTCAAATTTGTTAAATTTGGTCAAGTTGGCACTAAAGTTCATAGTTTGGTTGTTAATCGCAGTATTAAAACCTATCAAAATATTTTTAAGAGGTGAAGTAATGAAATTAATCGTGGGATTAGGAAACCCTGATCAAGAATATCAAAATACTAGACATAATCTCGGGTTTATGGTTATAGATAATTATTTAAAGGAAAGTAATTGGCAAACTAAATATCAAGCCTTATATACAACTTTAAATGTTAATAATGAAAAAGTTATTTTTCTAAAACCTTTAACTTATATGAATTTATCAGGCACCTCTGTAAGTAGCTTTGTAAATTTTTATAAAATAAAACCCCAAGATATTCTAGTCATTCAAGATGATTTAGATTTACCTGTTGGTAAATATCGCCTTAAAATAAATAGTTCTAGTGGAGGCCATAATGGTATTAAAAATATTATTGAATGTTTAGGTACTAACGAATTTTTAAGATTAAAAGTCGGCATTTCCAAGAATAATAATATAGATACCAAAGATTATGTTCTAGGTAAATTATCAAAAGAGGAACAAACAATTATTAGTAATTTATTTCCTACTTTTAATGAAATAATAGATGATTTTATAAATGGTTTTAATGGCGAGAAACTAATGAACAAATATAATGGTGGCGATCAAAAATGAAATTAAAGCAAATATCGAAATGGGAAGAGATATATAAATATAATCGCACTTTAGATGAAATATTTATAGCTAAATATCAAAGTCCTGCAAATGATATGTATGCTAAAAATTGTATTGAATTTTTAGTTGAAATAGGGGAATTTGTTAATGAAACGCGCTGTTTTAAATATTGGAGTATTAAAACTCCTGATAAAGCTTTAATGTTAGAGGAATATGCTGATTGTTTAACTATGTTATTAAGCTTTTATGGTACCTTTCTAAATACTCCTCCCAATTTTTCTTTAATCACTTATTCTAAAGAAGATAATATAGATATTATGTCTTTAATTAATAATTTATATGAAGATGTAGCTAAAATATTAAATAATTTAAGTCTTCCTTTATTAAATAAAATATTCCAAATGCTCTTAATTCTTGCTTATTCACTAAATTTAAATGAAAATGAAATATTGGAAGCTTTAAATCAAAAACAATTAAAAGTAAAAGAAAGATTAGAAGATGAATTATATTAGGTGATTATTATGGACTTTTTAGATAATTATTTTAAATATGATAATGATTTAACTGTAACTGGGCTAACAAATACTTTAGCTTCTCTTTATGTGTCCAAATTATTTAAAATAAAAGATCAAAATGTTATAATTCTAACCTCAACTTTATATGAAGCCAATGAATTTTATCAAAATACTAAAAATTTCTGTGATAATACTTATCTTTTCCCAATGGATGATTTTTTAACTAGTAAAGCTTTAGCTATTTCTCCCGAATTAAAAACTAATCGTATCGAAACATTAGAAGCTATAAAAAATCATAAAGGTATTATTGTTACTAATTTAATGGGTTATTTAAAATATTTAACTGATACTAAAATTCACACTAAATTAAATATTAAACTTGAAAAAAATATGACTATTAATCGTGATAAATTAATCGAAATATTAGATGAACTAGGCTATAAACGTGATACTATCGCTACTACCACCGGCGAATATGCCGTAAGAGGCTTTGTAATTGATATATTCGTTACTTTAGAAGAACACCCAATAAGATTAGAATTTTTTGGTAATACCATTGAGTCTATTCGTTATTTTGATGAAGATACTCAAATGTCTATTAAAGAAATAACTCAAATTAATTTAATCCCTAATGGGGAAATAAATACTGATAATCATTCTTCTTTATTTGATTATGCTAATAACCCAATTGTTGTTTATGTTGATTATAATCGTCTTAAAGCTAGTTATGAAAAATTAGAAGAAGAAATGTTTGAATATCGATTAGCTAAAGATTTACCTAAAGATACTAAATTCATGTTTTCTTTTAATGAAATTCCAAGTAAGTATCATATTTATCTAAATTTTTTAGAAAATAAAACCTCCCAAAACTCTTTAAATTCTAACAGTAAAACCCTAACTAACTTTAATTCAGATTTTACAAGACTTAAAGAAGCTACCCATAATTGGTCTAATAAAGGTTATGAAATAATTTTTTATTTATCTAAACCAACCCAAATAAAAATAATTAAAGAAGAAATAGATGTTCCTATCAAAATTTATAATGAGTACTTGGCTCAAGGCTTTATCTTTGAAAAATATGTCGTTATTTCCGAAAATGATATTGAAAATATAACTAAAAGAGAAATAAAATATAAAAATTCTTATAAAATAGGTCGCAAAATAAGGGATTTAAATGCCCTTAACTTAGGTGATTATGTCGTACATATGGCTCATGGAATAGGAATTTATAATGGTATTAAAACTTTAACGCAAAATGGTCTAGAAAAAGATTATTTAGAGATTTTATATGAGGGTAATGATAAAGTATATGTACCTGTTGAAAAAATGAACACTATTTTAAAATATGCTAGTAAAGATGGGCTAAAACCTAAAATAAATAAACTTAATTCTACTTCCTGGGCTAAAACTAAACGTAATGTTGAACGCCGAATTAAAGATATATCAGAAGAATTATTAAAATTATATGCGGAAAGAAAAGCTATAAATGGTGATGCTTTCTCTTCCTATGTTTTAGAAGATGAATTTGCTTCTCGCTTTGAATATGTCCCAACTCGTGATCAAGAAAAAGCTATTAAAGAAATAGATAATGATTTAAAAAGTAAAGTTCCTATGGATCGTCTATTATGTGGTGATGTCGGATTTGGTAAAACTGAAGTTGCTTTTCGGGCTATTTTTAAAACGGTATTAAATAATGAACAAGTATTTTATTTGTGTCCGACGACTATATTATCAAAACAACAATATACCTCGGCTTTAACTAGATTTAAAGATTACCCTGTAAATATTGCTTTATTAAATCGTTTTACGACCCCTAAAGAAACTAAAAGAATAATAGAAGACTTACAAAATGGTAAAATTGATATTGTTTTTGGTACGCATCGTCTTTTAAGTGATGATGTTAAATTTAAAAAATTAGGCTTGCTTATTGTCGATGAAGAACAACGTTTTGGCGTTACGCATAAAGAAAAAATCAAAAAATTAAAAACTGATGTTAATGTTTTAACTTTATCAGCCACCCCTATACCTCGAACTTTAAAAATGGCTATGTCTGGTCTTCGGGATTTATCAGTAATTGATACCCCTCCGACTAATAGATACCCCATTCAAACCTATGTCCTAGCCGAAGAAGATTTAATAATTAAAGATGCTATTTATAAAGAATTATCACGTAATGGTCAAATCTTTGTCTTATATAATAATATCGATGGCTTAACTAGTATAATCACTAAATTAAATAAATTAGTCCCTGAAGCTCGAATTATCAGTGCTCATGGGCGAATGACTAAACTAGAACTTGAAAATATTATGCAAGATTTTATTGATTATAAATATGATATATTAGTCTGTACTACCATTATTGAAACCGGTATTGATATTCCTAATGCTAATACTTTAATTATTTATGACGCGGATCATTTTGGTTTATCACAACTATATCAAATAAGAGGAAGAGTAGGTCGTTCTAATCGCATTGCTTATGCTTATTTACTTTATAATAAATCTAAAATGTTAAATGAAGTCGCAATCAAAAGATTAGATGCCATAAAAGAATTTACCGAACTTGGAAGTGGTTATCGTATAGCGATGCGTGATTTAGCTATTCGTGGTGCCGGTGATATATTGGGTAGTGAACAAGCTGGTTTTGTCGATTCAGTTGGAATTAATTTGTATATGCAAATGATTGAAGAAGAAATGAGAAGATTAAAAGGCGAAGAAGTAAAAGAAGATACTGCTAAAACCGCCTTAATTAATGTTTCTACTCATATAAGCGATGACTATGTTAAAGACGATGAATTAAAAATCGAAATTCATAATAAAATAAATGAAGTAAATTCTAAAGAAAGTTTAGAGCGAATTAAACAAGAATTAGAAGATCGTTTTGGTAAAATAAATGAAGCCATGGAAATTTATATGTATGAAGAATGGTTTGAAAAATTAGCTCAAGATTTAAATATCACTAGAGTTACTCAAACTAAAAGCTTCGTCGAAATTGATTTACCTGAAGAAATATCAAATAATATTAAAGCTGATAAATTATTCTTAGAAAGTTATAATATTAATCCTAATCTAAAATTTAAATATCAAAATAAAAGTATAAAAATATCTTTATTATTAAAAAAAGATGATAAACATTTCTTATATACTTTTGTCCCTTTACTGGAATTAATCAAAAGTTATGTATAAGTACAAAACTTGACAAGTTTTTAAAATATATCTATAATATAATCTCGATTTGAAGGGAATGACTAAAATGAATAGTAAATATACTTACTTAAATGGTAATGTTATCTTACAAGATAGAGAAGGAAATGAATATGAAACTCCTAATACAGATAATATGTATGATGTAGTAAAACAAGAAAACTATGTAGAAATAATTGATAATGAAATAGATGATGTTCAAGATGAAATTGTTGAAGCTTTTGAAGGAGAAAAAAAGTATAAAGCATTAAGCAAAATAAGCTTATTAATAGGTTTTTTATTTCCTGTTGTTTTAAGTCTTTTTGTTCGAGTAATTTATCTTCCACTAGACTTAGAAATGAAGAATCAATTTATTGTTAAAATCATGAATATTTTTAACTTACAATCATTTGCTACATATTTAGCTATCGGTGCCTTTATGGCTAGTGCTATACTTTGTTATCCTATTGGAATTTTAATGAGTATAGTAAATCATTTTGAAAGTAAATGGTTTAAAAAACATCAAATAGGTAAGAAAAAAGAATTAAAATATTTAAAAGCTAAAAAAGAAGAAGCTGAAATAGCTTTAGAAGAATTAAAAAGCAAATCTAAAGAAATATCTATAGGAGAACAATTTCAAGAGCGTAAAATAATAATAGAAGTAGATAATGATTTAGATTATGAAACCTTAAATCAAGAACAAACAAATGCTTATAATACTGGTATTGAAGAAGATAAAGCTTTATCTAGAGTAAGAGCCAAAAGAAATAGAAAATATTAATTTATGTTATGAAATTTTAAATAAGTTAGTAACTAAACAATTACTAACTTATTTTTTATCTCAAAGCTGATATGAATATCACAGGAACAGGAACAAGTAGTAAAAGTGAGCGATTTGCGATTACGTAAGTAATAAAAACCATGTCTGTATAGCTTCTTCTTATTCATATGTAGGCATGTATATTTATCATAATATAGGGAATTTATTCTCTATATTTTTTAGTATAAAAATTTCTAATTGTTAAATATTAATATTAGGAATGGAGTTGTAGCTCTTGAAATCAACTGGTGTAATAAGAAGAATAGATGAATTAGGACGAATAGTAATTCCTAAAGAAATACGAAGAACTCTAGGCATAAGAGATGGAGAAAATGTCGAAATATATACCGAAAATGATAGTATAATTTTAAAAAAATATCATCGGATGCAAACATCAAGTGATTTAGCCAATTCTTTATGTGAAATAATTTATAATGATTTAAATTATAAAATAATAATTACTGATCGCGAAAAGATAATCGCAGAAAGAGGAATTAATGAAGACTTATTATATAAGCCCATAAATAATGATTATTTAAATATTATTGAAAACCGAGAAATCGTAACAAAAGAAAGTTATACTTTAAATGTTGATAACTTAAATATTACTGGTAATTTTATTTTTATACCCATCATATCATTAAATGATAGTATTGGTTTAGTTATAATGTATAACGAAAAACCTTTAACTAACGAATTAAGCATAGGTAAACTCATTGCTAGTATCTTCGCAAGAAAACTTGACATTTAAGTTAATTTTGATATAATTAACTCATTAAATGTTGAAGGAATGAGTATATATTATTTATTTAAAGAAAGTTCGTGGTTGATGTAAACGAATATTAAGTAATATAGAAGATGACTCTGGAGTTTAAACGCTAACTAGCGTTATAAGTAAAGTGCATGAAAAATCATGAATTAAGGTGGTACCGCGGTTAAAATTCGTCCTTAGTTTATGGTTTTTATTTGTTTTAAAGGAGAAATTAAAATGCAAGAAAAATATTATATTACTACCCCGATTTATTACCCTAGCGCCAATTTTCATATTGGCCACTGCTACACGACTATAATTGCCGATGCTATAGCCCGTTATAAAAGATTAACTGGTTATGATGTTTTTTTCCAAACTGGCACCGATGAACATGGCGAAAAAATCGAAAAAAAAGCCCAAGAAGCCGGCGTAACTCCTAAAGAATACGTCGATAAAATTATTGCTAATGCTAAAGATTTATGGGCAAAATTAGGTATCTCATATGATTATTTTATTAGAACAACTGATAAATCTCATGAAGCCGCCGTTCAAAAAATCTTTAAAAAATTATATGACCAAGGCGATATTTATAAAGGCGAATATCAAGGCTTATATTGTGTTCCGTGTGAGTCATTTTGGACGGAAAGTCAAACCGTCGAGGGTAAATGTCCTGATTGTGGTCGGGAACTTAAACTTGTAAGTGAAGAAGCCTATTTCTTTAAATTATCAAAATATCAAGATAGATTAATTAAATTTTATGATGAAAATCCTGAATTTATCTTACCATTATCACGTAAAAATGAAATGTTAAATAATTTTATTAAACCCGGTCTTGAAGATTTATGCGTTTCTCGTACCTCTTTTAAATGGGGTATTCCGGTTGATTTTGATCCTAATCATGTCGTTTATGTTTGGATTGATGCTTTATCAAACTATATTACTTCTTTAGGCTACCCTGATGAAAATAGCGAATTATTTAAAAAATATTGGCCCGCTGATTTACATTTAGTAGGTAAAGAAATAGTTAGATTTCATACTATTATTTGGCCTTGTATGTTAATGGCTCTTAATTTGCCTCTTCCTCATCAAGTATTTGGTCATGGTTGGTTAAAAATAAATGATGGTAAAATATCTAAAAGCTTAGGTAATTATAAAGATCCTCGTGAATATATCGAAGCTTATGGTGTTGATGCCGTAAGATATTATGCTTTAAGGGAAGTTCCTTTTGGTAGTGATGGTAATTTTTCTGAAGAAGCTTTAATTACTAGAACTAATACAGATTTAGCAAATACTTTAGGCAATTTAGTAAATCGAACTATAAGTATGTCTCATAAATATTTTAATGGTCTAGTTTTAAATCCTAAAGTAAGTGAACCAATAGATAATGATTTAATTACTAGTGTTAATAATTTAAAAGATATTGTTGAAAATAAAATGAATGAATTAAAAGTAAATGAAGCTATTGATGAAATTATGGAAGTATTAAGAAAATGTAATAAATATATTGATGATACTACACCATGGAGTTTAGCTAAAGATGAAACCAAAAAAGATCGTCTAGCAACAATTCTTTATAATTTATTAGAAAGTATTCGTATTTGTGCTATTTTATTAAGCCCTTATATTCCTACAACTAGTAAAAATATTATCGCGGAATTAAACACTAAAAAGACTTCTTATGATACGATATCTTCTTTTGGAGAATTGGAATTAAACTTACAACTTAATGAACCTAAAATATTATTTAATCGTATAGAACTTAAAACAGAATAAAACTAAAAAATTATTTCCCGGGAAATAATTTTTTTATCTTATAGGAAATTGCATTTTTATAAGAATAGATAAAAAAATAGGAAAAATAAAAAACTGGGCACAATAAAAAGTA
>CANQXQ010000013.1 GCA_947627845.1 uncultured Bacilli bacterium | reverse complement strand
TTACTGGAACATTATGAGGTATTAGAAGCAAGTGATGGAAAAGAAGCAATAAATATAGTTAGTGATAATAATGATATTGATTTAATTATTATGGATATAATGATGCCTAATATGGATGGTTATCAAGCCATAAGAGAAATTAAAAAGATTAAAGATATACCTTTTATTATTTTATCAGCAAGAGGGGAAGAATTTGATAAATTATATGGCTTTGATTTAGGAATAGATGACTATGTAACTAAACCATTTTCACCTAAAGAATTAGTCGCAAGAATTAAAGCAATTAGAAAAAGATTACAAAATGAGGAAGTTTTATATAAATTTCAAGAATTAGTTTTAGATGATTTAGCGCATGAAGTGAGAATTGCTGATAAAACTTTAGAATTAACACCTAAAGAATATGATTTGCTTAAATATTTTATGCAAAACAAAAATATTGCTTTATCACGGGAAAGTATTTTAATGAATGTTTGGGGTTATGATTTTTATGGTGATGAAAGAACTGTTGATACACATGTTAAAACACTTCGCAATAATCTAGGTAAATATCGTGATATTATTAAAACAGTACGAGGAATGGGGTATAAGTTTGAAGGAAAAGAAAACAGTTAAGTTAAATATTAAAACTTTAATATATTTAGTAGTGTTTAGTATAACTATTTTATTAATATTAACTATTTCTAAAGATTTAATTATTAAATATGGGTATGAAAGATATCAGGAGAAAAAAATTAAGAATATAGCAAATGAAATATATAATTATGATTTAAGTGAATTATATACTAATTTGGAAAATATTGCTTATGATAATGGAGTATGTATAAAATATGTAACTAATACTAATACCATTAATTATAATACTTTAATGGTGGGATGTAGTTTAAATAATAATTCTAATATTAAAAGTGTTTTAAATGATATAATTAAAGAAAATAAAGATATTAAAAATATTAAATTAGTAGATGATGTAAATAATAAAAAAGCAATTATATCAGGAATAAAGGTAGATAATGGTTTTGTCTTTATTTACTCTTTATTAGAAGATATGACCGGGGCTAGTATTATTTTAAAACAACAAGTATTATATATAACTTTGATAGTGATAGTTATTGCTTGTTTAATATCATATTTTTTATCAATTAAAATTACTAAACCTATTACAAGTATTACTAAAAAAGCTAAAGAATTAGGGGCAGGTAACTATAATATTCATTTTGATAGTAGTGATATTTTAGAGATTAATGAGCTTAGTGATACATTAAATCATGTAGGAGAGGATTTATCAAAAATTGATGAATTAAGACGGGATTTATTAGCTAATGTTTCTCATGATTTAAAAACGCCTTTAACGATGATTAAAGCTTATGCTGAGATGGTTAGAGATATTTCTTATAAAGATAAAGAAAAAAGAGAAAAAGATCTAAATGTCATTATTGATGAAACAGAAAGATTAAATATATTAGTTAATGATATTTTAGATTTATCAAAAATGCAAGCTAATTGTGAAATTTTAAATATCGAAGAATTTGATTTAAGTGAAGTTATTAGAGATATTATTAAAAGATATGATATTTTAAGAACAACGGAAGATTATGAATTTATTGTTGATATTCCAGAAAAAGCTTTAGTCAAAGGTGATAAACAAAAGATAATGCAAGTAGTTTATAATTTAGTTAATAATGCAATAAACTATACTGGAGAAGATAAAAAAGTTTATATAACTGTAACTGATAATAAAAAAGAATATTTGGTAGAAATTAAAGACACAGGTAAAGGAATTAAAAAAGAAGAAATAAATTATATTTGGAATAAATATTATAAAAGTGATAAAAAACATCAAAGAAATGTAGTCTCAACCGGAATAGGGTTATCAATAGTTAAAGAGATATTAGCCAAACATAAATTTGATTATGGCGTTAAAAGTAGAGTGGGAGTAGGAACAACATTTTATTTTAAAATAAAAAAATAGAATAGTTTCACTTAGTTTTCACTGTTTGTTCACATATAAATAGTATACTTAAAAATATGAAAGGAGATAGATAAAGAGAAATATTTTAAACACTTAAAGAATTATAACATATAAACTCAAACTCACACTTTTTAAGAGAAGGTTTACTTCTCTTTTTCTTTATTTTTTAATAGTTTTATGATATGATTTTTAATGAAAGATGGGAAGTGTGATATGCAAACATTTATTTTTGGCCATAAAAATCCCGATACTGACAGTGTATGTGCAAGTATTGCTTTATCTTATTTGATGAATGAACAAGGGAAGAATACTATTCCTAAAGTGTTAGGACATTTAAATAATGAGACTAAATTTGTTTTAGATTATTTTAAAGTTAAAGAACCAGATTATTTAAATGATACTAAAGTCAGAATTAAAGATATTAAATATAATAAAAAAGCTTTTATTAAAGAAAATAATTCCATATTAGATGCTTTTAATTTTATGCAAAAACAAAATATTACCGCAATACCTTTAGTTGATGATAAAAAATTGTTAACAGGATTGGTGACTTTAAAAGAAATTGCTAAATATTTAATTAGTGGCAATAAAGATACTTTAGATACTAATTATGAAAATATTTTAGATAGTTTAGAGGGAAGAGCTATATTAAAGTTTAATGAAGATATTACAGGAAATGTGATGGTTGCCTCTTACCAATCAAAAACTTTTCAAGATGAAATAATTTTAAGTAATGATGATATTTTAATTGTTGGTGATAGATTTAAAATAATTGAATATGCGATAGAATCGAAAGTTAAATTAATTGTTTTGACGGGTAATCATATTATGCCGAAAAGATTAGTTAAAAAAGCCGAAAAAAATCGAGTAAATATTATTGAAAGTAAGTTAAATAGTTTAGAAAGTGCCCAGAGAGTTATTTTAAGTAATAAAATAAAATCAATTAATTTAAATGTTAAACCTTTTGCGGTTAATATTAAAGATTATCGAACAGATTTTATAAGTTTAGCTAATAAAGTAGGACATACTAATTACCCCGTAGTTAATAGTAGAAATGAAGTTTTAGGTTTACTTAAAGTGACAAGTGTAGAAGATTTTGTGAAACAAAAAGTAATTATGGTAGATCATAATGGTTTAGAACAAAGTGCTATTGGTATCGAAGAAGCGGAAGTTATTCAAATAATTGATCATCATAATTTAAGTAGTATTGGAACTAATGTGCCGATTAACTTTCGAAGTATGCCGGTAGGATGTACTTGTACAATTATTTACAATATGTTTTTAGAAAGTAAAATAACTATTCCTAAACATATTGCTGGTTTAATGTTAAGTGCAATATTATCTGATACTTTAGTGTTTAAATCACCTACGACAACCGAAGAAGATATATTCGCGGCTAGTAAACTCGCAAAACTTGCTAAAGTTAATATTGATGTTTATGGTTATCAAATGTTTAAAGCCGCGTCTAGCGTAAAAGGTTTAAGTGTAAGTGAGGTTATTAATCAAGATTTTAAATCTTATAATGTTGGTAATCAGCAATTAGGCATTTCCCAAGTAATGACTATGGATTTCCCAGAAATAGAAAAAAATATTGAGGAATATATAACTAAATTAGATGAACTTACAATGGGTAATTATGTATGTGGAGTATTATTTATTACCGATGTTTATAAAAATGGTTCTTATGTTATTTATAATAAAAAAGCAGGTAGTATTATCGAAGATGCTTTTAATTTAAATCAAGTATATGAAGGTATATATATTGATAATTTAGTTTCGAGAAAAAAACAAATGCTTCCAGCTTTATTAGAAGTAATTGAGAAAAAAGTTTAGGAGATGATTTAGTGAAAGCACTTATTACTGGGGCTTCTTCGGGCATGGGAAGAGATATGGCTCGAGTTTTAGCTAAACAGGGTTGTGATTTAATAATTGTTGCTCGGAGAAAAGAGAGATTAGAAGAATTAAAAAAAGAATTAAAGACAAATGTTACAGTTATAGAAAAAGATCTCAGTATTGAAAAAAATGTTTTTGATTTATATCAAGAAGTTAAAGAAGAAAATATTGATTTATTAATAAATAATGCTGGTTTTGGCTTATTTGGCGAATTTAGTAAAACGGATTTAGATACTGAATTAAAAATGATTGATGTAAATATTAAAGCTTATCATATTCTTACTAAATTATTTTTACAAGATATGTTAAAAAAAGATGCTGGTTATATTTTAAATGTTTGTTCTAGTGCCGGTTTTATGGCTGGACCAAGACTTAGTACTTATTATGCGACTAAAAATTATATAACTAAACTTACTATGGCAATTAATGAAGAGTTAAGACAAGCTCATAGTAAGGTGCATATTAGTGCTTTATGTCCAGGACCGGTCGCGACCGAATTTAATAAAGTAGCGAAAGGTACTTTTAGTTTACGGGAAGCTAATTCTTATAAAGTGGCTGAATATGCTATAGCTAAAACTTTTAAAAAGAAAATGATTATTGTGCCAACTTTACTTATGAAAATAACTTTATTTTTGAATAGATTTGCCCCTTATAGATTATCTTTAATTGTGGCATATCATATTCAAAAAAGAAAAATTGGAAAAGAGTGATTTTATGTATTGTGATAGATGTGGTCATGCTTTACCTAGTCACGGATTTATTTGTCCTAATTGTGGAGCAATGATGAATAATAAACAAATTAAAAAACAACAGGAATATATGAAAGAAGAAAATAAAAATAATAGAGAACTTAACTTATTATCTGATCGCTATAATGTGCAAAAAGATGAAGTTTATAAACCTCAAAAAGATAATAAAATAGTAGGCTTTTTAATAATTTTATTAGTTATTATTATTTTATTAGTTATAGCTATATTAAAAGTTATGGATTAAAAAATAATGAACATAATACTAGTGGTGGTATTATGTTTTTAACTTGTTTATCAATATTTTTAGCCAGAATTGTGGATGTTTCTATTTGTACTTTTAGAACAATGATGATGGTTAAAAGAAAAAGTATAATTGTGCCTATTTTAGCTTTTTTAGAAGCTTTTATTTGGTTTATGGTAGTAAGAAAAGCTTTAAATACTAATTTAGATAGTATGTTAATTCCAATATGTTATAGTTTGGGGTATGCAACAGGTACATTTATTGGTGGCTTTTTATCAAGAAGATTTATTAAAGTTGTTAATAGTGTTGAAGTAGTAACAACTAAAAATAATTATAAATTAATTGATGCTTTAAGAGATAAAGATTATGGAGTTATGGTAATAGGACTTAAAGATAATTTAAATCAAAATAAAGATTTACTTATTGTTGATGTTAAAAGTAGATTAACTAAAGAAGTAATAGATGATATTAAAAGAGTAGATCCAGAAGCTTTTATTGTAGTTAAAGATACGGAATTAGTATATAATGGGTATATAAAATGATGAAAAAAATTATTTATTATGTTAATATATTTTTATTTTACTCTTTTCTAGGTTTTCTTTTTGAAAGTGTAGTAACTAATTCTTTTTTTAATAGTGGGGTACTTAGGGGTCCTTGGACTTTTATTTATGGGATTGCTATTTTAATAATAATACTGGTAGATAAATTTTTAAAACAATTTAAATTAAAAAAGGGACTGGAGATAATCATTTTTTATGTGATGATTACAATTATACTGGCTTTAGTAGAATATAGTGCAGGAATGTTAATTTTAAAAATATTTCATGTTATATATTGGGATTATACTAATTTAACTTTTAATTATGGGCCTTTTATTGCTTTAGAAATATCGTTATTATGGGGACTTTTGGCAACATTTATTAATTATATAGGAAGAGTTTTTATTGATAAGTTAGTTGTGAAAATTCCAGTTTATGTAACAATTATATTAGTTATATTCTTTGGTATAGATGTGATAGTGACATTTTTTTAGTTTACAATAATAAAAGTTATGCTATAATATTTTTTTGGTGATTTTAATGGAACAAGAATTATTAGAATGTTTTATTAAAGTATTATTTATTAGGACAATAAAAAGGGCTAATATGGCTATAAATATTAATGATAATGAAGATATGTATTATGGAATACTACGAGATGCTTATAATAAAGAAAATAATATCTTTTTAGATATTAGTAGAGAAGAAAATAAAGATATAATTTATAATTGGGCTTTAGATAAATGGCGGTTTTTGGCTTTAAACGAATTAATTAGTTTAGCAATAAATAGACTTATATATAAAGAACAAGTCTCTGATATAGAGATTGATAATACGGATGAGTTTTTATATAATAATTTTGCTTCTTTATTATTACTTATGATTGATCAATTGGGAATTTGCTTGAAAAATAGTGATGCACCGAGTAAGGAAATTAGTCCAATTTCTAGCGATACTAAAGATTTATATATTAGAGAATTATTTGAAAAAATTGATCCTTCTTTAACTTGGTATAATATATATTTGGAAGCTTTAGCTAATAATAGAATAATTATGATAAATGATTTAGATGAACATCAAAAGGATGCTTTAGCTAAAGAATTAAAAGTTTCAGATTTAAGCAAATTCGAAAATTTTGTGGCTAAAATAGATGGTGTATATTGTATTTTCTTAACTTTAAATTATAATGTTAGTGATATTCCTACTTTTTTTCATGAATTTGCGCATTATATTTCATCAATTAAAAAAGAGAAAAATATACCTTTAACTTTAAAAGAATTTTCTTCTTGTTTTTATGAATTAGTCGCGTTGTCCTTTCTAAAAGATAAAGGAATTAAGGAAGATGAATTACTTGCCATAAATGCGGATCGCCTTAAAAATTCTACTATTTTAATTATGCAAAATATTGTTTTAGTTAATTATTTAAAAAGTTATTTGGAAAAAGGGAAGATAACTTATGAAGATGAGTATCAAAGTAATTTAGAAGCTATTAAAAATTTAACTAGTTGGTTTACTCAAGAAGATATTGATAAAATTTTAGAAGCAGATCCAGATTTTTTAAATATTGATAAATGGGTTAAAAGAAAATGTGATAATTGTATAAAAGACCTTATTCTTAAACCTTTTGAGTTATATGAAGCTTACCCATATATTATGGGCAATTATTTAGCGGTACAAATGGTAAAAAGATTAAGTGGTGATACATTAGCGTTTATGAAAAGTTGTACGGAACAAGCAGATTCAATTGATCCTTATGATATTTTTGAAAAAATAGAAAAAACGGAAAATTTAGGACTTAAAAGAGTTTTAAATAAATAAGAGACCATAAATATACCTCAATTAAGAGTCGGATTTGTGGTCTATTTTATTGACAAATGAAAATAATTATAATACAATAATATTACTGGTTTTGGTTGAATATATATTAATATGGGGCTTTAGCCAAGTGGTAAGGCATGGGACTGCAACTCCCCGAGCACCAGTTCAAATCTGGTAGGCCCCTCCATATTGTTATTTATAACTTGTATAAATGCTAATTTTATGATATTATGTATTTAGCAAGGGAATTTGCATAAAATAAAAAGGGAACATTCAGCATGAGCAAGTTGAATGTCTACCCTAAAAATTAGTTCGACATTTAATTCTTATGAATTAAGTGTCATTTCTTTATTACTACTATCATAATGATAAGGAGAAATAAAATGATAGTAATGAGCTTTAGAACTTTTACTACAAAAGTCTTAGTTTTCACTATATCAAACCTCCTCTCTTTAAGAGATTTGGTAGACACTCAACAACTGAATATTCCTATAAAAATTATATACTATATATAATTATAAAACAAGTGAACAGCTTAAATAGTGTAACCAATTTTGTAAATATGATGTATTTACACAACTAGGTATTACTTATACTTATAATGGCTTTTAATAAAATATATTTCATCTTTAATAGAGATGATTTTTATTTTATTCCATGTTCATTTATTAATTAAATCCAATTATTATTATAAAGTAAAGTTATACGTTTGCCTTTTACTTCAATTAAACCCTCATCTTTTAAGTTTTTAAGTTCCCGAGTCATGGCACTTCGATCAATTGCTAAAAAGTCAGCTAGGGCAGTAAATGTGGAGGAAAGATAAACATAACTAGAGCCATGTTTTTTGGATTCTATGCTAAAATATTCGAGTAATTTATCGCGAATTGTTTTTTTGGTGATAATATTTAAACGTTCATTTTTTTCTTTTATTTTAAGAGTAAATATTTGTAAAAGATTTTTAATAAATTCGTTATAAAAAGCTTTATTATTTTCTTTACAATTAATAATATCATTATATTCGATGATAATAACCTCGGTATTATTTTCTTTTGCAATAATATCATATTCAGCATTTTTTAGGGAAGATATTTCCGTGCCAAAGATATCTTCTTCTTCAAGTTCTTCGATTACACTTTCATTGCCATTATGGTCGGTACGAATAATTTCAGCATAACCTTTAGCTATAATACCTATAATGTTATCCGATTGAATAGTTGACATTATACTTGTCTCTATATTAAATGTAAAGCTATGAGATTTTAAAATACGAAGTAATTTGGCTTTATTTGGGGAAGAAATTTGATCAAAAATTTTTATCATTTTACACCTCTTAAAAAAATTATAACAAAAATTGTAAAATGTTGCAATTGCATCATTACTTATTTTTTTAAATATGCTATACTTTTGCCATGGTAAATGGAAAAGGAGTAAAGAATTATGAAAATAATTAAAAGAGACGGACACATGGTGGATTATTCACCAGAAAAGATTGAACAAGCAATAATGAAAGCTAATGCGGAGGTTGAAGAAGAAGATCAAGCAAGTAGTACCCAAATAAAAAATATTATAAAATATATTGAAAAATTGGGTAAAAAAAGAATGTTAGTTGAAGACATTCAAGATATTATTGAAGAAAAATTAATGGCTATTGGTAAATATAAATTAGCTAAAAAATATATTACTTATCGTTATACAAGAGAACTTGTTAGAAAAAGTAACACTACAGATGTTTCAATTAAAGAATTAATTGATGGCGAAAGTGATTATTGGAATACGGAAAATTCAAATAAAGATGCTAAAGTAGTTACCACCCAAAGAGATTATTTAGCAGGTATTACAAGTACCGATATTACAAGAAGATTTTTACTAACTGAAGATATAGTTAAAGCCCATGATGAGGGGATTATTCATTTTCATGATGCAGACTATTTTGCACAAAATGCTTTACATAATTGTGATTTAATTAATTTGGAAGATATGCTTCAAAATGGAACTAATATTAATGGGGTAATGATTGAAAAACCACACAGATTTTTAACCGCTATGACGATTGCAACTCAACTTATTACAGCAGTTAATTCTAGTCAATATGGTGGTTGTACAATTACTTTAACCCATTTAGCACCATTTGTTAGAGATAGTTATAATCGTTATTTAGAAAAATATAAAGCCAGAAAATTTAATAAAGAAGATTGTGAAAAATATGCTAAAGAAGATTTAGCTAAAGAAATTAAAGATGGAGTTCAAACATTCCAATATCAAATTAATTCTATGACGACAACTAATGGTCAAGCTCCTTTCTTATCTGTTTGTATGTATCTAGGAGAAACAGATGAATATAAAGAAGAACTAGCAATGATTATTGAAGAAGTTTTAAAACAAAGAATTGAGGGAATGAAAAATGAAAAAGGAGTTTATATTACTCCAGCATTTCCTAAACTTCTATATGTACTTGAAGAAGATAACATTCATGAAAATAGCAAATATTGGTATTTAACTGAACTAGCCGCAGAATGTACAGCTAAAAGAATGGTTCCGGATTATATATCAGAAAAAATTATGAAACAACTTAAGGTTGATAAAAATGGAAATGGACAATGTTACCCATGTATGGGATGTCGTTCATTCTTAACTCCTTATGTTGATGAAAATGGCAAACCTAAATATTATGGTAGATTTAATCAAGGTGTTGTAACTATTAATTTAGTAGATGTAGCTTTATCAAGTGATAAAGATATGGATCTATTCTGGAAAATATTTGATGAAAGATTAGAGTTATGTCATAAAGCTTTACAAATTAGACATAAGAGACTTTCTAAAGCTACTAGTGATGTAGCCCCAATATTATGGCAATATGGAGCTTTAGCTAGACTTAAAAAGGGTGAGTCTATTCATGATTTACTACATAATGGTTATTCCACAATTTCTTTAGGTTATGCAGGACTTTATGAATGTGTTAAATATATGACAGGTCATTCTCATACTGATAATGGGGTAGGTAAAGAATTTGGCTTACAAGTAATGCGGAAACTTAATGAAGTTTGCAAAACTTGGAAAGAAGCTGAAAATATTGATTACAGTGTTTATGGAACCCCAATTGAATCTACTACTTATAAATTTGCAAAATGTTTAAGAGAAAGATTTGGAGTTATTAAAGGTATTACTGATCGAGATTATATAACTAATTCATATCATGTTCCAGTATTTGAAGAAATAGATGCCTTTACTAAATTAAAACTAGAAAGTGAATTTCAAGCTTTAAGTCCAGGAGGAGCTATTTCGTATATTGAAACGCCAAATTTAAGTAATAATTTAGAAGCAGTTATTGAAGTTATAAAATTTATTTATGATAATATTATGTACGCAGAACTTAATACTAAACTAGATTATTGTCATGAGTGTGGTTATACCGGAGAAATATTAATTGATGATAATATGGAATGGTATTGTCCTAATTGTGGAAATAGAGATCATGATAAAATGAATGTAGCAAGAAGAACTTGTGGTTATATTGGTTCTAATTTCTGGAATAAAGGAAGAACCCAAGAAATTAAAGAAAGAGTTATGCATATCGATAACAAAGATGCTGAAGAAGTTTAATTATGAGATACAATAAAATTAGAAAAATGGACATATCTAATGGGCCAGGAGTTCGTGTATCAATATTTATGCAAGGGTGTGCTTTTAATTGCTTTAATTGCTTTAATCCGGAAACTCATGATTTTAATGGGGGAAAGGAATTTACAGATGAAGTAATTGATAAAATATTAGATTTGGCTAAATATGATTATATTGAGGGTTTATCAATTTTAGGAGGAGAACCAATGCATCCTAAAAATATTGAGGGAACAACAAAATTAGCTAAAAGATTTAAAGCTGTATACCCTAATAAAACTATTTGGGTATGGTCAGGATTTTTAATGGACCGAGATTTAATGGACAAAGAAGTTTTAAAATATATTGATGTTTTAGTGGATGGGCAATATAAAGATGAATTACATAGTTTTTTACTTAAATATTGTGGATCATCTAATCAAAGAGTTATTGATGTTAAAGCTAGTTTAAAAAAAGGTAAAGTTGTTTTATACGAAAGTGAACTAGTTCAAGCTTAATTGTTGATAATATTAAAGTTATACACAAAAAATGTATAACTTTTTTTTATTTTTTCATAATAAGGGTGGAGGTTAATATGAATAAAGATGAATATCAAAAGTTAGTGAAAAAACATGAACCCCAAGAAAATAAAACACAAAATGCTTTAGTTGCCTTTTTAGTGGGAGGCTTAATTGGTTTTATGGTTGAGGGTATAATTCAACTTTTAATGGGAATTTTTGAATTATCAAGAGTAGATGCTAGTACTTGGACTTGTTTAATTGTTATATTTATAGCTTCTTTATTTACAGCTTTAGGTTTCTTTGATAATTGGATGAGTAAAGCCAAAGCGGGATTACTTTTACCGACAACAGGATTTGCCCATTCAGTTTCAAGTAGTGCTTTAGATTATAAAAAAGAGGGATTAATTACAGGTCTTGGAGCTAATTTTTTTAAACTTGCTGGAAGTGTTATTTTATTTGGAATATTAAGTGCATTTGTTTTAGTGATTGTGAGAGTGATTATGTTTGGCTAGTAAAAAATTTAATAATGTATATCTTAAAGATTATTTTTCTTTAGTGGGTCCTTTAGAAAAAGATGGACTTTTAAATAATTATGATTTAGCGATTGATGATTATTATTATGGAGAAAAGACTTTTGAACAAGCAGAAATTAAAATGCAACAAGTAGTCGTTGATAATATACTTAATTATAATAAACTTACTGATAGTAAAATAGATTTATTAATTGGAGGAGATTTAATAAATCAAATAAGTATTAGTAGTTATAATGCGGCTAGATTTAGAATACCTTATTTAGGTATATATAGTGCTTGTGCTAGTTTTTGTGAAGAATTGATTTTAGGGGCCACTTTTATTAGTGGGAAATTAGCTAAAAGAGTTGTAGGGGTAACTAGTAGTCATAATTTAAATGCCGAAAGACAATTTCGTTACCCGGTAGAATATGGGGCGGTAAAAAAACATACTACAACTTTTACAGCAACAGGAGCGGTTGCTACAATCCTAACAAATGAGCAAAGTAATATTAAAATAGAATCGGCAACTATTGGAGAAAGTGTTGATATGGGAGTTAAAGATGTTAATAATATGGGTGCAGTTATGGCTCCAGCGGCAGTTAAAACTTTAGTTACACATTTAACAGAAATGAAAAGGAATGCTAATTATTATGATCTTATTTTAACCGGTGATTTAGGATTAGTGGGACGCGAAATATTTTTAGAAATGCTTGATAAAGTGCATGATATTAAATTAAAAAAATATATGGATGCTGGTTGTGAAATTTATACTAATAGTCAAGATACTTATGCCGGGGCTAGTGGACCAATAGCTTTACCTTTAGTTTTATTTGATAAAATCTTAAATTCGCGAAAATATAAAAAGATTTTAATAATTGCTACAGGTTCTTTACAATCCGTGACGATGGCTAATCAAAAATTGGGTATTCCAGGGATTGCCCATGCAGTTAGTTTGGAGGTATTATAATGATATTTTTATGGGCTTTTATTGTCGCGGGATTATTTTGTTTAGTCGCTCAACTAATTTTAGATAATACTAAATTGACTCCCGGGCATATTACTTCAATGTTTACAGTTTTAGGTGCCATTTTAGGATTTTTTGGAGTATATGATAAATTAATTAAATTAGCTGGGGGAGGAGCTTCTACAATTATTTCTAATTTTGGTTATCTTTTATATAAAGGTGGTATAGAGGGTTATCAAGCTAAAGGTATTTTGGGTATATTTACTGGAATTTTAGTTAATGGAGGTGCCGCGATAGTGGGGGCTGTCGTCTTTGCGGCGATACTTACAATATTTTTTAATCCAAAGGACTAATTAGTTCTTTTTATTTGGGCTTTTTTTTGATATAATAAAAAAAGATAAGAAGGAATTGATATGGCTAGAAAAAAAGTTAAAAATATGCAAATAGAACAAGAGGAATTAAAACCAGTAACTATTGGGGTTTTTGAAAGTAGACGAAAAAGTTCTTGGGGAATTTTTATAATTATGACAGTTTTTGTTTTAGCAGTTATATTTATGCCGGAAATATCAAATTTTGTAAATAAATATTTAAATACTGAACCTCAAATTAATAATCCTAGTTCTAATCCTATTAATCCGGTTGTTCCTCCCGAAGAGGAAGAACCAGAACAAGTTATTTATGATTTAAGTGAGGATTTAATTGTTAAAGATGAAGAAATAGCATTAAGTGCATTTAATATTGATGCAATAAATAATACTTTGGCTTACAATATCGAAAATATTTCGAATGCTTCTTATAGAGTTACTGATAAAAATTATTATATTGAATTATATGATGAAAATCAAACGCTTTTACAAAGAATTAAAATAATCAGTAGTGGTTATTTAAATGCGGGATCTAATATGGCAATGAATAATGCTTTAAATTTAAATGTAGCTAGTAATGTTAGGAAAATAGCAATGACTAAAAAAGATGTATTAGATTACCCACCTCTTTATTTAACACCTAATGATGAAGGAGTTGAAAATTTAGTTTGTAGTAGTGCTTATGAAGAAGTTACGTATATATTTAAAGAAAATAAATTAAAAACTGTAATTAGTGAAGTAAATTACCCTAAAACAGCCAGTAATTTTTTAGATAATTATAATAATTATCGTAATTTAGCCGCGACTTATAATACGGAAGAGGGAATAGTTTCAGTATTTTCAGGAAGTGAACTTAGTGATGCTTTTAATGTAACAACTAATATTGATTTAACAAAGGCGAAAAGATTTTATGTTTTTAATGCCGATTCATTTGCTTTAGATACAGAACCTAAAGTAGTTAGTTTTGAAATGGAAGCTCAAGGATTTAATTGTAAATAAAAGTCCAATGGGGAGGGATTTTTATGGATTATAAATTTTGTATAAATGATTTTGAAGGGCCTTTAGACCTTCTTTTACATTTAGTTAAAACCGCTAAAATAGATATATATGAAATAGATATTAAAGTAATTATTGATGAATATTTAACTTTTATTGAAGAACAAAAAAATAAAAATATCGATATTGCTAGTTCTTATTTAGTCATGGCCGCGGAGTTAATTCATTTAAAAAGCAAAATGTTAGTTAATGATGATAGTAGTGATGAGGCCAATAACGAAGAATTTCATATTGATTCGGAAGAAGATTTAAGAAGAAAGATTGCAGAATATGAAAAGTATAAAGAGATTACTAATTCTTTAGAAGATATGATGCATAAAAGAAATAATTTTTATACTAAAAGTCCGATGAAATTAGATGAAATTGTAGATAGTTCAGAAATAAAATTTGAGGGTATTTCAGTAGATTTATTATTAGAAGCTTTAAAAAAATTTAAAGAAAGAGAAAGATTAGTTAAGCCTCTTAATACTAAAATAACTAGAAGAGAATATAGTATTGAAAAAAGAATAGATGATATTAGAAATATTTTAAAAGTGCGAGATAAGATAGAATTTTTAGATTTATTTCAAGATAATAATCGCGATTTTTTAATCGTAACTTTTTTATCAGTTTTAACTATGAGTAAAAATTCAGAAATAATATTAAGTCAAGAAGATAATTTTAAACCAATTATTATTGAAAGGAGGGAAGTTCATGAATAAGCTGGGAATTTTAGAAGGTATTTTATTTGTGGTAGGGGATGAGGGAATTTCGCTTAATAGTTTATGTGAAATTATGAATATTAATTTAGAAGAAGCAAAAGAATTATTATTAAAACTTAAAAGTAATTATGAAAGTGCGGATCGCGGCATTAGAATTAGTTATTTGGGAGATGCTTTTAAATTAACAACTAAAGAAGAACATAAAGAATATTATCAAAAATTAGTAGAAAATCCCGAGACTAATACTTTAAGTCCTTCGGCGTTAGAAGTATTAGCAATTATTGCTTATAATCAACCTATCACAAGAATTGAAATTGATGAAATGCGAGGAGTAAGTAGTACTTATATTATTCGAAGATTAGTGGCTAAAGGTTTAATTAAAGAAGCCGGTAAATCAAAATTACCAGGCAGACCTAATTTATATCGCACGACTAGAGAATTTTTAGATTGCTTGGGATTAGCCTCAATTAATGAACTTCCAGAATTACAAGAAGAAAAGATAGATGATGGGGAAAAAGAATTATTTTCCTCAATGTATAAAGAGGAAAATAATGAAATGGGAGTTTAGTCATGATCTTTTAGAAGATAGTTTTAATAATTATAAAGAGATTAATATTTCTAATATTAGATTTAAAAAAGAAGAAATAGTAAAAGATGAGTTAAAATTTCAAACTTTTAGAGAAGTAGAATTTTTAAATTGTAAATTTAGTAATGTTAATTTTAATAATGTTTTTTTGGCTAAAATAAAATTTATTAATTGTGAGTTTTTAAATACTAGTTTTTTAGAATGTAATTTTAACAAAGTTATTTTCGAAAATTGTAAGTTTACTAATGTTAGTTTTTTTGAAGATAAGATGCAAGATACTTTATTTATTGGAGGTATTGTACAATACTCTAAATGGGAAAATACAATATTAGAGGGGAAAATAGAGACAGTTACATTTAGAGAAAATATATATATACATAATAAGTTTATAAAAATTATATTTTTTAATTGTGAATTTGAGTTAGATAATTTTATTAGTACTAAATTTCAAGATTGTGATTTAAAAACTTGTCGATTTAAAGATGTTAATATTAACTTTGATGATTTAGTTAGTTCTAAATTATCAATTCTAAATATGATGGAATTAGTTAGGGCTAAGGGTATAATTTTGGAAGATTAATATCTTCTTTTTTGGTTATTTGTGTGCTATAATAAGGTTACTTGCTTGTGTGGCGGAATGGTAGACGCACCAGACTCAAAATCTGGCGAGGATAACTCATGTGGGTTCAAGTCCCACCATAAGCACCAGATTGATTGATACTCGGACTTTTATAGTTCGAGTTTTAAAATTTTTGAAATTTTGATATAATATTTATAGTTTAAATTGATATATTTGTCAATTTAGAAAACACACTTGCATATTGACATATGCCATATGGTAATTGATAAGGAGGTTTTATGCTAGAAATATTAAAAAATATTGGTAACGGAACATCACATGAATACAGTCATGATCATGTTTATACTCCTATTCCTTCAAGAAAAACTTTAACAACAAATGCAAATAAAACACCTGATAAACATTATGAAAAAAATATTTGGTATGATAAACTGGGAGTTCGTTATTCGCTTATTAATAATAGTTTAATAATTAATGCTCAAGATTTTTTACCAGAAACAATTGTTGATTATATTAATTCTATACCTAATAATTTGAATTTAAATATTATTATTTCTATTAATTCACGTCCTAATGAAATAGCTGGTTTTAATATGTTATGCGATTCTTTATCAAGAATTCCATCAAACAAAGAAATTATTCTTGATATAAGCAATTTAAAAATGGGTATTGGATGTTCGTTAGAAATAGAAAATTTACCAACAAATGTAAAAATTTCAAATTGTATTGATATAGTTAAAGGAAAAGAAGAAATTCCATTTTTTGGTGAAAATTCTTTTGATTGGTGGTCTTTGCATTGTGATGATAGTAATTTTAAAATACTTTTAAGTAAATTAACTGATAACGCTAGAGTAAGAGCGGAAGATTTTAGAAGAATTGCTTTCAATTTTTATAAATTCACTCCTGATAATATAAAAAGTGCAAGTGATGAAGTTAAATGTGAATTTGTCTATAAATGGTGTTGTTCAAATATTGAATATGATAATGATGGAACAATGCCTGATGGTTCATTCAATTATAGTAGAAGAGATACACAGGATCCTATTGTAACTTTTAATAGGAGAAAAGGCGTATGTGCTGGTAGGGCTCGTTTATTAAAGCTTTTACTCAACAATTGTTATATGAAAACACCTTTATTTCTTGTGCGTGGTATGGCGGGAAGATTGCAACATGAATGGAATGAACTTATTACAGAAGATGGAAAAAGTATTTTTTATGATATTTCAAAAGAAAAAAATTTATGCAGAGATAGTCATGATGATTATCTATTATCTAAGTTTTATTTAGATAATAAGAAAACAAAAATAAGTAATTAAAAGTTGTTGTACTCTTTTTTGTAAGGCACCAAATTGATTGATACTCGGACTTTTTAAATTATTTGATAAGTTCGAGTTTTAATATTTAATAATTTATGATAAAATTATTTTAGTGATTGAGGGGGTAAATATGAAAGAAGACATAATTAAAACAGAAATAAATGTTAATAACAATAAAATTAATGTAATGAGAATAGGCAATAAAGAGTATATTTCTCTTACTGATTTGGCTAGGTATGCTAATCCAGAAGAGCCTAAAATTCCAATTCAAACTTGGATGAGAAATAGAGATGTTATTGCTTATTTAGGTTTATGGGAAAAATTAAATAATGAAAATTTCAAAGGTGTCGAATTTACGACCTTTGAAAATTCAGCTGGAAGAAATAGTTTTTATATGTCTCCTCAAAAATGGATTAAAGAAACCAATGCAATCGGATTAATATCTAAATCCGGTAATAATGGTGGTACTTATGCCTGTAGTGACATAGCTTAGAATTTGCAAGTTGGCTGTCGCCAGAATTTAAATTATATGTTATTCAAGAGTTTGAGAGACTGAAAAGAAATGAAGCATATCAATATAAAGTTGATTGGACAGCTAGTAGAATGCTTGCTAAATCTAATTATCATATTCATACAGATTCAATTAAAAAAAATATTATTCCTAAATTAACTGAAAAACAAAAACAATATGCCTATGCTGAAGAAGCTGATGTTTTAAATGTTGCTTTATTTGGGATGACTGCGAAAGAATGGCGAGATAAAAATCCTAATATTGAAGGAAGCATCCGTGATTATACAGACTTAAAACATTTACTTATTTTATGTAATTTAGAAAATACAAATGCGGAACTTATTAATGATGGTATAAAGCAAAAAGAAAGATTGATAAAGCTTAATAATTCCGCGATTAGGCAAATGAAAATTTTAGAAAATGATAAGTCTATAAAAGAATTAGAAA
>CANQXQ010000012.1 GCA_947627845.1 uncultured Bacilli bacterium | reverse complement strand
CATACATTCCTTCTTAAAAATAACAAAAAAACATGCCTATGTTGCTTCTTCTTATTCAAACATAGGCATGTATATTTGTCATTGGTAGAGATATCTCTACTTTTTTTTAAGTTCTAGAGCTTTCTTTTTTATTAGATTAATAAAGATGATAATTGTAGTTAAGGCATATAATAATTCAAAAGCTAAATTCCAGATTATATAACTATTATTTGTGAAAGAATTTTCAAAAAATGTTCCAAGTAAATCCCTTATATAAATAAATGGTATTTTAATTACTATTAATAAAAATAATAAATATAAAAAGAATTTAAGAATGTTTAGAATAATTTTTTGATTTTTAGATTGTAATTTATTTATAATAATATTTACGGAATTAAATAAAGTTTCTTTATCTAAATTAACAGGAATATTATAGCTATTATATATACTTTTAGCTATTTCTTTAGGATTTAAATTATAATCCTCTAAATTAGCATATTTTTCTAATTCATAATTACGATCTTTTTTATTTAAGTAGCGTAACTGATGGTTTAATTCTTTTAGAAATTCTTCTTTATTCATGATAATTCTCCTTTATAAAATGTATATTTAGTATCTAAGATTAAATCAGTAGTAATAATTATTTTTTTATCTTTAATATTATTTGGATGATATTTATTTACTATTATAGTCTCATTAGTATTTTTTATATAACCTTGATAATAAATACTTACACTACTAATTAAAGATATTTCTTTTGTTTTTTCATCTATTATAAGTTTACTCGGTATATATATAATATTAGTATGAGATGGAATATTAATTAAATAAGTTGATTCAGTAGTATATAAGGGAGTTAAACTCATTTCTTGATATTTATGATTTTTAGAGATAGCAAATACTTCTAGAGATTTATTTAAAGGAATATTAGTATTTTCTAAAGTTTTAGCAATATCAATTATAGAATTTAGATAATCATCTAAGGTTTTAAAATTAATATGATTAAAATAATTTAATAAGTAATGATTATTATTAACATTATGAATTATGCTATCTAATTCATTGTAGTAATAAGTAAAATCAAATTTATTTTTAATAGTATTTAGGTCGGGGTAATTATTATCAATTATATAATTACAAATATCTTTATAAAAAGAGGTATATAATATTAAATTATTTTTAATATTATTTTCTAAATTATTAAAATAAAAATCTAAATTATTATCTTCTTCTTCTTTAGTTTGAGGAATATCTAATTTATTACCACTTATTAGACTATATGCTTTAGTTAAATCAGTAAGATTAAGATATTTTTTATTGATAATATTTTTATTTTGGTCTAAATAATCATTTAATTTAGTGGGGGTAGGACTATTTTTTAGAAATGATTTTAATTCTTCATCAATATTATGTAATTTACTACCTTTTAAATTAAAGTTTTTTTCCGCGGCTATTTTATTTTTGACAAATTCAATTTGTTTATTTAAAATACTGATATTATATTTATAAATACTATTAGAATAAATATTAATTAAGTTTTTATCATTAAGTTCATCTTCTTTAATTAAATTTATAAGAGTTTGTAAATAATTTTTAATTTCATCGAGATTTTTAGTTTTAATATTTTGTAAATTACTCTTTAAAAGATTAATATCATTAGTTGAAGAGAAGATATTTTCTAGGGAAACAGCTTTTTTAGCTAAAGTTCTTTCTTTGCCATAATAAAGAGTTAGATTGGCTAATAGTTCATATTTTAAATCATTTTCTTGGATTTTGAGATCATTTTTTTCTTTTTTTAGATTGTAATTATTATTTTTTAAATTAATTAAATAATTAGTTAGAGCTTCAATATTTAAAAGATAAGCATTTTTTAAATAATTATCAGCAATATTTTGTTTATTACTATCTATTATATTATTTAAATTTAACATATCATTAAAGGTTAATTCTTGATTTTGATAAAAATATTTAACTTGGGGTTTTTTATTTTCATAATTATCAAGACTTAATTTAACATTATAAGTTTTATAATTATTTTTATACCAGGTATATTTCTTTAAAAATTCATCTAAATCTATAGAATTATTAAAAATAAAAGCTCTAGTTAAATAACTAAATGTCGAATCTTTTAGATCTAGACAAATACCTAATTCATGATTATTTTCATAAATAGTAGGGCCATAATTAAAAGAATTTAAATTATAAGAATGAAATATTTTTAGTATATCATCTTTAGTTAACATTTAAATCCCTCCATATTCTATTATTTATTATAACATAATTTCTACTTGCTTTAAAGTGACTAACATTATATAATTAATTAAAGTGGTGATATAATGAATACAGAAATAATAAAACCAAAAAAAGTAAATAATTATAATAAAAAATCAGTTTTTACACCGGTTTTATATTTATTACTAGGTATAGTTTTAGCTTTTAAAAGTAATGAAGCAGTAACCTTAATGTTTTATTTATTAGGTATATTAATAATAGTTTATGGTATAAAGTGTTTAATTGATTATATGCGTTATAAACAATTAGCTCAATATAAGAAAATTAATTTAAGTGTAGCCATAGTATCTATAATTGCTGGTTTACTTCTTATTGTTTTAGCGGAAAGTATTGAACTGGGAATTAGATATATTGTAGGTTTCTTTTTAATATTCTTGGGAATTACTAGAGTACTTAATCAAATTAGTTTTGGAAATTATTTAAATTTAACTTTACTTTCTAATATTATCTTAATAATACTCGGAATATTTAGTATATTTGTTTCTAATATAGTTTTAGTTATTGCGGGTTGGATTTTAATTGCTAATTCTTTATTACTTTTTTGGGATTATTTCAAAAATTAATATTTAAAAGCAAGATATTTAAAAGCGAAATATTTAATAATATCTCGCTTCTTTTTTTAAGTCTTTTTCTTTAATACTAGCACGTTTATCATATACTTTTTTACCTTTAGCTAGGCCGATTAAAACTTTAACTATATTTTTTTTGAAATATAATTTTAAAGGTATTAAAGTATAACCCTCAATTTGAATTTTTTCTTTTAGTTTTAAGATTTCTTTTTTATGTAATAATAATTTTCTGGTTCTTCTTTCATCATGATTAAAAATATTTCCCTCTTCATATTTAGCAATATACATATTTAATAAATAAGCTTCATTATTTTTAATGTTAATAAAAGTATCTTTTAAATCAACGGAACCTTTACGAATAGATTTAATTTCGGTACCTGATAAAACAATGCCGGCCTCAAATTCTTCTAATATATAATAATCAAAGTAAGCTTTTTTATTTTTAATTTCGATCATATTTATCACTCACTATCTCAAAGTCAATTAGGGCAGCTTCTTTAGAAGCATTTATAACGCGAACTTTTAATTTATCACCAACCCGATAAGTTTTTTTAGTATTTTTTCCTACTAAAGATAATAACTCGGGAACATAATTATAATAATCACCTTTTAAATTATTAACATGAACTAAGCCTTCAATTAAATTATCTAATTCGACAAAGAAACCAAAATTAGTCACGGTGGAAATTATGCCATCATATTCTTCACCAATATGACTTTCCATATATTCAGCCATTTTCATATCAGTTACATCTCGTTCGGCATTAATACTAGCAACTTCGCGCTCGGAAGAATGCTCTGAAGCCATCACTAAATAACTTTCTAAATAGTTAATAGTTCCCATGGAAAAGTCTTTATCAATTAAGTAAGTTTTTAATAAACGATGAACTATTAAATCAGGGAAACGTCTAATTGGGGAAGTAAAGTGAGTATAATTTTTACTTGCTAATCCAAAGTGACCAATATTAGTTTTAGAGTATTCGGCCTTTTTCATACTGCGTAAAAGAAGAGTTGATAAAATGAAATATTCGGGTTTATCTTGTAATTCATTAAGAAGTTTTTGCATCGATAAAGGGGTTATTTCATTTATATTGGTATGAATAGTATAACCTAATGCTTTGACTAAGTTTAAGAAATCTTCAATTTTTTCTGGATTAGGATTAGCATGTACCCGGTAGATAAAAGGTAAATCCATATTAGCAATATGACTGGCAACAGTTTCATTCGCGGCAATCATAAAATCTTCAATTAAATTTTCGCCCTCGCCTCTAGTTCTTTTTTTAATATCGATAGCTTTACCATTTTCGTCTTGAATGATTTTAGCTTCAT
The DNA here is from genome assembly GCA_947627845.1 of uncultured Bacilli bacterium. Taxonomy (GTDB): domain Bacteria; phylum Bacillota_I; class Bacilli_A; order RF39; family UBA660; genus Caccenecus. The sequence continues at coordinate 15,022 of CANQXQ010000012.1, read as the reverse complement.
CTATATCAAATTCAATATAGCCTTTATTAACTTTTTTCTTCCGTAAAATATGGGCTAGTTCATTCATTTTAAATAAAGTATCTTTAAAAGGCTCATAACTTTCTGGAATTTCATTTTTTTCTAATATTTGATTGACTTTATTATAAGTCATTTTTTTATTAGATTTAATATAACTTGGAAAAATATCATATGAGACTACATCGCCATTTTGGTTAATATTCATGACACAACTCATCGTAAGACGAATTTCCCCCTCATTTAATGAACAAATACCATTTGATAATTTATGAGGAAGCATAGGAATTACTGTATCAGCTAAATAAGCCGAAGTTCCTCGGTTATAAGCATCATCACCTAAAGCAGTATTTTCTTTAACATAATGACTAACATCCGCAATATGCACACCTAAAGTATAAATATTATCTTTATATGTTAAACTTATAGCATCATCAATATCTTTAGTACCATCACCATCAATAGTAAAAATCATTTCATTAGTTAAATCTTGACGATTAATTAATTCTTGAGGATCTACAGTATTAGGAATGGTTTCTAATTCTTTTAAAGTTTCAGGACTAAAATCCGCGATAATACCATATTTACCAGCAATACTTAAAATATCAATACCCGCATCATCTTTATGGCCTAATATTTTTAGACAATCCCCTAGATAAGTATTAGTATTTAGTTTTTTACGCAAACTACATAATATTTTATGTCCCTCGACTAAATCTTTAGAAGTTTCGTTAGTAATAAAAACGGTTATTTTTAATTTATCATCATCTGGTTTTAACATAACTTTATTATGCTCAAAATAAATTTCCCCCACAAGATTATCAAGATTTCGTTTAACAATTCTAATAACTTTGCCCTCGGGTTTTAAACCTTTTTTTAAAATTTCAATTAAAACTATATCATTATGAATAGCACCATTTAAATTTTCTTCGGCGATATAAACATCATCTTCTTGGTCTAAAACAACAAAACCAAACCCTTTTTTATTAATAGCAATATGGCCCATTTTAATACCCGGACAATTAGCTAATAAAAGGTATTTATCTTTTTTAGTTTTAAATACTTGATATTCATCTATTAATTCATCTAAAGCTTTAGTTAAAGCTTGAAGTTCTTCAACTGTCGTTAAGTTTAATAAATCATTAATTTCAATTAAAGTTTTAGCTTCATGAACATCTTTTAATACATCTAAAATTTTCTCTTTCATTGGACACCTTCTTTAGATTTATTCTTAATTTCTAAATAACATTTTCCACATACACTTTCATAAGTTACTTGATCGGTGCCATCAATTACTACTTGATTACCCTCAAAAGTGGGAATGTTATTAATTAAACGCAAATTTTGTGTGGCTTTTCTGCCACATTTACAAATATTTTTTAATTCTTCAATACTATCAGCAATTTCAAGTAAGCGAGTGGCCCCTGGAAATCCTTTCATGGTAAAATCACAGCGAAGACCATAACAAATAACCGGAATATTTTTAAATTTACTTATTGAATATAATTCATCGACTTGATTAGGAGATAAAAATTGGGCTTCATCAACTAAAATAGCCGCAATATCATCTTTGATATAGGGTGATACTGGCATATTAGGTGGTAATAAAACATCAACTTGACGTGATAAATTATTTCTATTAACTATTTTATTATCACCTTTAGTATCTAGTGAAGACTTAATTAATAGGACTTTAAAACCTTTTTCTTCATAATTATAAGCAACTTGAATGATTGCTGTAGATTTGCCACAATTCATTGAACCATATCGAAAATATAATTTTGCCATTTTAATCTTCCTTTACTATACATTTTTTAGTATTATTTTCTTTATATATGTGAATAACTTTAGGGTTATCAACATCTTCTTCATTTATTAAACCTTTAGCAACTAAGGGGTCCGTGGTTAAGTCACAACCAGCTGGAGTTAAGCATTGTTCTTTAAGCTCTTTATTTTCATCTAATTCAAGATATACACAAGCTGCGGTAGAAATAATGCTATTTTTATTTTGCTCATTTTTAGCTTTTTTATCATCTAGCATTTCAATAATATTAACACTAGTCATAGTGGCTATTAATCCCATAATAGCAATAGTTGATAAAAGTTCTATTAATGTAAATCCTTTTTTATTCATGATTATCACAATATAATTATACTATAATTTGGTCAATTAGGGGAGTAGTATTGACATTAAATGTAAATAAAAATTATAAATTAATTAAATGATAAGTTATTGGTATAATTTGAGGAGAACTTATAAAAGATACTATAAACTTATCTTGATGTTTAGTTACTATTATGCCAATAGTTGTATTATGAAATTCTTTCTTTAAGTTTTGATCTATATAATTCATATAAAATTCTATTTGCCCTTTATCTTCTTTTCTTAATTCGCGAAATTTTAATTCCACCACTATAAAACAATTTAAATTATAATTAAATAATAATAAATCAATATGATAATATTTATTACCTAATTTAAATTTATACTCATTATCTATTAAGGCATAGCCCTGTCCTAATTCTAAAAAGAAATTTTGTAATTTGGCTAATATCTTTAATTCTAAATCTTTTTCTTTTAATATTTGTTCATCTTTATTTAATTTGATAATTATGGGATTTTTGATATTTTCTCTTATTTTATATTCTTCTTTTATATTATTATTTATTATTTCTATTTTATTTGGTTTTTCTAATAATCTTTCATAAGAATTATCTTTTATGGCCTCTATTAATTCTCGAACTGATAAATTATTGCTTATAGCTAAATTTATATAATAATTTCTTTTATTCTCATCTTTTATAGATAGTATTTCTCGGTAATGACTCCAAGAAATGGCCCCCACTGTGGGCCGTTTTGAAAAAATAATATAGAATTGTCTTATTTTTCTTAAATTTCTTTCTTGATATTTTTTTCCATAATTTAAAGATAATTTCTTAGACCATTCTTTAATTAATTCATCTCCATATTTAGCTCTTTTTTCTCCTCCTTGAGCTTCAACAATTAGTTTTCCAATATTCCAATAAGTTAATACTAATTCATTATTCTCTTGATATTCTCTTACTTTTTTATTTATTTCATATTTTTTTATTATATGTTCTATTTCATCATAATAATTCATATACATTTCCCTCCTGTATAGGCATAATATCATAATGAATTTAAAATATTTGTCGAAAAAAGTTGTAAATTCCCAAAATTCGATACAAAATGTTAAAAAATGGCCCCCATTGGGGGCCACTTTAAGAATAAATAGCAAGATTTTAAATTGGTGCCCCAATGGGGCACCTTTTTAAAAAGTAAAAAAAAGACTTTGTTATAATTTTAAATACTTGATTTAAAATATCAAAGTCATTTGTTTTAAGATAATACTCTTAAGGATTAATCTTGTATTCTAATTCTTCGATATTTAAGCCTTGACCTAAATATATAAGTGTAAAAGAATATTGGACGCACACCACGCTCGTTGTTCACGTTGTCGTTGTTGAGGTAGCCACTCGAATTCACATTGAACACGTTAGCCCAGCCGTCAGAGTCAGCATTATACGGAGACAAACGTATCAATTGTTATAGATTAACCCATTTAATTATAACATGTTATTTTAATATTTTTTTTAAAAATTGACCGGTGTAAGAATTTTCTACTTTGGCAACTTGTTCTGGAGTTCCGGTTGCGACGACTTCACCGCCTAAATTACCACCATCAGGGCCTAAATCAATAATATAATCGGCAACTTTAATAACATCTAGATTATGTTCAATAACTACGACTGTATCACCATTATCAACAATACGATTTAAGATTTTTAAAAGTTTTTTAATATCTTCACTATGAAGTCCGGTTGTTGGTTCATCTAAAATAAAGATACTTTTGCCGGTAGGTTTTTTTTGAAGTTCTTTAGCTAGTTTAACCCGGCCTGCTTCGCCGCCTGATAAAGTTGGGGCTGGTTGACCTAATTTAATATAGGATAAACCGACTTCTTCCATTATTTTTAATTTATTATAGACTTTGGGTATATTTTCAAAAAATTTTAAAGCTTCTGATACGCGCATATCAAGAACATCGGCAATGTTTTTATCTTTGAATTTAATGGCTAAAGTTTCTTTATTATAACGTTTACCACCACATACATCACATGGAACATAAACATCTGGTAAAAAGTGCATTTCTATTTTTTTAACACCATCACCCCAACAAGCTTCACATCTGCCGCCTTTAACATTAAAGGAGAAACGTCCTTTATCGTAACCATGAATTTTGGCTTCTTTGGTATTAGTGAAAACATCTCTTATATCATCAAAGACACCAACATAAGTCGCCGGATTACTTCTTGGAGTACGACCAATAGCATCTTGAGAAATTTCCACAACTTTATCAAGATTTTCAATACCTTTAATATCTTTACAAGCTCCAGGTATTTGTTTAGAACGATTGATTTTAACCGCTAAAGTTTTATAAAGAATTTCATTAATTAAAGTAGATTTACCTGAACCAGAGACACCGGTTATACATACAAATTTATTTAAAGGAATTTCGGCATTAATATTTTTTAAATTATTAGCACTGGCTTTAATTATTTTTAAAGATTGACCATTTCCTTTACGGCGTTTTTTAGGAACTTCGATTTTTTCTAAACCACTTAAATATCTACCAGTTAAAGAATTTTTATTAGCCATGACTTCCTCGGGAGTTCCAGCGGCAATTACTTCTCCGCCATATTCACCAGCGCCCGGGCCTATATCAACTAAAAAGTCACTAGCCAGCATAGTATCGGTATCATGTTCCACGACAATTAAAGTATTACCTAAATCACGCATTTCTTTTAGAGCTTCAATTAATTTAGCATTATCTTTTTGATGAAGACCAATACTTGGTTCATCTAAAACATATAAAACTCCGGACAATTTAGAACCAATTTGAGTGGCTAGACGAATACGTTGAGCTTCGCCTCCCGATAAAGTACCAGCACTTCGTGATAATGTTAAATAACCTAATCCCACATTAATTAAAAAGCCTAATCTATTTAATATTTCTTTAGTAACTAAACCACTTATTTCCGTTTGTTCGGGAGTAAGTTTTAGATTAGCAATAAAATCTCGTAATTCTAAAATACTTAAATTGGTTACTTCAAAAATATTCTTCTTATTTATTTTAATAGCTAATACCGAATCATTAAGTCTAGCACCTTTACATTTAGGGCAAGGAGATTCGACCATGAAAGTTTCTAACCATTCCCGACGCCAAGAAGAAGTGGTCTCAATATAACGTCTTTCTAAAGTATTGATAACACCTTCAAAATAATCGGTGACATAACGAGTGTTTCCATTTTTAGAAACATATTTAAAGTTTATTTTATCTTTAGTACCATATAAGATTAAATCAAGTTCTTTACGGGTAAAATCTTTTAAAGGTTTATTAATATCAATATGATAATAATCACATACGGCATTTATTTGCACCATGTCCATATTATAATCACTACTAACAGTTTTAATACCACCCTCTGGAATACTTAAGCTATCATCGGGGATTAAAAGAGCTTCGCCAATTTTAAGTTTAGTTCCTAAACCTTTACATTCAGGACAAGCACCATAAGGGGCGTTAAAAGAAAATAGGCGAGGTTCTAATTCAGGAATAGAAAAGTTACATTGGGGACAGGCATAAGATTCACTCATTAATATTTCTTCACCATTAATAACATTTATTAAAACTTTACCATTAGCGAGTTTAGTACTATTTTCTATTGCTTCAAATAAACGACTTCGTTCTTCTTTATTTAAAACAATTCGATCAATTACAACTTCAATATTATCTTTAATATTTTTTTCCAGTTTTATTTCTTCATCTAAAGTATGCATTTCTCCATTTACGCGAACGCGAGAATAACCCTCTTTGCGTAAAGTATCAAATAAATCTTTATGTTCACCTTTTTCACCATGCACCACGGGAGCCATAACTTCAATTTTAGTGCCTTCCTCTAATTCCATTGTTTTATTAGTCATTTCTTCAATGGATTGGCGAGTAATAGGAATATGATGGTTAGGACAATAAGGAATACCAATACGAGCAAATAAAAGACGGAGATAATCATATATTTCGGTGATGGTGCCAACAGTACTTCGGGGATTTTTATTGGTAGTTTTTTGATCAATAGAAATACTTGGACTTAATCCCTCAATAGAATCGACATCAGGTTTTTCATTCATACCGATAAATTGTCTAGCATAAGCTGAAAGAGATTCAACATATCTTCTTTGACCTTCCGCGTAAATAGTATCAAAAGCTAGGGATGATTTACCCGAACCGGAAACACCTGTCATAACGATTAATTTATTTTTGGGAAGTTCCAGGTTTATATTTTTTAAATTATTTTCGCGGGCTCCTTTAATAATTATTTTGTCCATATACATTACTCCTTTTTTATTAGTTTGGTTAACTTTAATTTAATTTATCACAAAAAGCATGTTTATTATAACACTCGAACATTTGTTAGTCAATAAGTAAAATTTGACAAAATATGATATTTATGGTATTATAACACGCAAAACCAAGCAATATTCAGGGAATATTAAAGATATTTGGTTAAGGGGGAATTGTTTATGTATGAAGATAAACAAAGAAAAATAAAAATTAATTGGAAATCTTTACTAATTAAAATGGTAATCCTTTTAGTAGTAATTTTCTTAATTTTATGGTTTATTTCTATCATTAATAAGAAAAAACAAGATGTGCCATCAAATATTGGAACTAATTTAAAAATTATGCAAGAAGCTGCAAGTGAATACTTTACCGGCTCTAAATTGCCAGAAAACTTAAATGGTAAAGTATCTATTACTTTAAAGGAGATGATTGATTCAAAATTAATTATTGAATTTAAAGATCAAAATGGCAAAGCTTGTGATTTAACAAATAGTTATGCCGAAGCGACTAAAGTTAGTGATGAAGATTATACAATTAAAGTTAAATTAGTTTGCGGAAAAGAAAATGATTATGTAATTGACACAATAAAAGTTAAAAATAATAGTAATGATCCAGTTATAGATAATAATGAAGATAACAATCAAGATAATAATCAAGATAATTCTAGTGGTGATAGTACTAGTAATGGTTCTACATCTAATTCTAGTACAAATACAAAGCCTAGTACAAGTACCAAACCTAGTACAACACCTAGTACAACACCAAGTACATCAAATCCTGGTACGAATAATAAACCAACAAATACTACTACATGTACTTATGGAAATAAAGAATATATTTCTAATTACCCATTAGCATATGAAATAAGTGGTAATTGTGCGGTAAGTAAAGATGATTATTTTGATTATGGTTCTAAAGTTAATCCAATTGGAACAAAAGAATATACCAAAATTAAAGATGAAGTTAGAAATTTAGCTAATGAAACTGGTACTAGTTTATATGTAGAAACACCAATTTATACAGGAGTTTATAATAAAGCTAATACTGGTTTAGTTGGTTATCAAATTAAGTTTGTAGTTAAACAAAAACTTACTTATACAACAAAAGTTATTTATGAATATTTTATTGATAGTAATGGTAATAGAAAAGCAGTAATTGATAATCGGGCTAGTTTAAAAGTAACAAATAATAATAATAGTAATACTTCTAGTTCTTTAAGTATAACTTTAAATACTTATGCTAAAACGATGAATGTTGGAGATACTTATCAATTAATAGCTTCAGTTAATCAAAGTAATAAGACAATTTATTGGTCTACAAGTAATGCTAATATAGTTTCAGTTAGTCAAAATGGTTATATAAGAGCAACTGGAACGGGAACGGCGACTATTAAAGCGACAGTTGATGGTAAAGGTGTTGCGGCAACAATTACAGTAGTTAATAGTAATGAAGCAGTTACGGGAGTAACTTTAAATACTGATGCTAAAACAATGTATGTTGGTGATACTTTTCAATTAAAAGCAACAATAACTCCAAGTAGTGCCTCTAATAAGGAAATTACTTGGGTAAGTGCTGATTCTAACATTGCATCAATTAGTTCTTCAGGAGTTGTAAAGGCAGTAAGTGCTGGTTCAGTTATGGTTTGGGCAATTGTGGATGGTAAAACGGCTTATGCGGTAATAACAGTTTTAGATAAACAAGTAACAAGGGTAGAAATTGTTGATAATGATTTAGAATTAAGCATTGGTGATACTCATAAATTACAATATAAAGTTTACCCCGATGGAGCTATTTATAACAAAAGAGTATATTTCTATGTAGATAATGCTAGTGTTATTAAAGTTGAAGATGGAGTTATAAAAGCGGTAGGAGTCGGTAAAACAAAATTAACAGTGACTGTTGACGGTAAATCAGATTATATATATGTAACGGTTAGAGAAGTATAAGTTGCCGAAGCTTTTTATCTTATGATTTTTATTACACCTGAATATTAAATTTACTTATAATGCTAGTATGTATCAAAATGTTGGTTGTTTTGTACTATTTATGGTAATTGTTTATTATGCATATTAAGAAATATCTACAAGGCGTAGATATTTTTTTTGAGGATGAGATAGTATCTATAAAAATTTTTTCTTACAACAAAATACAAATAAAGGCTAGATCTTTCTAATATCTTTTGGTGATATAAAATTAAATATGTCAAATATTAGAAATATACTTGAACAATAAAATAAAAGTCTGCTATAATAGCTTTAGGTGAGTGATATGGATTATAAATTTACATCAAAAAGTGTAGATGATACACTAGAGTTGGCACAAAATATCGAGAGTGAAAAATTTCCAGGAATGGTTATATGTTTAAATGGGGATCTTGGAAGTGGGAAAACAGTTTTTGTTAAAGGTTTTGCTCATGCTTTAGGTATAGAAGATAATATTACGAGTCCGACATTCACAATTGTTAAAGAGTATGCAACAGGAGAAGCCACCCTTTATCATATGGATGTATATAGAATAGATGAATCAGAAGATTTTGGAGTAGAAGATTACTTTAATAAAGATGGTGTTTGTATTATTGAATGGGCAGAACTTATTGAAGATAGATTACCGGAGGAAAGACTTGATATAAACATTAAGATTGTTGATGAAAATACAAGAATTTTAGTATTTAATCCTCGGGGAGCAAAATACGAAGAATTATGTAATGCAGTATTGTAATCTCACTTGAAAAGTGAGTTTTTATTTAGAAAGGAGGTATATAGATGTATACTTTATATATTGATAGTCATTTTAATAATTTAGTTATAGCCCTTTTAAAAGATGGTAAAATAAAAGAAGAAAAAATAATAGAAAGTGGAAAACATTCTGAGATTATTATTAATTTAATTAAAGAAGTATTAGAAGATAATAAATTAGAAGTGGCGGATTTAAAAGAAATTATTGTAATAAATGGACCTGGTTCTTTTACCGGAGTAAGAATTGGAGTAGTTATAGCCAAAATTATGGGTTATACCAAGAATATATTACTTAAACCTATATCTTTTTTACAAGCTGCATCTTTAGATTATGATAAGAATATAACTTTAGGTATAGAAGATCGTAATGGAGTATTTATTGGTAGTTTTAATCAAGAACATGAATTAGTAGGCGATTATAAGTATTTAAATAATAAGGAAAAAGATAGTTATAAAGAAAAAATAGTAATCGTAGAAAATAAAATTAAGATAGAAAAAGTTTGGGAGTTTTTAAAAGATAAACCGCCAATTAATCCTCATGAATTAACACCTCTATATGTGAAAAAGATTGAGGTGCAAAATGGTTAGAGAAGCGAATATTTTTGATATTCCTCAAATAAATGAATTAGGAAAATTACTACATCAAAATTTTGAAAAATTGGTTAATATCAAAAAAATGTTGGATGATGGTTATTCTAAAGTAATAATTTATGAAAAAGATGATGTTATTTTAGGTTTTATAAGTGCAACAGTTTTATATGATACTTGTGATATATTAGATATAGTGGTGGATCCTAATCATCGAAGAGAGAAAATAGCTTCTAATTTATTAACTTATTTAATTAGTGAATGTGGGGAAAATATGAAGCTTATGACTTTAGAAGTAGCAACTCATAATATTCCCGCATTAAAATTATATGAGAAATTTGGTTTTGAAATTATTTATAAAAGAGAACATTATTATAAAAATGATGATGCTTATTTAATGGCAAGAAAGAGTGAGTAAGATGGATGTTTATATTTTAGCAATTGAGTCTTCTTGTGATGAAACCAGTATGGCTATAGTTAAAAATGGAAAAGAAATTATAGGTCTTAGTATTGCAACACAAATAGATACTCATGCTTTATATGGGGGTGTAGTTCCCGAAATAGCTAGTAGAATGCATACCGAAGCGATAACTTTGGTTTTAGAAGATGTTTTAAAAAAGGCCAAAATGAAAATTGAAGATATGCAAGCAATTGCCGTAACTTATGCGCCGGGTTTAACTGGAAGTTTAATGGTGGGAATTGAGGCCGCCAAGACTTTAGCTTTAATTTATCATAAACCTTTAATTGCCGTTAATCATTTAATTGGTCATATATTTGCCAATAATATTGAAGATAAAATGGAATACCCAATGATTTCTTTAATTGTAAGTGGGGGCCATACGGAATTATTAATTATGGAAGATGATTACACTTTTAAAAAGCTTGGAGAAACTTTAGATGATGCGATTGGAGAATGTTATGATAAAGTTGCCAGAGTCGTGGGCCTTAAATACCCAGGTGGACCTAATGTGGAAAAGTTAGCTAAAGAGGGGAAACATACTTATAATTTACCCCAACCGGTGCTCGATGATACTTATAATTTTAGTTATAGTGGGCTTAAAAGTGCGATTATTAATTTAGTACATAATGAAACTCAAAGGGGTAGAGAAATAAATAAAGCGGATTTAGCTAGATCTTTTCAAGATGTAGCTATAGATGAATTAGTAAGAAAAGTTGATAAAGCTTTTAGAGAAACTAATATTAAAAGATTAGTGGTCGCCGGGGGAGTTTCAGCGAATAATTACTTGAAAGAAGAAATGCAAAAATTATGTGATAAATATGGGGCTAAATTATTAATACCTAGACTTTTATATTGTACTGATAATGCGGCCATGATTGGCGCGGCAGCTTACCCCTTATATTTAAAAGGAGAATTTGCAGATTTTAGTTTAAATGCTAGTAGTAATGGTGATTTATGTTAAAAATTAGCTAATTTCACATAAATATGTGAAATTAGCACTCTTCATTTCACATAAATATGTGAAATCAGCTTGACAAAAAAGATATTTTATAATAAACTAGAAGTAGTGATGAAATATGAAAAGGGATTTTATAAATGTATTAAATGATTGGAAAGATAATCATATTCTAACACCACTTATGGTTATTGGAGCAAGACAAGTAGGTAAGACTTATATTATAAATAAGTTTTGCCAAGAGAATTTCAATGATTACATATATATTAATTTAATGGAAAATAAAAGAATTGGGGAAATATTTAAAAAAAATGACTCTTTAGATAACATAGTTCAAGAATTTAAATTAGAACTTAAAAGAGATGTAAATACTGATACAATTATTTTTATAGATGAAATACAAGAGTCAGAAGAATTGATCGCGGCTTTAAAATATTTTTGTGAAGCAGAGTTTCCTTATAAAATTATAGTCGCAGGTTCTTTGTTGGGAGTAAAGCTTAAAAGATTTCATAAATCTTTTCCGGTTGGAAAAGTTATTATTGAGTATATGTACCCTCTTAATTTTAAAGAATTTCTTTGGGCTATTAATAAAGAAAAATATATTGATTTAATTGAGGATTGTTTTAAAAATGATAAAGCTATGCCGGAATATTTTCATGAAGAACTATTAAAAGACTATTTAACTTTTTTATGTACAGGAGGTATGCCCCAAATTGTTAGTGCTTATCTAGAAGATAAAGATGGTTTTCTTTTTAAAACTAATACTTTTGCTAAAAGTATTATTGATGCTTATTTAAGTGATATGAATAAATATACTAATAATATGTATGAAAGTATTAAAATAGAGAGAATATATAAAAATATTCCTAATCAATTAGCTAAAGAAAATAAAAAATATCAAGTAAGTAAAGTAAATAAAAATGCAAGATATAGAGATTATGAAAGTGCCATGGATTGGTTAGTGGCAAGCAAATTAGTTATTCCATGTTACTATGTAAATAAGTTTGAAACACCTTTAAAAGCTTTTATGGATGAAGATAATTTTAAATTATATTTGAGTGATGTTGGTTTATTAAATGAACTAATGGGAATGCCTTATAATAATATTTTATTAGATAATGATTTTATGTTTAAAGGGGCTATTGTGGAAAATTATGTGGCAACAGAATTAATTAAAAATAATTTAGATATTTATTATTATTATGTTCCTCAAAAGTTAGAGATTGACTTTTTAATTGATACTAATACAGGTATAATCCCTATAGAAGTAAAAGCGGGTGAAAATGTAAAATCAAGTAGTTTAAATAAATTTATGGTAGAGAATAATTGTAAGCTAGGAATAAGAATTTCTAAAAAGAATTTTGGTTTAGAAAATAAGATAAAGTCTATTCCTTTATATGCAGTATTTTGTTTAAATAAAAATAATATGTAATTATAAAAAAAGGGGTGATGAAATAATGGCAAAGAAATATTGTTATTTTTGTAATAGTTTAGTTAATTATATAGTAAAGAATGAAGAATGTGAGTATAATTATCGCAATAAAAATTTTACTGTAAAAGAAGATAGATATTATTGTGTTAATTGTCAAAATGAATTAGCTTCCGATGATTTAGATGGGGATTTAAAGAGAATATATGATGAGTATTATAAATTAGTTGGGGGTAAAAATTAGCTTCTTTGATATAGGCTAGAGCAAAACTTAATTTTTTTAATGAAATTAAGGCTTTTTTATGTGGATTAAAGCTTGCAATTTTAGTTTATTTATGTTATCATCATAATTGCAAATTTATGTATTTGCATATAGTTTAGTGGGAGGGAAAAAGGATTTGCCCTAGACCACTACACTCGAAAGCAAAAATTTTATAGGAGGTGTTTTCGTGGCAAAAGAAGTCGTAAAGAAAATTAAGCTGCAAATTGAAGCAGGAAAAGCTAATCCAGCACCACCAGTTGGAACTGTTTTAGGACCTGCCGGAGTTAATTTACAAGAATTTTGTACAAAGTTTAATGAAGCAACTAGAGATAAAATGGGCGATGTTGTTCCATGTGAAATTACAGTTTATGATGATAGAAGCTTTGATTTTGTTTTAAAAACTCCACCTGCTGGATTCTTACTTAAGAAAGCAGCTAAAATTCAAAAAGGTTCAGCTAAAGGAGCTAATGATTTAGTCGCAACTATTTCTGAAGAAGATTTAAGAAAAATTGCCGAGACTAAATTACCTGACTTAAATGCTTATGATGTTGAGGCCGCAATGAAGATCGTTGAGGGTACTGCTCGGAATATGGGTATTGCTGTTAAAGGTGTAAATGATGCCGAACTTCAAGCTCAAGCCGAAGAAGCTCGTAAAGAAGAAGCTGAACAAGCAAAACGTGATGCAGAACTTGCAGAAATGGAAGCGGAAGCTAAAGAATTTAGTGCTGAAGTACCAGTAATTGGTGCCGAAGAACAAGAAGAAAAAGAAACTGAAGAAAATTAATTTTTTAATAAAGAAATCCTAAAAAACCACAGATAGGAGGGAAATATTTTGAGTAAACACGGAAAAAAGTATGTGGAAGCATCAAAAAAAGTAGAAGCTAATAAACTTTATAGTGTTGATGAAGCTGTTAAATTAGTAAAAGAAACAAGTGTTACGAAATTTGATAGTACAATCGAAGTAGCCGTAAGATTAAATATTGATGCGAAGAAATCTGACCAAAGTTTAAGAGGAAGTTTTGTTCTTCCAAATGGAACTGGTAAGTCAAAAAGAGTTTTAGTTATTGCTAAAGGTGATGCAGCGACTAAAGCACGTGAAGCGGGAGCTACATATGTGGGAGATAAAGACATGTTAGATAAAATCGCTAATGAAAATTGGTTTGATTTTGATGTTATTGTGGCAACTCCTGATATGATGCCAGAACTTGGTAAAATTGGTAAAGTTTTAGGCCCTAAAGGTTTAATGCCTAACCCTAAAACCGGAACAGTTACTACTGATGTTGTTAAAGCAATAAATGATATCAATAAAGGTATGGTAGCGTACAAGAATGATAGTTTTGGTAATGTTCATACTATTATTGGTAAAGCTTCATTTAGTGAAAAAGAGCTAAAAGAAAATTTAGTTTATGTAATTAATACCATAGCTAAAGCTAAACCTGCTAGTGTTAAAGGTGTTTATATAAATAGTATAACTCTTACTAGTACAATGGGTCCTGGTATAAAGTTAGATAAAAATACTTTTGACATTTAGTTAAATTTATAATATAATATGCATTAGAAAAGCGAACCAAAGACAGTAGGGAGTAAAAAACTTTAATAATCCTACCGAGGGGATGTGAGAATAGTTTATTCATGCTTCCCTTGAGGAAGCTTTTTTAATAAAAATATATAAGGAGGAAATATGGCAAGTACTAAAGTATTAGACACTAAGAAAGCTATTGTTAGTGAGATTACAGAGAAGCTTAAAAATAGTGAATCCGTAATATTATTTGAATATCAAGGATTAACAGTTAGTGAAGTTAGTGAACTAAGAAGAAAATTAAGAGACGATGAAGCTGAAGTTAGAGTCTATAAGAATACACTTTTAAAAAGAGCTTTAGATGACATTAATGTAAGTTTAGATGGTTTCTTAGATGGACCAAATGCAATTATGTTTGGTAAAAATTTACTTGAACCAATTAAAACAATTACGGAATTTGCAAAAAATCATGATAAAATGAACATTCGAGTTGGTATTATTAATGGTAGTCCAGCAGATTTAGCGGTAATTAAAGAATATGCTTCTATTCCATCTTATGAAGGATTACTTACTATGCTTGCAGCTGGTATGATGGAACATGTAAGAAATTTAGCAATTGGTTTAAACTTATATGCCG
>CANQXQ010000011.1 GCA_947627845.1 uncultured Bacilli bacterium | reverse complement strand
ATTTCTCCTGTTTCTTTATCTACATCAACAGTTTTTATAAACTGTTGACTTTTTCTTTCTTTATCTTTTAATTTATCTGGATTTTCTTTACAACTTTCTAAATATTCTATAAATTTTTTATTTTGATTTAATTCTCTTTCATAATGTTTTTTACTCCAATAAATGATTTCTTTTTCTTTTACTTTTTTAGTAGATTTTGTTCCATCTCCATTTTTATAAGTAAGAGTTATTTCATTAATCCTTGATTTATATTTAAATACTATTTCACCTTTTTTATTTTTAATGTAATTGTAATCATCATCTTGAAGTGCCCAGTCTCTTTGTGATTTCCAACTTCTTTTAACGCTCTTACTTACTATGTAACCATTTCCTTTATCAACTATTAAATATTTATTTTCTTGGGTATTCATTCCGTTGTCTGCAACAACTACAATATGTCCTAAATCCATTTCATCTACATCATGCTCTAATACATCTTTAAATGTTGTTTTATCTTGGGTATTCCCTGGAAACAATTTATGCGATACTGGTATTCCATTATTATCTATAAATAATCCCATTTGAACTATTGGTCCTTTATTATTTTCTTTTGATACACCATTTTTTCTAAATCCCTTTTGAACTATAATTGGATTCCCTAATTCATCTTTTACTATCTCATTATTTTCATCTAGCTCATAAACATCATCATCACCATACATTGTTTCAAAATAATAGTTAGTTACATCATAATAGGTTAAATCTGTTTTTCTTCCTATTGATGAATTTTTTATTTTAGTGTTAATTCTATTTTGAATCTTTTTTGAATTTTCTTCTAATACATCTAATACTTTATAAATATCTTTTTCATCTTCACAACTAGTTATCGGAAATAGATATTTATCTTTACCTTCAAATGTTTTCTTTTTGCTTTGAGGATCTAATATTCTGCCAAATACTAAAAGTTTAGTTAATCCATTTAAATCATATTCAATCTTGGAATCTGATTTTATTCTATTTAAAAGTGTGTCTATACCCAATTCATTATATATTTGATTTAAAAAGAAATAGCCAATATTTTTAGGATTAAGTATAAAATCATCTTTAGTAAATTCTAAAATTGTTTTATCTTTTTTCTCTTTCAATTCAATATTAAAATCCTTACAAAAATTCAGTTCACCATTTTTAAATTGTTCCCTAAATCTTTTTAAAAAATCTGGCTTACCATCATCAAATTTTGATAAAGCTCCTAAGTTTTTTAAAACCTTCTTTTTAATCTTAACTTTACCATTTTCATTAGTATATTTACCTTCAACAATTCTTAAATAGGGAATACCAGAATTTTTAGTACATTCAATATGCACTATCATCACCACCTTACAATGTTACAACATAATAATACCACACTTTATTTAAAAAGAAAAGCCTAATTTCAACAAAAATTAAACTTTTTTAATTTTATGAAGTGCGAAACTCGGGAATAGCTTTTTTCTATTGTTTATGTTATAATAAAAATAGGTGATAAAATGATTAATGTTGTATTTATGGGAACTCCTGATTTTGCTGTTCCCGTTTTAGAAACTTTAATAAAAAATACCAATGTAGTTTTAGTCGTAACTCAACCTGATAAAGAAACTGGTCGCAAAAAAATATTAACTCCATCTCCAATTAAGGTAGTCGCCCAAAACCATAATATTCCGGTTTTTCAACCTATTAAAATTCGTCAAGATTATGAAGAAATAGCTAAATATCAACCCGATTTAATTGTTACATGTGCTTATGGCCAAATTATTCCTAAAGCGGTTTTAGATATTCCAAGATTAGGCTGTATTAATGTCCATGCTTCTATCTTGCCTAAATATCGCGGAGGAGCACCAATTCATCATGCCATTATTAATGGCGAAAAAGAAACTGGCATAACTATTATGTATATGGACGAGGGAATGGACACCGGTGATATTATCGAAGTTGCTAAAATCCCTATTGAAGCTAATGATAATGTTGAAACTATGCATCAGAAATTAAGTCTTTTAGGTAGTGAATTATTATTAAAAACTTTACCTAAAATTATAAATGGCACTAATAATCGTGAAAAACAAAATAATGAAGAAGCTACTTATGCTAAAATTATAAAAAGAGAAGATGAACATTTAGACTTTAATAATTTAGCTTTAAATATTCATAATCAAATTCGGGGTTTAAATTCTTGGCCTTTAGCTTATTTTTTACTAGATAATGAGGAATATAAAGCTATCGAAGGTTATATTGGGGAAGAAACCCACGAAAAACCCGGCACAATCGTTAAAATAACTAAAGATGCTATTGGTATTGCTTGCCAAGATAAAATTTATTATCTAACTAAATTAAAACCCTTTGGAAAAAAAGCTATGTTTACTAAAGATTATTTAAACGGTTTAAAAAAAGAAGAACTATTATTAAAAAAGATAAGTTAGGAGTATTTTATGAAAAATAAAGAGAAAAAACCCAGTAAACTTCAAAATAAAATTAATGAGTTAAAAAGCACCTCTAAAGGTAAAGCCATATTAAAATTAATTGGTTGGGCTATCTTTTTTGCCTTTCTTTTTCTGCTTTTAATTATTTCTGCTTTTATGCCTAAAGGAAGTAAAATTAATCAAGATATTAATAATAATGAACCTGAAGAGAAAGAAGAAGACATGCCTATTAATTCTCTTTTAAGTAAAGAAACCTTTAATAATATTAAAAATGAACTCTTAAATGGTAATTATGATTATAAATATGAAATAACTTTAGAAGATACTAAATATATATTTAATGGTACTAAAAAAGATGATATTGAAACCGGTTATAAAGAAACCAAAGAGGGCGTAGTTAAATATTATATCGATTCTACGGGTATTTATGAAGATAAATTAACTGAAAAAGTTCCTTTAACTAATCTTTATGAAAATCTAGATTTGAATTATGTTAATTTTAATAATTTAATGAAGACTTTAGATATGGAAATGGTTTTAATCTCTAGTACTGATTTATTAATTTATGATATGGCTAGTGAAGTTGTAGATTATCAAATTGCTTTAGCTGGTAAAGATTTAAAGTATATTAAAATAACGAGATCTAATAGTGATTATGCACCTAGCTATGAATATTATTTCGAATTTAATAACATTGAGGTTTCTCATGAAAAATAATTTATTTAATTATACTCGTTCTGAACTCGAAGAATATTTTTTAAGCCTTGGAGAAAAGCAATTTAAAGCTTTACAAGTTTATGAATGGCTATATCAAAAAAGAATTTGGAATATTGCGGAATTTAGCAATATCAAAAAAGAAATAAGAGACCAACTTCAAAAAGATTTTACTTTAGATATGATTACTATTGAAAAAAAAGAAAGCGATGTTGGCACATATAAATATTTATTTCGGCTTATTGATGATAATTTTATTGAAGCCGTAGTTATGCTTCATGATTATGGAGCATCTATTTGTGTTTCCAGTGAAGTAGGCTGTAATATGGGTTGCCGTTTTTGTGAGTCTGGTCGGCAAAAAAAGATCCGTAATTTAGAAGCTTATGAAATTGTCGAACAAATATTAGTAATTGAAAAAGATTTACAAATTCGTCTTAGTAGTGTTGTTATAATGGGTATAGGTGAACCTTTAGATAATTATGATAATATTGTTAAATTTATTAGTATTATTAATGATAGTAAAGGTATTCAAATAGGCGCTCGTCATATCACTTTATCTACTTGTGGTTTAGTTCCTAAAATGTATGAGCTGGCTAAACTTCCTCTTCAAATTAATTTAGCTATTTCTCTTCATGCTCCCAATGATCAATTACGAAATGAATTAATGCCTGTAAACAAAGTGTATAATATTGCTACTTTAAAACAAGCAATTAATGATTATTTAAAGCTTACCAGTAGACGAATTACTATTGAATATGTTATGCTAAATAATGTAAATGATAGTATTGATTGTGCTCATGAATTAGCTAACTTATTTAAAAACATGAATATATATGTTAATTTAATTCCTTATAATGAAACCAATCATTTAGAATTTAAAAGAAGCAGTAAAGATAGAATAATGGCCTTTTATGATGCATTAAAGAAAAATGGTATTAATTGCACCATTCGCAAAGAATTTGGCTCTAAAATAAATGCTGCTTGTGGTCAATTGAGAGGAAGTATGAAAAATAAATGAAATCATTTTATTTAACTGATACTGGAAAAGTACGAACTCATAATGAAGATAGCGTTACTATTTTAAAAAATGCCAGTAATGAATACTTAATGATTGTTTGTGATGGAATGGGGGGTCATCGTAAAGGGGAAGTTGCCTCTTCTTTAGCTATTGCTGCGCTTGGGAAAAGATTTAATAAAATATCTAGTATGGGCTCTAAATTAGATGCTGTAAATTGGCTTAATGATAGTGTTAATGAAATAAATAATAATATTTTAGCTTTTGCTTCAGAAAATCCTGACTCAACCGGCATGGGAACCACTTTAGTCGTCGCCTTACTTACTCATGATTATTTAATATTCGGTAATATTGGTGATTCTTCCGGCTTTGTTTTGAAAAATGGCGAATTGCATAAAGTTACCAAAGATCATACTTTAGTAAATTTATTAGTTCAAGCTGGTAATTTAACGGAAGAAGAAGCTAAATTTCATCCAAAAAAGAATGTTTTGATGAAAGCTTTAGGGGCCGCGGAAAAATGTGAAATAGATATTTTTGATGTTGATATGACTATTGATGGTATATTGCTTTGTAGTGATGGTCTAACCAATATGTTAAGCAATGATCAAATAGAAAAAGTATTAAATGATCCTGAATTAGAAATTGAAGAAAAAGTAAGCAAATTAATTCGTAAGTGTAATGCTCGTGGGGGAACTGATAATATATCGGTGGCCTATTTATCAATAAATGAAGGGAGGGGTAACTAATGATTATGAAAGGGCAAAAGATTAGTGACCGCTACCAAATAATTAAATCTATTGGTGAGGGTGGTATGGCAAATGTTTATCTTGCCTATGATACTATTTTAGATCGTAATGTTGCGGTTAAAGTCTTAAGAGGCGATTTATCAAATGACGAAAAATTTGTACGCCGTTTCCAACGCGAAGCTTTAGCTGCTAGTAGCTTATCTCATCCTAATATTGTCGAAGTTTATGATGTTGGTGAAGATAATGGCGAGTATTATATCGTCATGGAATACATTGAGGGTAAACATTTAAAAAATTTACTAAAAAAACGAGGTAAATTAACTTTAAGTGAAGCAGTTGATATTATGCTTCAAATTACTGATGGCATGAGTGTTGCCCATGACTCATATATTATTCATCGTGATATTAAACCTCAAAATATTATGATATTAGAAAATGGTTTAGTTAAAATTACTGATTTTGGTATAGCTATGGCGATGAATGCTACTCAATTAACTCAAACCAATTCCGTCATGGGAAGTGTTCATTATTTGCCACCTGAACAAGCAAGTGGCCAAGGCTCAACTTTACAAAGTGATATTTACTCGATGGGAATAGTCATGTATGAATTAATTACAGGCGAACTTCCTTTTAAAGGTGATAACGCTGTTGAAATTGCTTTAAAACATTTAAAAGAACCTATTCCTGATATTCGTGATAAAATTCCTAATGTTCCCAATAGTATAGTTAATATCATTAAACATTCTACCGCCAAAAATCCTAAAAATCGTTATAATGATGCTCGGGAAATGCATGAAGATTTAATGACATGTTTAGATGATGCTCGAATTAATGAACCAATTATCAGTTATAAATATTCTGAAAATGATACAGATGATACTAAAATAATGAAAATGGTTCAAAAAGAAAAAAATAAAGAACCATTAGAAGATAAAAAAAATGAAAAGAAAGAAGAAGTTATTGCAAAGAAAATAACGGGTGATGATTTGAAAAAGCAAAATGGATTATTAATAATATTAGCCTTTATATTTACCGGTTTAGTCGTAGGTATAACCTCTGTGGTCGTTTTAATGCCTATTATAACCAATAGTGGTAAACAAGCAGCCATTCCTGATGTTAGCAATCTAACCGTGGAGGCGGCGATTAAAAAGTTACAAGATGCTGATTTTGTTGTTTCGGATGAGCGAATTGAACGTTCTTCTCCAGATATCGAGGAGGGCAAAGTCGTTGGCACTAATCCTAGTATTGGTCTAAAAAGAAAGAAAGGCACGGAAATTCGTTTAATTATTTCGACCGGAAATGGGGAAGTTGCCATTGAAGATTATACTAATGAAAATTATTTAGAAATAAAAGGCAAATTAGAAGCTTTAGGTTTAAATGTCATAATTGAACGCCGGGAAGTTGATCAAAACGAGGAAGTTGAATATGAAGATGGCAAAATCATTGATCAATCCATTAAAGCCGGAGAAAAATTACCTAAAGGTGATACTATAACTTTATTTATTCCTGATATCTTTAGTTTTTACCCTGATTTTACTAATGGCGAATATACTACTGAAGATGTTGAAGATTTTGCCGATATGTATAATTTAAATTTAGATATTGAATATGTTCCAACTAATGATCATGAACCAGGTACAATATATTATCAATCTCGTCCCGAAGGTTATAAAATTGTCGCTGGTCAAAACTTTAAAATTAGAGTTGCCCAAGTTGTCGAAGAAATTGAAGATAATGAATTTTATGAAGGATTAGAATAATATGTTAAAAGGACGCATTATTAAAAATATTAGCAATACTTATACTGTCAAAGTAGAAAATAATCTTTATGAATGTACACCGAGGGGTAAGTTTCGTAATGAGGGACTTACTCCTCTTGTTGGTGATGAAGTAGAATTTGACGAAAAAAATAATTATATTTTAAATATTTTACCCCGGAAAAATTCTTTAGATCGTCCTAGTATTAGTAATGTTGATATTGCTTTAATAGTAACGAGTTTAAAAACTCCTGACTTATCTTTAAACTTATTAGATAAAGAAATAACTTCTATTATTTTAGCCGGCATAACTCCTGTGATCTGTTTTACTAAACTAGATTTAGTCGAAGATTTAACTTTAAACGAATTAACTAAATTACGAAAATATTACGAAAAGATTAATATTAAAACTTTTACTAATAAAGAAATAAATAGTTTAATAAAATTTTTAAAAGATAAATATGTAGTCTTAACTGGTCAAACTGGCGCTGGTAAATCTAAATTGCTTAAAATGCTCGATCCCCATAAAAATATTTTAATCGGTGAGGTAAGTTTAGCTTTAGGAAGAGGAAAACATACCACTAGACATACCGAATTTTATGAAATTAAAAATATTTATATTGCTGATACTCCGGGATTTTCTAGTTTAGATTTAAGTAAATATAGTAAAGAAGACATAAAAAATACCTTTGCTGAATTTTCCAAATATACTTGTGAATATCGTGATTGTATGCATTTAAAAGAAAATAAATGTGGTGTTAAAGAAGCTTATAATAAGGGAGAAATTTTAAAATCCCGTTATGAAAATTATTGTAATTTTATAAATAAGTAGGTGAAATTATGCAAATATCTGTATCTTATTTAACTAGTTTTTATAGTAAAGAAAAAACTATTAAACTAATTGAAGAAACTAAAGCTGATTATCTTCATGTTGATTTAATGGATGGCTTATTTGTTCCCAATAAAAACTTTGACTTAAAAGAAATAACCCCTTTGTTGATTAACCATAAGCTTCCTTTAGATATTCATTTAATGGTTTTAGATCCTTTATTATATATTAATGATTTAAAAAAATTAAACCCCGAATATATAACATTTCATTTAGAAGCCACCAAAGATGTTATTAAAACTATTCAAGTCTTAAAAGAAAATCATATTAAAGTTGGCCTTTCAATTAAACCTCAAACTAATATTCTAGAATTAATGCCTTATTTATCTTTTGTTGATTTAGTCTTGGTTATGAGTGTGGAACCAGGCGCCGGAGGTCAAAGCTTTTTAAAAGAAACTTCTAATCGTCTTAAAACTTTAATTAATTATCGCACCGAAAATAACTTATCTTTTAAAATTGAAGTTGATGGTGGTATTAATAATAATACAATTTTATTAGTTAAAGATGTTGATATAGCCGTAATTGGTTCGTATATTTGTAAGTCCAATAATTATAACAATCAAATCATGAAAATACAAAGTATACTTAATGATTAAATCTTTAAATTTAAGCCGTGGGAAGCCTTTAATTTTCCCACTTTTTATTTGGCAAAAAAAGGAATATTTGATATAATAATTATACAAAGTGAAGTGCAGTACCATGAAATTAAATGAGATTAATAAAAATGAATTAAGTCCTATGATGCAACAATATGTTGAAATCAAAGAAAAATACCCCGAAGAATTATTATTTTATCGTTTAGGCGATTTTTATGAATTATTTTTTGAAGATGGCGAAATAGCATCTCGCGAACTAGAATTAACATTAACCGGGAAAAATGCTGGTTTAAAAGAGCGGGTTCCTATGTGTGGTGTTCCTTTCCATAGTGTTACTCCCTATATTGAAAAACTCGTAGAAAAAGGCTATAAAGTAGCTATATGTGAACAACTAGAAGATCCTAAATCTACCAAAGGTATGGTTAAAAGGGGTGTAGTGGAAGTTATATCTAAAGGTTCAATTGTTAATTTAGAATCTTTAAGCGAACATGATAATAATTATATTGCTTCACTCCTAGATTTAGAATATTTATATTTATTAACGTATGCTGATATCTCTACTGGGGAATTAAAAAGTTTAAATATACCTCACAATAAAGAAAAACTAATCAATGAAGTATTACATTTAAATATTAAAGAATTAATCTTAATTGATAATAGTGATATCGAACTCGTTAATTTGCTTAAAAATACTTATGGGATTGAAGTATCATTTAGTAAAGAATATTTAACCGAGGGTTATGACTCTTTAATTAATAGTGTCACTGATGTTCGCGTAAAACAAGGTCTAAGACATTTACTTTACTATTTAGTAGTGAGGGAACTTAAAGATTTAAGTCATATTTCCAGTGTTACCATTATTAATAAAAATGATTATCTTGAAATGGACATTCATACTATTCGTAATTTAGAATTAGTTGAAACTTTAAGATTAAAAGAGCGGACTTATTCTTTATTATGGCTAATAGATAAAACTAAAACCGCCATGGGTTCTAGAAAATTAAAATCATGGTTATTAAATCCTTTACGTGATAAAACTGCGATTGAAAATCGTTATTCTAAAATTGAAACCTTAAATAATGAATTTATCTTAAAAGATGAGTTGCGAGGTTTATTATATGAAATATATGATTTAGAAAGATTATGTGCCAAAGTTATAACTGGTAATTTAAATGCTAGAGATTTACTTCAAATTAAAAATTCATTAAGTGTTTTACCAAGGATTAAAGATATTTTAGAAGAATTAAAGTTTCCTTATAGTTTAAATACGCATGAAGATTTATATAATTTATTAGAAAGAAGTATCTATGAAAATCCTCCTATGGGTATCAAAGAGGGCTTTCTAATAAAAGATGGTTATAATAAAGAATTAGATGAACTTAAAAGTATTAGATCTGGTGGTAAAGACTTTATCGCGGAATTTGAAAACAAATTAAAAGAAGAGACGGGTATTAAAAACTTAAAAGTAGGCTTTAATCGAGTTTTTGGCTATTATATTGAAGTATCAAAGGGTCAAATAAAAGAAGTAAGTGAAAATTTAGGCTGGGAAAGAAGACAAACCCTAACTAATTGTGAAAGATATATCTCTCCTGAATTAAAAGAAAAAGAGTCTTTAATTTTAAATGCTGAAGAAAAAATATTTGAATTAGAATATAATTTATTTTGTGAAATACGAGATATTTTTAAAAAAGAAGTTTTGGCTTTAAAAGAAACTGCCGATATAATTAGTGAAATAGATGCTTTAATTTCTTTATCAGTTTGTAGTGAAGAATACAATTTTGTAAAACCTACTTTAAATGAAGATGGTTTATTAGAAATAATTGATGGTCGGCATCCCGTTATTGAAGAAGTAAGTAAAAGTGCTTATGTTCCCAATAGTGTTATCATGGATGGTTCTACTGATATATTATTAATTACTGGTCCTAATATGAGTGGTAAATCAACTTATATGCGGGAGACAGCAATTATTTGTATTTTAGCTCAAATGGGTTCTTTTGTTCCCGCCAAAAAAGCTAATTTACCTATTATAGATAAAATATTTACGCGGATTGGGGCTAGTGATGATTTAGTAAGTGGTGAATCAACATTTATGGTTGAAATGAAAGAAGCTCGTCGCGCTTTAGTAAATGCCACTTCTAAAAGTCTTATCTTATTTGATGAGTTAGGAAGAGGAACAGCAACTTATGATGGGATGAGTTTAGCTAAAGCAATTTTAGAGTATGTAGCTAAAAATATTAAATGTAAAACATTATTTTCTACTCACTACCACGAATTAACTAGTTTAGATAAAGAATTTTTAAATATTAAAAATGTTCATGTTGCCGCTAAAGAAGAGGGCAGTATGATTACTTTTTTACATAAAGTTGAAAATGGTCCGGCCGATAAAAGCTATGGTATTCATGTCGCAAGACTTGCCGAAATGCCAGAAGAATTATTAACTCGGGCCAGTGAAATTTTAAATAGTTATGAAGCGGGGGAACAAAAAAATAAAAAAGATGATAATATTCAACTAGCTATGGATTTTAATATTAAAGAAAATCCTCAAGATAAATTAAGAGAGAAATTAAAAGAGTTAGATCCTCTTCACATGACTCCTATGGAAGCCATAAATGCATTATTTGAATTAAAAGAACTAGAATAAATCTTAAAAATTAAATTCTTTTAAATTGCAATCTCTATAAATATAAGATATAATTAGAAAAGGTGATTTATATGGCATTAACCAGAAGTGAATTAAGAGAAAAAATCATGATAATTCTTTACCAATATGACTTAATGACTAGCAATAATGTTACTTGTGATATTGAAAGTATTATGGCTGATAATATGGAAGTAGAAAGTGATTTTGTAAAAGATATGGTCTATGGTGTTATTACTTATAAAGACGAATTAGATAAAATTGCTAATGAAAAAATGGTTAACTGGGACATATCTCGCATTGATAAAACCGGCGCGGCAATTTTACGTTTAGCCATATATGAATTAAAATACACTGATACTCCTGATATTGTCGTCATTAATGAAGCCGTGGAATTAGCCAAAAAATATAGTGATGATGCCGTTCGGAAAATAATTAATGCCATATTAGATAAAATAATTAAAGAATAAATATAAAAAGTAAAAGAAAAGAGGTGTTAAAATGAATGAAAAATATTTAAAAATTAGTGATTTAAATACTTATATTAAAACTATGTTTGATGAAAATCCTTATTTAAATAAAGTTTATTTACGAGGAGAAATATCTAATTTTAAAAATCATTCTCGCGGACACCTATATTTTACTTTAAAAGATGAAAGCTCCCGAATTAATGCGGTTATGTTTTATTCTAGTGCTATAACTTTGAAATTTGCCCCGGAAGATGGCATGAACGTTTTAGTCGAGGGTCGAATTTCTTGTTATCCTGCCCAAGGAACATATCAAATTTATGTTGAGAAAATGGAACCGGACGGATTAGGCAATTTATATATTGAATTTGAAAAATTAAAAGCCAAATTAGCTAAAGAAGGTTTATTTCTACCGGAACATAAAAAAGCTTTACCTAAAATACCTAAACGGATTGGTATAATAACTGCTCCAACGGGCGCGGCAATTAAAGATATTATTTCGACTATTAAAAGAAGATTTCCTATTTGTGAAACTATTCTTTTTCCCGCTTTAGTTCAAGGAAGAGACGCTGCGCCTGATATTGTAAAGCAAATTAAAGAAGCCGATAGTGGTAATTATAATTTAGATGTTTTAATTGTTGGTCGTGGGGGTGGATCAATTGAAGATTTATGGGCCTTTAATGAAGAGATAGTCGCAAGAGCAATTTATGAAGCTAAAACTCCTATAATAAGTGCCGTAGGCCATGAAATAGATTTTACCATCGCCGATTTTGTCGCTGATATGCGTGCTCCAACTCCAACTGGGGCTGCTGAAATGGCTGTTCCAACTACTACAGAAATAAATAATATGTTAAACTCTTATGAAATTCGCTTAAATGAATTTGTTCATAATTTAATTCATAAAAATAAATTACGTTTAGATAATATAACCAGTTCTTTTATTTTAAAAAATCCTTTATCTTTATATGAATTAAAAGAACAAAAACTAGATAATTTCATTGATACTTTAAATAATAATATAATGAAAAGAATAGATAATTATAAATTAATCTTAACTAATTTAAAAAGTTCCTATATTTTAAAAAATCCCTTAAGTTTATTTGAAATCAAAAAAGAAAAATTAATATATAGTGAAAAAACTTTATATCATAATATTAATAATATTATCGTAAAACATAATCATACTTATCAAATATTATTAAACACTTTAAAATTAGTTAATCCTTTAAGTATTTTAGATAAAGGTTATTCCCTAGTAATGAAAAATGAAGAAGTTATAAAAGATAGTGCTAATTTAAAAGAACATGATAAAATTGATATAACTTTTGCTAAAGGAAAAATAAAAGCTGAAGTCCAAGAAGTTTTAAATAACAAATAGAAAAAATAATAAATAAGAAAAGGAGAAAAAATATGGAAAAATCATTTGAAGATGCTTTAAAAGAATTAGAAGCAATTGTAAAGGAATTAGAAAGTGGCAATGTTGAATTAGATAGTGCTATTGATAAATATACTGAAGCTATGAAATTAGCTAAATATTGTAGTGAAAAATTAAATAGTGCAACAGATAAAGTAAATAAAATTTTAACTGAAAATAAAGAATTAATTGACTTTGAAATAAGTGAATAATTTATTTAAAGAGGAGGTAAAAAATGAGTGAAATAAAAGATATAACTCCACGGGATGTTGATTTTGCTAAATGGTACACTGATGTTGTTACTAAAGCAAATTTAGTGGATTATTCAAGTGTTAAAGGAAGCATGATTATTTGCCCTTATGGTTATGCTATTTGGGAAGAAATGCAAAAAGTTTTAGATCAAAAATTTAAAGAAACTGGCCATGAAAACGTGCAAATGCCTATGTTTATTCCCGAAAGCTTACTTAATGTTGAAAAAGACCATGTTACTGGCTTTGCTCCAGAAGTAGCCTGGGTAACTCATGGGGGAAAAGATAAGCTTGATGAAAGATTATGTGTAAGACCAACTAGTGAAATTCTATTTTGTGATTATTATAAAAAAATTATTAAATCTTATCGTGATTTACCAAAATTATATAATCAGTGGTGTACCATAGTTAGATGGGAAAAAACTACTAGACCTTTCTTAAGAAGTAGAGAAATTTTATGGCAAGAGGGTCATACTATGCATGCGACCAAAGAAGAAGCTTTAAATGAAACATTAAAAATGCTCCATATATATGAAGACTTTCAAAGAAATTACTTAGCTATACCGGTAATTGTTGGTAAAAAAACTGAAAAAGAAAAATTTGCTGGGGCCGAGGCTTCCTATTCTTTAGAAGCCATGATGTATGATGGTGTTGCTCTTCAAAATGGCACTAGTCATTATTTTGGAAATGGTTTTGCTAAAGCGTTTGGGATTGAATTCTTAAATAAAGAAAATAAACTAGAAACACCTTATCAAACCAGTTGGGGCGTAACTACCAGAATGATTGGCTCTTTAATTATGGTTCATGGTGATGATCGCGGTTTAGTTATTCCTCCTAATATTGCTCCGACAAAAGTCATAGTTATTCCTATTGGTGATAGCTTAGAAGTAAAAGAAGAAACAAAGAGTTTAACTAATGCTTTAACTAAGGCCTCTATCAGTTATAAAGTTGATGATACTAATAAAACTCCCGGCTTTAAATTTGCGGAAGCTGAAGTTAAAGGTTACCCAATTCGTTTAGAAATAGGGCCTCGAGATTTAAGTGAGGGCATGTTAACTCTAGTTAGAAGAGATACTTTAGAAAAAATTAGAATTAACAAAGAAGAAGTTATCTCTAAAATAGAAAAAATATTACCAATAATGCAACAAGATATGTATAATAAAGCTTTAAAAAGACGGGATTCGATGATTTACGAAGCTCATAATTATCAAGAATTTACAGAAATCGCTCAAAATAAACCAGGATTTATTAAAGCTAATTGGTGTGGCGATGAAGCTTGTGAAAATAAAATCAAAGATGATTTTAGTATGAAATCTCGTTGCCTAATTGAAAATGAAGAAATAAAAGGTAATTGTGTTTGCTGTGGTAAAGAAGCAAAATATCGTTTATATTTTGGCCGGCAATACTAAAAATTACCAAAAACCAGTAATTGTAAAAGTATAAACTATAAATAAAACCATACTAATATTGGGTGAAAAGTATGAAAAAATTTATAGTTTTTTTAATGTTTTTAAGTTTTCCACTAAATGTTTTAGCTTACTCCGAAGAAGTCTATTTAGGGGGAAATACGATTGGCATAGATATTAAATCTACTGGAGTTATGATTATTGGTTTTTATAAAATAAATGGAAAATACCCAACTTCTGATTTAGTCGAGGGCGATATTATTACTTCGGTTAATGATATTCCTATTTCTACAATCAATGAACTTACCAAAGCCATAGAAAATAACATCAATGATGATGAAGTAACTATTACTTATATGCGTGGCAATAAAACCAAGACTACTACTTTAAAGTTAGTCATGGAAAATAATATGTATAAAACAGGTTTATATGTTAAAGACAATATTACCGGAATTGGGACTTTAACATTTATTGATCCTGAAGACAATACTTATGGAGCTTTAGGTCATGAAATTGTCGAAGTTAATACTTCTAAAATAATTGATGTTAAAACTGGTCGTATTTTTGAAAATAGTATAACTAGTATTGATAGTAGTAGAAATGGTGAACCCGGTAGTAAAAATGCTAAATTTTATTATCAAAATCTTTATGGTGATATCAAGAAAAATACTAAATATGGTATATATGGTACTTATAGTGCTAATTATGATAAAAATAATTTAATAAAAATAGCACATCCTGAAGAAATAACGACCGGCGAAGCTACTATATATACGGTTTTAAATAATGAAACGGTCGAGGAATTTACTATTAATATTACAAAAATAAATAAAAAAAGTGCAACTAAAAATATTGCCTTTGAAATAACCGATCAAAGACTTTTAGCTAAAACTGGAGGTATCGTTCAAGGAATGAGTGGATCTCCAATAGTTCAAAATAATAAATTAATCGGGGCAGTTACTCATGTTATAACTGATAATGTTAAAACTGGGTATGGTGTCTTTATTACTACCATGTTAGAAGAAAGCGAAAAATAGCTTTCTTTTTTAGGCTCTAAAATTGACTTTAATTTTTAATTATGATATTATAAACTAGCTAGGAAAAGGGGGTAAACCTTAATGGATCAAGCACTAAATTATAACGCTACTTTATTAAAAGTTGATAGAACTTTAAGTCAATTAAAAGCTGTAGGCTTAAACATCTCAGAATATGAAAATGTTCGTGATGAAATTATAAAAGATTGTCAAAAAGAAGTTAAAGGAAGCTATTCTTATCAATCTTCCACGGCTGCTTTAGGTCAAAGTGCTTTTCTTGAACAAGCTTATTTGAAAGCTGCAAGTAAGTTAGAAAGTTTATTTTTAAGTTTAAGCAAATATGAAATTTATATTAAAGCCGCTTCATTTACGAGTATTTTAAAAACATTTATTAAAAAAGAAGACAAGACTCCAGAAGAATTTAAAGTAACTAAAGAAAGTTTAGTTATGCTTTTAAATGGCTTATTTAAGTCAGGTACTTTAGATTTAGAGGTGGAAGGGCCTTTAGTTGAAGAAATATATCATATGGCTTATCTTTTTATAAAAGAAGAGATTGCTTTCTTTAATCATAGTGATACTTTAGCTGAATTACAAGGAAATGATACTCATGCTTACTATTTAGATAAAGAAACGATTAAAGATTTGGAGACATATGATTTAAAAGATCCTAAATATAGAGTTATTTTAAATGCTAAAAGTAAAATAGATGCTGAGGGCTTTAATTCCAATTATGCCAATATAGATTTAATATCAGCTATAGTTAATTCATCAGTTAATTTTGAAAAAAGAGAAGAACAAATTACGAAGTTAAATAATCAATTAAAAAAATACTTAACTGAAGCTGAATATTTAAAAGCCGAAATCGAAAAAAATAGTAAAAATAAAAAAGACATAGAAAAAGAATTAAAAAAAGAAAAGAAATCTTTATTAAAAAGCTTTACTTTACTTTTAACCTCTTTAAGTGTAGTCGCCGGTTTAGTAACGGGTTCCGTAGCTATAGCAAAAGCGGCCAGTAAATCTAAAAAATATTTTACTACGACTACTTTTTATAATCCGTTAGAAGAAGAACCTTACACTATCACGGAAACTTATACTGATCATGAAGAAGACGGAATTATTTTACATGAATATACGCCTTATGAGAAAATTAAAGATAAATTTGAAAGAGAACATACAACCTATGATTTATCAAATGTGGGAGATTTAACCTTTGAAGAATACTTAAAACTAGATTTAGAAAAACTTGGCATTGAAGGGGAAACTAAAACTGAATATAAGGAAAGTTTAAATATTGAAGACTTATATAATCAAACTTTAACTATCATAGAAAAATTTCAAATTGATCAAGATAATTATCAAGAGGGAATTAATGAAGAGAGTATGGCAGTGTGTACAGTCTTGTTCCTTTTATTATCTGCTATACCGTATCTTCTTTATGAATTACTTTGTGCCAACATCTTTAGCTTTGTTGATAGTTTAACATTCATAAGTGCTATTGAGGAAATGGGTTATTCATATAATGAATTAAAAGATAGTAAAATGTCTTATAAAAAATATCAAACTGAATTAAAAAATTTAAATAATCGTCTTGTAGAATTAATAAATAGTAATGCTAATATTTTAAACCAAATAGAAAGTTCTATTCCCTATTTAGAACAAAATATAGAATATCATGGCGAGTTATATAAAATTAAAAAGGGATTAGTTTTAGCAAGAACTTTAGAAAAAGATTTTTTAAAGAAATAATTTTTATAAAAATACTTAAAAAAGAGTCTAGGTCTATCGACAAATACCAGCAATTTATGATACAATATAATAAGGAAGTGAATCTTATGTCCAAGACTACTTTTATATTAATTGGTATTTTATATTATATTTTAACTGTTGTTATTATAATTTTAGTTTTAAATTGGATTAATAAAAAAGAAGAGAAGAAATATAAAAATGAGATAACTACTTTGGAAAGAGATAAAAATTTAATTATTGGAGCCTCTATCTTATCAGAGTTAAATAAAGTTGGAGCTTTGATTAATAATGATACTATGCAAAAAAAGTATGATAATTGGATGGAACGGCTAAAAGAAATAAAAGAAGTAGAAATTCCTAAAATTACGGATGCTTTAATTGAAATTGAAGAAGTTTTTGAAAATAAAGATTATACTAACTTAAAAACCAAAATTGCGGCTTTAGAATTAGAAATAGCTTATGTAAAAACCAAATCTAATTTTTTACTTGATGAAGTTAAAGAAATCACCTTAAGTGAAGAAAAAAATCGCGAAACTATTACTAAATTAAAAGCTGATTATCGTAACATTTTAACTAAATTCAACACTAATAAAGAAGAATATAGTGAAGTTGAAACCCCACTAGAATTACAATTTGAGAATGTCGATAAATTATTTAGTACTTTTGAAAAAGCCATGGACAATAATGATTATACTGAAGTAGGAAAAATAGTTAAAGCTATTGATGACACAATTGGCAATTTAAAAATAGTTATTGAAGAAGCTCCCTCTATTATTGTGATGGGTAAAAAATTAATTCCTAATAAAATTGCTGATATTACTAAAATAGCGGCCAAAATGACCAAAGAGGGGTATAATCTAGATTATTTAAATATTGAATATAATATTACCGAAGCTGATAAAAAAATTAATGATGTTTTTGGTAGATTAAATGTTCTTAATTTAGAAGATAGTGTTTTTGAATTGAAAACTATTTTAGATTACTTTGATTCTTTATATCATAATTTTGATAAAGAGCGTCTATCAAAAAGAGTTTATGAAGATTATGAACGCAGTATTTTAATTAAAGTAACTAAATTAGAAAAAATAAGTAATGATTTAAATAAAAAAATTGATGATTTAAAATATAGTTATGATTTACTTGATGAAGATTTACAAGTTTTAATAGATATAAATAATGAAATTACGAGTATTAAAGAAGACTATCATAAAATTGTGGATTTGCATCGTCGCAATACTTTTGCTTATTCTCGTTTAGCTAAAGAAATGGAGTTAATCAATGCTAATTTAGGTAAAACAGAAGAAAAATTAGAACAAAGTTTATTATCTTTAAGTAGTTTAAAAGAAGATGAAAAAAGAGCTCGCGAACAACTAGAAGAAATTAAAAAGATTTTAAATCAAGCGAAAAATAACATGAAAAGCTATAAATTACCAGTTACGCCTAAAAACTTTTACGTGGAATTATCGGAAGCCGCTGGGGCTATTAATGATATGATAAGCGAATTAGATAAAAGGCCGATTTCTATTAAAACTTTAAATACTCGCGTAGATACTGCTCGTGATTTAACCTTTAAAGTTTATAATACGACTAAAGAAACAATTAAAACTGCCAAAATGGCTGAGACGGCTATCGTGTATGGCAATCGTTATCGTCCTGTTCATAAAGATGTAGAACTTGGTTTAATAAAAGCGGAAAATGCTTTTTATAAAGGTAATTTTAAAAGTAGTTTAGAACAAGCAATAAACGCGATTAATATTGTTGAACCAGGAATTCATAAAAGATTGATTGAGGAATATAAATGATAAGCTTAAAAGAACATTTTATAAAAGAACCAAAAGAAAAAATTTATGCTTTTTATACCCGAATTTGCTTAAAACCTCAAGAATATTCTAAAATTACTCGTCAAGAAATATATAATTATTTAATTAAATCCTATATAGCTGATCCTGAAATAATTTTACGTTTATGTAATATTGAAGAAATAAATCTATTAAAATTATTGTTAGAAAATTCCTTAACTATTAGAAATAATGGTTATATTGAATATTTACTGATGAATAATTTATTAAATAATTATTTAATATTAGCTACTAAAGATGAGTATTATATTCCGGAAGATTTAATTAATCCTATTAAAATGGCTATAAATCTTTATAATGAAGAAGAATACTCTTTAAAAGACATAACTGATAGTGTTCTTTTAGGTTTAGTTAGAATTCATAATGTTATAAGCATTGCTGATTTACTTGGCTATTTGCAGAAATATAATATAATTTTTGATGAAAAAAGTTTAAAATCTTATTTAGAAAATAGTTTACGTAATAATAATCTTATTAAATATATTCAGTATAAAAAAAACCCATATTTAATATCTTTAGAAAATATGTATTATAAAGATATTTTAGCTTTAAAAAAAGATATTCCGCCTGTTTATTATACTTTAGAGGAAATAATAAGTTATGGTAAATACAAAATAAATTTATTTAAAGAACCCATTTTTAATTTTCTATGTTTTTTAGAGCAACATTTAGATCCTAAATTTATCGCTATAATTATTGATGATTTAATTATTTATGCTGGTTTTGATTTAAATAATAATGAAGCTTTAAAGAAAATCGCGGGCGATATTCCCGAGTTATATGAAAGCCTAAAAAAAATCGAACCTTATTTTCCAATTTGGCTTTATAATGGTCATTCTAAAATTAATATAAAAAGCCTCAAATAATTTGACAAATAGCTATATTATTGCTATAATAATCTCCGTAAAAAAGCAATGTCATTAACTTAAGAGACATTGTGAATGTTTTTTTTAAAGGATAGATTTAAAGATTTATCTTTTTTTGATACA
>CANQXQ010000010.1 GCA_947627845.1 uncultured Bacilli bacterium | reverse complement strand
GACGAAATATGAACTAAAATATATTTTGAGTCTACTATATTTAATAATTTATCAATAGATGGATATAACATTTGCACCATTCCTTTACAATATTATAATACTAAATTTTTTTTGAATTATGAAGGGTACATGTCAAGTTTTGACATATTATTGACGATTAAAATAATCGAAACTGATCTTCATCTTGATAATCATCATTCAAGACTTCTTCTGTTTTCTCTTTTATTGGCTCTATAGTTTGTGGTTTAGGCATTTTATCTCTTACTCCATCAAAAGCCGCCATTAACATCCCAGCTTCAAATAAGCCTTGATAATTATAATTACTATAATCAATACTTATGCTTTTTAAAAATACTTTTATCTTTTCTAATAAATCAGGACTATTTAAAGCTGTTTTCTTTAACTCATAAAATTCTCTTCTTTGATATTGCCGAGCAAAAAGCTTTAAATAATTTTCTAAAAAATCTTTTGATTTTTTGGCCTTTTTATAAATTATTTTAGCTAATGAATCTATTCTTAAATAAGCTTCATAAGATTTATAAGGAACATTTAAAATCCTCGTAAAATTACTTTTGCCATAATGCTCTTCATAAATAATAACAATATCATAATTCTTTAAACTATCTAATAAAATTCCTTCCTTTAATAAAAAAGCTTTTAATTCGTAAGGATTATTAAAAGTCATGGTAAAAGTAGCTAAAGCATCTAAATTATTATCTTTGGTTAAAGTAGTCTTATTTCTTTTTTGGTCAATAGTAAATAATGATAATTTTTTAAAACGATCTTTATTACTATAAAATCTCCCCTTATCAATAGCTAAAAAATATTCCATTAAATACCACTCCACCAATTTATTATAACAAAAAGTTTATTAGTAATCAATAAACATAGCTCTTAATATAGTTTGTTCTTTTATAGAAGGTGCTTTTAAACAAATATTTTTTAAATGGTTTAAATTTATTTCTCTTTTTTCTAAATGCCAAAGAATTATATTATAAAGAAATTCTGTTATATCAAATATTTCTTTCGGAAAATCTCTTTGAAATGCAATTATACTATCAATAAAAGCCATTTCTTCCTTTTCTTTTTTTTGATTTATTAAATCCTCCACTATTAAACTTATGCCCTCATTTGGTTTAAAAGTATTAAAAATAGCATTATCAATCAAAAATTTATTATTATCACTTAATTCCCCTCTAATTGTTAAAAAACTCTGAATACCTGCGTTTTCAATAATTAAAAGAGGAAACTCTGCAATTAATGGTTTCATATTTATATCTTCACTTAGACTTTTTAAGTCGTATTTATTAAGCAAATATTTCCAATTCTTAATAGCTTTTGTAAAATCAATTTCTATTTCTTTTTTTAATATTTTAGTGATTGCCATAACATCCCTATCAAATTCTAAATTATCTTTAAGAATATCAAATAAACTTTGAATTTCTTCTTGAGATATCATTTCCTATCACCTAATATAATTTTATCACATAATTTTCCAATTGTAAAACATTATACATATAAACTCCAAAAAAGGAATAATCAATTAATTTTTGAGAAAATTATTATAGGTGAAGTAGAATGCAGTTTCCAAGAATGAAAGAAATTAGAGAAGAAGCTGGATTAAAACAAAAAGATGTTGCAAACATTTTAGGAGTTACGAAAGGCTCTTATAGTATGTGGGAATGTGGTGCCGACACTATTCCCTTAAAACGTTTAAATCAATTTTGTAACTATTTTAATGTTTCCATTGATTATGTTGTCGGATTTAATGACAAAAGAAAATATGCTAATGCTAAACCTGATATTAAAATTAAAGTCACTGGCGAAAATTTGAAAAAAATTCGTTTAAAAAAGGATTTAACTCAAACTAAAATAGCCGAAGAACTAAAAATTAATCAGCCAACTTGGAATAGATATGAAAATAGCAAAACTCTAATTTTAACAGTTGTTTTAGTAGAACTAGCTAAAAAGTATCATTATTCTATCGATAAAATTTTAGGCAAAGACAAAGATTAAGGAATTTAAAAATAAAACTCTTGATTTTTTCATATAATTATAATATAATGATATTGCATTTTTAAACAAGTGCACTTAAGGATGCGCCCTTAGCTCAATTGGATAGAGCGTTAGACTACGGATCTAAAGGTTAGGGGTTCGACTCCCTTAGGGCGCACCATTTCGAGAAGTAGCACAATTTGGTAGTGCACTTGGTTTGGGACCAAGGGGTTGCAGGTTCAAATCCTGTCTTCTCGACCATTTTAGAACTTGAAGCATCACTGATGCTTTTTTTCATGTCTGTAAATCCCCTTTGGTCCCTTAAAAATGCTTTTTAAATCAAGAGTTTATATTTTTAAGAATAACTCCTTTAAATCATCAGCCAATATATCAAAACTTATTCCATGATTATCTAAATTGCCCATTTTTGGACCACTTTTATAAACACCTAATTTAAGAGTTACCCTTATTTTCCCAGCTATAATTAAATTTTAAAAATCTTCAAAAGATTTTAATTTATAGATGTCCATTTTGTAATACTTATAATATACTTCATTGTCTCTTGTTGTTGGCCATGCTTTAACAAAAGCCAAATAAGTCAACTTTGTTTCTAATCTCTCTTGTAAATCACAAAATTTCCAGTAGCAGTCCCTCTCTCGTAAATTATAGTTTCGATCATAAATTAAAAGATATATTTTTTGTTCATCTTTAGCAACTTTTAATTTAAACCACCATTTACAAAATACTAAAGTATATTGATTCGCATAAATACTAGTTTGCAAAATTTTGCAATTTTTTAACTGATGATCTGGGTAACCATACTTATCTTTTATTCTTAATGTTGGATTAGGAGTATTATCTAAAAAATTATAACAAAATAAAGTAATATAAACTTTGGAATAGCCTCTTTTAGTATTAATTTCAATTCCTTTATAATCTGGTAAAGATGCTGTATCTTCTTTTTTTCCAATTAAATCTTCAAAAGTTTTACCTATTCCCGTACTTCCTCCTCTTGTTGCTTTAACATAGCCCATATCTCTTATTTGCCAAAATTTCTTTTTAAGCTCTATAATTTCTTTATCAATCATTATTTCACCTTTTGATATAGCTTTAACAAATCTAATTCTTGAATTTCAAAGCTAGTTCCTTTATCATCAATTTTATCTTTTTTAGGACCTTTTTTAAAAACATTTATTCGAAAAGTAACTCTTATAGTTCCATCTTCAATTAAAGTTAAAAATTGGGCAAAAGAAATTAGTTTATATAAGTCATAATCATAATACTTATAAAATTTATCTTTGTTTTCTTTCTTTTCCCAAGCTTTAATTAAATATAAATATTCTGCATGTTTTTCATAATAATTTTTTAAAGCATCAAAACTCCAATAAGTTTTACAATCAATTAAAGTAAAATCCTTATTATACACATTTAAATACACACGTAAACTATTATAATTAACTTCTAATCTAAATAATTTCCCATTAATAAATTTTGAATAATTAGCTTGAATTGAAGCATTGAATACTTTCTTTTTATTTTCTAAAGATTCGATATACCCATATTTATCTTTTATTCTTCTTATTTGTTCTTTATCCTTTCCCTCCGGTTTGGCATTAAAAATCGTAACATAATTTCTAGTTTCACTTTTTTTTACCTTTAAAGCAATATTCGATAGATCTTTAATATTAATTTTTAAAAGATCATATAAAGTTCTTTCACATCCGGCTTGGTTATTTCT
The DNA here is from genome assembly GCA_947627845.1 of uncultured Bacilli bacterium. GTDB lineage: Bacteria > Bacillota_I > Bacilli_A > RF39 > UBA660 > Caccenecus. Next base: position 17,423 of record CANQXQ010000010.1, on the reverse strand, counting down.
AGAATCTTTAACATAATCTGCTTGTTTTACCCTTTTTAATTCTTTTTCTAAATCTGTGAGTTCTTTAATCATTAAAAAACCACTCCTTTCTAAAAGAATGGTTTTTATAATATCAAATTATAAAAGTAAAATTTGTCGAAAAAAAGAACAAATTCCCAAAATCCGTTCCTTTTTTATCTATTATAAGTATTTATTGAAGAATGTTTCGATAGTTGTCGCATTTCTACTTCCGACAAAACCATCAACCATTTCCCCATCTTTAAGCACTATTACATAAGGAGTAAATCCTCTTTTATTAAGTAATTCGCCATAAGTTCCTTCATTTACTGTTCCCGTTGAATCCGTAATGCTTGTTTCAATAGCTAAGTGATCAAAAATATCTTCGTATTCGTTTCGCCAGCTATCAACATCTAAGCTTAAATAGTAAACATCAATATCTAATTTATCAATAACACTATTTAAGTTAGGCAATAAGCTTTGACAAACTCCACATTCTGAACGTCCTACAAATAAGAATTTTATTCCTTTGCTATTAACTAAATCTTTTGTACTTGCTTTATCAAGCAATGTTAATCTACTAGTATCATAGTTAGGATCAACATTATTACTTAAATTTTCGGTATTACTTGGTGTTGCTCCTGTAAAATAAAGTCCAATTACTAAAAGTATAAGGACACCAAATCCGACAATAGCAATATAAGTTAAATTTTTTATTTTGTTTTCTAATTCTTCTATATTCATATTTTTCTCCTCCTAAACAAAACTTATTATACTCTTCCTCCAAATAAAAATCAAGTTTTTAACTTGATTTTAAAAGAGTCGCTGTAATCTTATTATTTTTCGAATTATATTCTAATTTTATTCTCTTATCATTATAACTTTCTTTACTATTCGCAGGATTTAATACTTGACCCTCATCATCGGTACCAATTAAGTTTTCACTTACTAAATCTTCCACGGTAATAGTTGTCACTGTTGTATCTTCAAATAATTCTAAATGATCCATTCCATATTCTTCCGCTTCTAATTCAATAAGTTTAACTAATTCGTTAACCGCTTTCTTATCATCTACTTCAAAAGCATAAGATGTACTATTTATCGTAATAAAAGCAACTATTCCTAATAAAACAACCACTATTAATAATTCCACTTTGGTATAACCTAATTTATTTAATTTGTTAATCATAAAAATTCTACCACCTCTTAAAGTATATCACATTAAAAAAAGAGATAAAAGTACTTTTACCTTTTTTTAGATTTAGTTAACACTTGATAGGCAGAAGTAAGTCTAGAAAGTGTAAATGTAGCATTTGCTGGACTTGTACTAGGAAGACATATACCATCTATTTTAGTCTTAGGTTTTAGATATTTATTATATAAATTATATGCGGTTTTTCCATCTAAATATATTCTAGTTACTTTGCTCGCTCTAATAATTTTAGTAATATCATTAGGTTTTATATTCTTAATACTGGCATCACTTGAGCCTTTTATACTACAACTTTTACATACATCAAATAAAGCTATTTTATGTTTTTTTAATAAAGATTTCTTCTCTTCAATACTTTGAGGTACTGGTTCTTTAAAAACTATACTTAAAACTTGCCAAAATCTATTTTGCGGATGGGAATAATAAAAACCTACTTCGCGAGATTTTATACTAGGAAAAGAACCTAAAATCAGAATTTCACTATCCGCATTATAATAAGGTGGAATATTATGTTTTTCCATTATCATTTAAAAAAGATAAGTTACTTCTTATCTTTCATAACCTCCGCTAAAGTTGTTCCAAAAGTTGCAATATCACTTAAATTAGCTGGAACAATAAGTTTAGTCGCTTGACCATCGGCAACTTTACTTAAAGCTTCATAACTCTTTAAAGTTAAGACTGATGCATCTGCTTTGGCATTTTTTAAAAGTTCAATTCCTTGGGCTTCCGCTTCTTTAATTTTTAACATTGCCTCCGCTTCTCCCTCAGCTATTTTTATTTGACTTTCTTTTTGAGCTTCGGCTCTTAAAATAGCACTTTCTTTTTCTCCTTCGGCAATTAAAATACTTGATTTTTTTTCCCCTTCGGCTTGTAAAATCTTTTCTCTTCTTTCTCTTTCAGCTCGCATTTGTTTTTCCATGGCTTCTTGAATATCACGTGGTGGAATAATATTTTTTACTTCTACCCGATTAACTTTAATTCCCCATGGATCAGTAGCTTCATCCAAAATTGCGCGCATTTTACCATTAATAATATCTCGACTCGTTAAAGTTTGATCAAGCTCTAATTCCCCAATTATATTTCTTAAAGTCGTCGCTGTTAAATTTTCGATTGCACTAACTGGCGCATCTACTCCATAAGTATATAATTTGGCATCCGTTATTTGATAATAAACTACTGTATCTATTTGCATTGTAACATTATCTTTTGTAATTACCGGTTGAGGATCAAAATCTTTAACAGTTTCTTTTAAACTAACAATCTTAGCAATTCGATCTACAAATGGTATTTTAAAATGTAACCCATTTTCCCAAGTTGTATAATAACTTCCTAATCTTTCAATAACATAGCTTTTAGCTTGGGGTACAATTTTAATATTTGGTATTACTATAATCCCCACTAATATTAATATTGTAATAAAAATATCAAAACCCATTATTCATCATCCTTTCTTACTATGAGTTTTACTCCCTCTATTCCCAGCACTATAATATGTGAATCTTTTGGTATTTTATCTTCACTTATAGCACTCCATCTTTTACCATCAACTTTTACTTCTCCTACTTTTAATTTAGATATTTCTTCGGTCACAATCCCTTTCATGCCAATTACGCGGTCACTATTAGTTTTAACTTTAGGTTTACTAAATTTTTTTAATAAAATTGGTCTTGTAATAACCATTAAAATTAAACCTAAAATAACAAATATTGCAAATTGGACATAAAATGATTTTACAAAAAATGATAAAAATAAACTAACTAAACCACTAGCAATAAACCAAACACTTACTAAATTTACCGTGGAAACTTCAACAAAAGTTAAAAATAATACAATTATTAACCATGTACTCCACACTCTAAATCACCACCTATCTAAATTATACGTTAAACGTCAAAAAATTACAATATATTTTAAAAAGCTGTGATATAATTAATTTAAGGGTGATATTATGCTTGGAAACATGCTATTTGTCGGGCTTAATACAACAGATAAAGAAATTATTCGTAAATTAATTAAAGATTGTCATATAGGCGGTATTACTCTTTATGGCCGCTTATATAAAAATTATGATGAAATGCTAAATATAATTAACTATATTAAAAAACTAAGTAATGAAGAAAATTATAATATTTTAATCGGTATTGATCAAGAAGGTTATCGAGTTAATAGATTACCAAAAGACTTTTTAAATATTAAAAGTCCTTATTCTATGAAAGATGATCTTAATAATTTTAAAGAAAGTGCTAGTATTGTTGGAACTATTTTAAATTCTAGTGGTATTCATGTTAATTTTGCTCCTGTCTTAGATATTAAAAGATTTGATGATAATCATGCGATTGGAGATCGTGCTTTTGGCGATAATTCTCAAGATATTATTAAAAATACTGATGCTTATATTAAAGAATTAAAAAAACATAATGTTATTCCGGTTGTAAAACATTTCCCTGGTCATGGGGCTACAACTATAAATACTCACCATTTCTTACCTGTAATATTTAATACAGATAAATTAATTGCGGAAGATATATTACCATTTAAACATGCAATTGAAAATAATATAGATATTATTATGGTAGGCCATTTCTTAATTAAAAATTATTCATTATTTAAACCCGCATCTATATCTAAAAAAATAGTTAATTTATTAAGAGATGATTTAAAATATCAAAATTTAATTATGACTGATGATTTAATCATGGGTCCTTTAAGATTATTTAATAAAGCCAAATTAATAAAAACAGCCATAAATTCCGGAGTAAATATTATTATGATTAAATACTCTGATACTTTCTTTAAAGATTATGAAAACTTAATTAAATACTATAACCAAAATAAAATTAATCATGATAATATTAACTATTCTATAAATTTAATAAATAATTTAAAAAATAAATATAACATTAATAATGAACCAGTAAAAAATACTTTAGACATATCTAAAATAAATGATAGAATAACTACCCTAAATAATAAAGCAAACTAAAAGTAGGGAAAACCCTACCAATATAAAATATACATGCCCATATATGAATAAGAAAGCTATATGAGCATGTTTTTATTACTTATGTAATCACAAATCGCGATCCACTTGCTCCTGTTCCTGTCATAATTTTTATTTTATCAAGGTTCACATTTATTACTGGACGTACACCATCCATGTCGCCAACGCCGCTGCCATTAGCGCTAAACGGAGACATGGTCCAATAACTTGACGAACCCGCAGTTACATAACTACTCTCTTCTCTTTCTCCTATACTATATAACAATCCCACTATTCCTGCTTCATCGGCTGTGATTAGACCTACTGGTACGTAATTGCCACTGGTTGTTTTTTGTGTCATTGCTTTATTACCTACATTACTACTATTTGGTATTGTATATAAATCATTATTATTACATGTTAATTTTGGTGTAAATGACGTCTTTGCATTATTTCCGTCATAAAATCTTTCTCTTGGTGCATAAGCTGTTTTATTTTTTCCTGTTCCATCTCCTGTATAGTCACTCATTTGTACTACTGTTCTATCATTACACCATCCCGTTGTCTCACTTAAGTAATCTTTATAACCTGTTTCTAAATTATCTTGATACCATGTTTTTAATTCTGTTGCTATGGTACTTGGTGTTGTATTGGAATGTGTTTGTGCATATGTTCCACTTTTTGCTCCATAATAAAATCCTACATATGTATTATTATAACTTGAATTATACGCTTTACTTTCTATTTCATTTGCAGATGTTGTACACGTTGTATCTCCACAATAATACAGTAATCTTAATGTTCCGTCTCCATTTATTCGAATTATTCTCCATGTTTTCCCAGCAAACGTTACCCAATTGTCTGGATTTCCTCTAAATACATATGTATCTCCGTCATTATCTTTTAACTTATATACTACTTTTCCTACATCTTGGGTCGTTTCATGACTTGTTCCTGTAAATGATATTTGTTATTTTATTATATAATTTGATCCACTTGCTTCTTCTAATTTTCCTAGTGCTCCACTATGTTTAGGTACAACTGATTTTTTTAAAATATAATACACACTTACTTCCTTTTTTTAAATTCCCTCCCATTATTATTTAATAATAATGTTACAGTTAAATCATGTTGGCTTGAGTCTGTAGTATAACAATAGCTTTCTGTCGTATCTATTTCATAGTCTGCTGCTGATGGTAATGTTTCTGTTGGCTCTCCATCTTTATACATAGCTATTGTATTTAAATCTGGTACTTTATATGTTATTGTTCCTTTGGCTAAATCTATACTCTCGGTATTTCTATAACTTGCCTTACTGGTTAGATAATTTATTAATATAAATATTACTGCACATAATATAAAGCCTACTACTATATACTTAAATTTATTATTACTGGTTTCTAACTTTTCTATTTTCATTCTCTCTTCCCTTTTCTATCAATCATATTGCTAATTAATTTGTATGACAATATGTTATATAAATATTATTTTATAACATATTGTTATATATATCAATACAACAAAATGTTTTAAACTAAAATATATATGAGGTATAATAATGATAGAAAAAATAAATTAGAAAGATTAAAAGGATTAAGAGAAGACAAGGATATAAAACAAGAAGAAATTGCTAGTTATTTAAACATTACCCAAAGTGCCTACAGTTATTATGAATTAGGCAAAAGACAAATACCCAGTGATGCTTTAATCAAATTAGCCCTTTGTTACCATACATCTGTAGATTATATTTTAGGCTTAACTGATGAAAGAAAGCCCTACCCTAAAAGTATCCTACACAAATAGGATATTTTTTTATTTTAAAAGAAGTAATTGCTTACTTCTTTAAGAAAGTTTTAATAATTTTTGCCAAGTATATTTTTTGGCTGTAATAATTCCATCAACTAAATTTCCCTTAAGACCCACGACTTCCGTTTGATATTTTTTAATTATTTTTTCCATTTGTGGTCCATATACTCCATCAATTCCATATTTACCTAAATCATAACCTAAACTTTGTAAATAAGTTTGTAAAACTTTTACTATAGGATGTTTATTATTAGTAGTTCTAGAAATAGTAATTGTCTTATTTAAAGTCTCTTTACCAGCTATACCATCCCCATTTATTTTCAAAGCTTGCTGTACTCCTTTTACAAAAGTTATAAAGTTATCATCTTTGTTTCCATGAATATTAAAAGGGTCTTCATTCATTAAATAAGGTTTAGGATCTTGATAACCATTTTTATATATTGCAAAATGAACATTATAGTTAGTGGCATTCCCTGATTTACCCATTGTGGCAATAACCTCACCTTTAGTTACTTTATCACCTTTTTTTACTTTAAATGATCCTTTGGCTAAATGAAAATAACGATGTTCAATTCCATTAGTTTTTATACTAATCCAATAGCCACCGCCTCCATTATCATACCCTGTATACGTAACAGTTCCATCTTCGATAGCCACAATATCATCTATTTGGTTTGGTCCTATAAAATCCATACCATTATGCGTACTTCTATTGTTATTACGTGCTTTATAATCACTAGTCAAATAATGAACTTTTCCCTTTAAAATATTATTTTTGAGATTCAATTTGACTGCTATTTTTATCACCCTTTATTTTCTTTAAAGCATCATATAATTTTTGAGGAAGAGGTAAACCCATTAAAGTCCAATTTTCTAATATTGATAAACCCTCATTAGCGACAAAAAAATAAATTACCATTGTTCGAACCATTAAACTATCACCCAAAATTTTATCAATTAAACTAGCTAAGGCCACAATTATTAAATATCCAAATTTTTTAATAATTCCCTTAACCCCAATTGTACTATTTAAATTCTTTTGATAAATTGCTTTACAAATACCGGTTATAAAATCTAAACCCATAAAAGCGACAAATATTGTTAAAGTTTTATCAAATTTACCAAATAAAAATGTTAGAGCACTTAAAATTAAACTTATACCAGTATTTAAAACCCATGCCATATATATGTTTTACCCCTTCCAATATAAAATATTCACCAATAAAAAAAGGCATCATTTTAGATACCTATTTTTCTTATTAATTAGCTTTTTTAATACTAATATTTACTACATGATTATTTAAATCAAATTCATTTTTAAGTTCACTATTATAATTTATTTCTAAAGCTAAAGTTTCTTTCTTTATATAATCTGTAAAATCTTCAAACATTTCTTTAATATCATCATCACCATTATAAGTAATAATTATTCTATCACTAACATTATAATTTTCATTTTTGCGCATATTTTGAACTTTAGAAACAAATTCCCGGGCTAAACCCTCTAATATTAACTCTCTAGTTAACTCAGTATTTAAAATAATAAAATTATTATTTTCCATACCTACATTAAAGCCCTCTTTAGCACTTATGCGAATATCTACCCAATCACTACCAACTTCATAAGTCTCATTATCAAGCGTAACATTAATGGTTTCTCCTCTATTTAAAGTTGTAATTTCTTCATTAGTTAAATTCTCTAAACATGCTGTAAATTCCTTAATTTTCGGTCCAAATATTTTACCTACTACTTTAAAGTTTGGTTTAACTATAAAGTTCATATATTCTTTTAAATCATTAGTAAATAATACTTCTTTAACATTTAATTCTTCTTTAATAAGATCCGTTAAATCTTTTAATATATCTTCTTTAGTTCCATCAATTAAAGCTTCACTTAATGGTTGTCTTACTTTAATTTTATTTTCTTCTCTTACCATCCGTCCAATACTAATTAAAGATCTAACTAAATCCATTTTTTCTTCAATTGCCTCATTTATTAAAGCTTCATTAACTTTTGGGTAATCAGCTAAATGGACAGACTCTTCACCTGTTAAATTGCGATACATTTCTTCACTTAAGAATGGTGTTATTGGAGCAATTAATTTAGCTAATCCCACTAACACTTCATAAGTTGTTATATAAACACTCTTTTTAGAATTATCTAAAGTACTACCCCAAAACCGATTACGACATCTTCTAATATACCAATTAGATAAATCATCTGAAACAAAACTAGTAAGTAATCTAACTACTTTATTTAAATCGTATTCTTCAAAGCCATTAGTTACATTTTTAACTAAATTATTATATTTCGATAATAACCATTTATCTATTTCTTCTCTATTTTCATAAGGAACATTACATTCATCTGTATCAATACCATCAACATTAGCATACATCACAAAGAAACTATAAGCATTACGTAACGGATTAAAGAATTTAGAATATACTTCTTTTAATCCCTCAATATCAAATTTTAACGGTGTCCATACTGGTGAAACATATGGTAAATAAAATCTTACCGTATCCGCGCCATATTCTTTAATAGTTGTAAATGGTTCTACTATATTACCCCGGCTCTTACTCATTTTTTTACCATCAGCGTCTAAAAGTAAATCATTAACTAAAACATTTTTAAAAGGACTACAACCTTTAACAAAGGTTGAAATTACCATTAAAGTATAGAACCAACCTCTTGTTTGATCAATTCCCTCACAAATAAAATCCGCTGGAAATTGTGTTTCCCAAAATTCTTGATTTTCAAATGGGTAATGATATTGAGCAAAAGGCATTGAACCAGAATCAAACCAACAATCTAAAACATCAGGAATTCTTTTCATTTCTTTCCCACATTTAGGACATTTTAGATAAACATTATCAATATAAGGCTTATGTAAATCTAAATTATCATCTAACTCAGTTGTCGCCATTTCTTTAAGTTCTTTAATAGAACCAACCATATGATTATAACCACATTCACATTTAAAATAAGGAATTGGACTACCCCAATAACGACTCCGCGAAATATTCCAATCTTTAGCATTCGCAATCCAATTAGCAAATCTCTTTTCTCCAACATAAGCTGGGTACCAATTAACATGGCTATTAGCTTCCACCATTTTATCTTTAAACTGACTTACTGCAATATAATAGCTTGGCATCGAATAATAAATTAAAGGAGTATGACATCTCCAACAATGAGGGTAATCATGCATTATTTTTTGCTTTTTAAATAATTTATCATTTTCTTTTAAATAGGTAATTACCTCATCATTAGCATCAAAAACAAATTTACCCCTCCATGGTCCCACATTATAACATCCATCTTTACCAACTGGATTTAGAAGTGGCAAATCATATTTTTTACCGGCCTCGGCATCTTCTTCACCAAAGGCTGGAGCTATATGAACAATACCAGTTCCATCTTCCATTGTGACATAATCATCACAAATAACATAAAAAGCTTTTTTATCAGGAGTAATTTCTGGGATTAATTGTTCATATTCCGTATATTCTAAAGTTTTACCCTTAAAAGTTTCTAAAATATTGGCTTCATCACCTAATACGGTTTTAACTAAAGATTTAGCTAAAATAAATTTATGACCTAAAGATTCAACTAAAGCATAATCTTCATTCGGATTAACACATAAAGCCACATTAGCAAGTAAAGTCCAAGGTGTAGTCGTCCAAACTAAAAAGTAAACATCTTCATCTTTCTTTTTAAATGGAACATAAACCGTTGTAACTGACTCATTTACATATTCCTGCGCTACTTCATGAGTTGCTAAACCTGTTCCACAATGGGGACAATATGGCACTACTCTTGTTCCCTCATAAAACAAATTTTCCTCATAGAATTTTTTTAAAATCCACCATTCAGTTTCAATATATTCATTTTTATAAGTTAAATAAGGATTCTCAACATCAATAAATTGTCCCATTTTACTTGTTAAATCCGTAAAAGCTGCTTCATTTTCTCGAACACTTTTGCGACATTCTTCATTAAATTTATCAATACCTAATGCTTCTATTTCCTTTTTAGAAGAAATACCTAATTTTTTCTCCACATGATTTTCAATAGGTAAACCATGCGTGTCCCATCCCACTTTTCTTGTTACTTTATAACCTTTCATTACTTTATATTTACAAAAAGTATCTTTTAAGTTTTTAGCAACCATATGATGTAAACCAGGAAATCCATTAGCAAATGCTGGTCCATCATAAAAAACAAAGCGATTTTCATCCGAACGATTTTCTATTTGTTTTTTATTAATTTCATTTATTCCTCCCCAGGACTTTAAAATATCAGCTTCAACCTCGGGATATGGTCTTTTATCTAATTCTTTAAAATTTTTCATATACACTCCTCCAATATCAAATAAAAAGATGGTAACCTAAAGGGCGCAACATAGCGCGGTACCACCTTAATTTCTAACTTTAACTTGTAACGTAAGTTATTCGTAATATTCTATTTTCTTCAAATATTAAACTCCCAAGTGATCTCTTAATAATAAATTTATTAACTTTCACCAAACGTTAACTCTCTATAAAAATTTAATTATTAAGCGGCTTGTTCTTCGTTTACTGATTCATTTAAATAATTAGTAGTAAATAATGATATAATTAATTCTAATAAATTAGGATCTGTTATTTCTTCGGTATATAATTCATTATCTTCCACAACAGCTCTTAAATATTTGTAATCATCCGTAGGCACTTCATTTTCATCAATACCTACAACATATAAATATTTATCTCCATTAAATTCTACTATATCTAGTATTACATAATCTTTATTATTATCTAAAGTTACAACATCCTCTTTATTCATTTTTATCTTCCTCCTAAACTCATGTTTTCTTCCGGACCAAATATTTCCTCAATTTTTTCCTTTGGTATAGGTTCAGCATTAATTGTTTTTAAAATCTCTGAAAGTTCTTCATCAGTTGGAATATTTATTGGTTTATTTTCTACTACAACTGGTTTAGGTTCTTCAAGGGGAACAGAATTACTTAAATCTTCAATTCTTTGCGCTACCCTTTTGTTAGCTTCATCTATTTCTTGGGCATCACTCTTAATTTCTTCTATTTCTGGTATTATTTCTTCTTGTTTATCTTTAGATCTATGGAATTTATCTCTTAAATAATCTCCAAATCCTTTGAATTTGCTTTTAGCTCGAGCTTGTTCTTTTTCCGGTAAGCGTTCTTCTTGGTTCTTTTTAAGTATATGTTTAGCAACCACTCCTGATCCTACAAGACCCATAACATTAACTAAAGCTTGACCAGTAGCCGCCACTGCTTTAGAAGCAGCAACTCCCGCATTAATAATTTCTCCTCGGCCATTTACAAATAATCCATTAGTAGCCTTTTTAGCATTGCTTAAAGCCGCAACTACTGTACTTAAACCATTAAAGAATCCAGAAACACCAGGCATCGCTGCCGCATTACAACTATTTGCATAAATTAAAGTCTCAGGTAAAGCCGCTAATGATACTCCTGCAACAGCTGTACATAATCCTAAACCTACAACTAATTTACGATGTTCTTTAAACCATACTTTAGCTTCTTTTGATAAAGTTTTAACACTAGTTTTTGTTAAATGATTAAAAGTCTTTTTTAATTTAGATGGCTCTCTTGGTACAGATGGTTCTCTAATAATTTTTAAAGCTTCTTCCCATTTTTTGTCTTCTTCTGACATATATCTTTGAGGAGTTTCTTCTTTTATTTCCTCTGCAGTTTCCTCTAAAGCATTTTCTTTATTAACAGTAGGATCTTCTTGGCTTTGAACAATTTCTACAGGTCCTCTATTTAAAAAGTCCTTAGGAAGTAATTTACGATTATTACGATAATCAATAAAAGCTTGTTTATATTTATTCTCTTCTTCTTTGGCAATATACACTTCTCCAACCTTAGTTAAATCAGTTGATGACATTGCATTTCTAATATATAATTGCATATCTTTTAAGTTTTGAAGTAAAGTCATTAATTTTTCTTTAAGTTCTTTATCACCATTTAGCTCGGCATCAAATAATTTATTCGTAACTTGATTTATAGCCACATCTAAATCATTTGAATAAGCTTTATTTATTTTATAAATTTCTTCTTTATTATATTCTGATTTTTGCTCTTCAACAGCATCTTGTGTTACTTGAGGTTCATTTCTTACAATTTCTAGTCTATCTACAATAGCTTTGTATTTGTCTAAATATTCTTTACCTATCTTAACTCCCGCATAATCTACTAAATTATCTGATGTCTTAGAAGCTTCTAAATAATTATACATTGCCATTAATAAATTATATTCTTCGGCATCACTAGCTAAAACATTACCATTTTTAGCCATTACACCAGTATTTTGTTGAGCTTTACTTATTAAGGCTTTTAATCTATTCTTTATTTCTTCAATCTTGACCTCATTTACAGTTATAGATGGAACTAATTTTCGGTAATAATTAGTCGCATTTGCTAAATTTTTAAATTTCACAACATCTTCTACTGGTACACTTCCCATGTTCCATACATTGACCATATTATTATTTTTTTTACTTAATAATTCCATTATTTCAATAATAATATTGCACTCTGTTAAATCTTCTTCCGGAACAATCCAACTTCTATCACCAATTTGTTTTGTTTGTCTTATTGGTAAATTGCTAGTTCCTTTATAGTTGGTTATTTTATCAGCTATACTATCTAAATATTTAGTTAATTCTTCAATTTTTGCTTGATTTTCTGCCATTACTTTATTTTCTGGAGTATTTTCCTTAAATAAATTTGTATTGTTTAATAAAGTTTTAAAAGCATAAACATCTTCATAAGCAACTTGAGCCATTCCCCAAACATCAGTTAAAGCATTTTTATATATAGTATTGTTTGCTTTATTTAATATCCTTAAAATAGCCAATAAATTCTCATATTCTTGAATATTTTCGGCACTAACAAACATTCCATTAGGTACTTTTTTAGATCTTTTAGATTGTCTTTTTGTTTCTATTTCTCTTAATCTAGTTGTAATAGTATTCATTATATCTTCATTTGGTAATTTTTTTGGTTCTTCTTTTTTCGGAATTGTTTTTAATCTTTTAAATATTTCTATTTTGGCTAAAATATTTTCTACTTGTTCTTTTTGACCCTCATTTACAAATAGAAAATCATCAATACATACTAAATTATCATCTTGTACATTATTTAAAATTTGACCTAAAGCATATAAACTATCATATTCTTCTTTATCTTTTTCTAAAATACTCTTACCATCTAATCCAAAAGCAATTTTTGTACCTGTTGCCGTATTTCGATAAGAAATAAGAAAATAATCCATTTGTTCTTTAATCATTGCTTGAACTTGAGCATTAACTGTATTCTTAATTTCGACAAGTTGTTTTGTGATAATAGACTTATTTTCAATTAAAGTATTAATATTATTGTTTAAATCTGTTAATCTTCTTTTTCTTTCTTCTAAATCTCCGATAGTTAAAGCATTTTGAAAATCTTTAGTTACTATTTCATAATTACTATCAATTGTAGCTAAACTAGTTTTTAATACTTTAAAACGCTCAACTTCACTTTGAACACCACTTGCTAGTTCATAACTTTTAGCATCATAATATTCTCTATTTTCATCTAAAACTTCTTTTTTTAAATCATTAAAAACTTCTGTTATATAATCAAGACCATCTGGAATTTTTACATTATTTTCATGTTCATAGTAATAATAGGCATTAACATCAAATTCTTTAGTTCTACCCCTTTTTACATAAACATTCGTATCTCCAATTTTTTCTAGTTCACTTTGATCTAAATTTTCAGCCTCTTTAATAATTTCTAAAAGTGTTGATTTTATTAAATCATAATTCATATTAGAATCCCTCTTTCACACTAAAACATATAATATTTGTTTCATTATAACATGGAAACCTAAAATTTACAATTCTAATTTTTAAAATAAATAAAATACTACTAAAAATATGAAAAATGTGTTATTATTAGATTATAGAAAGAGGTTAATCTAGTGAAAGAAAATATATTTCGGGAATATGATATTCGCGGTATTTACCCTAGTGAAATAAATGAAACTGTCGCCTACACTATTGGTCGCAGTTATGGTAGTTATTTACAAGAAAAATTAAATCAAAAAACTTGTATTGTCTCTCATGATAATCGTTTATCCAGTCCGGTACTTGCTGCTTATTTAATGAAAGGCCTTACAGATAGTGGTCTAAACGTTTATAATTATGGCTTAACCACTACTCCTATGCACTATTATGCTCGATATATTCATAATATGTTTGGTATTATGATTACTGCTAGTCATAATCCTAAAGATGAAAATGGTTTTAAATTTTCCTTTGATGCCCTAGCTAATGCTCGAGGTAAAATGATAGCAGATTTTAAAAACTATACTTTTGCTGGAAGATTTTTAAGTGGAAATGGCACAGTTTCAGTTGGTAATATTACTGAAAAGTATGTTGAATTTATTCGTTATGGATTAGAATTTGGTCGCCACAAACGAAAAGTAATCATTGATGTTGGAAATGGTACTACCTCTATTGTTGCGAGAAAAATATTTGAAAAAGTAAATGTTGATTTTGAAATTATTTATGAAGAAAGTGATGGTCATTTTCCTAATCATCATCCTGATCCTTCGGTAGAAGCTAATTTAGAAAGTCTAAAAAAAGCTGTAATTCAAAATAAAGCCGATTGTGGTATAGCTTTTGATGGTGATGGTGATCGTATTGGTATCGTTGATGAAAATGGCAAATGTGTTCCTATTGATCATTTTATGATTTTAATAATTCGAGATATTATTAAAAATGTTAAAAATAAAACTTTTCTTTATGATGTAAAGTGTAGTAAAGCTCTTGAAGATGAAATTAAAAAATTAGGTGGCACTTCTATTTGTTACCGAACAGGTGCCTCTTATACGCAAGCCAAAGTTAAAGAAGAAAATCTTCCATTTGGGGGAGAATATTCGGGTCATCTCTTCTTCCGCGATAAAATTGCCGATATGGGAAGTGGCATTTATGCTGGTTTAAGACTTTTAGAAATTTTAAGTAAAACTACTGAACCATTAAGTAAACTTTTAAGTGATATACCTAAATATTATTCTACGCCCGAAATTAAATTTCCATCCCCTGATAATGTTAAATTTGATGTAATTAAACAAATAAAAGAATTTTGTGAAACTAAAAGATGGGTATTAAATACTATTGATGGGGTTAGAGTTAGTTTTAATACAGGTTGGGCTTTAGTTAGAGCTAGTAATACAGGACCAAATATTACGATGCGCTGTGAAGCCAACACTCCTGAGGGTTTACAAAACTTACAAACAATATTTACTAATTTAATAAATACTTACAATAAATAGGAAAAATTTTTAATTTTCCTATTTATTTTTATGTTTAAATTATCATTTTTCTTTCCATAATAATTTTAGGAGGAAAAAATGACTCAAAAAGATTTATTATATTTAGAAGATGCAATAGGTCATGAAACTAATTTAGTATCTATTTATGAATATTATGTTGAAATATTGCAAGACACTAATTTAAAAGCATTTTTAAAAAGTGAAATCAAAAAACATCAAAGTCTAAAAACCAAACTCTTAAAAACAATGGAGGACATCGCTAATGAATGATAAATTAATCATGGAATCTATTTTATTACTTTTAAAAAGCACTGTTGAAGTATATGTTCATGGTACTTTAGAAAGTTCTAATAAAATAATTCATAGTGCTTTAAAAAATGGTTTAGATGAAATTATGAAAATGCAATTTGATGTCTTTTTAAAAATGCAAGAAGCTGGTTGGTATAAAATAACCAATGTTGATACTAAAACAATTAATCAAACTTATAAGAAATTGCAAACAAAATAGGAGCTTAGGCTTCTTTTTTATATTTTATAAATTCTTTAGGTATTTTAGCTTCAAAATTATATGTTTTATTATTTAAATTTAACTCTAAACTATAAGCATGTAAACCTAATCTATTTATGGGATTAGTAATATTTCCATATTTTTTATCACCAATTATGGGAAAACCTAAATTACTAAATCCTACCCTTATTTGATTTTTCTTACCGGTAAGTATTTCTATATCAACTAAAGTATTATTAAATTTATAATTAATTACTTCGTATGTAGTCTCAGCATATTCACCCCTAGAAGAAGCATAAACTTTATGAAACTTATCTTCTTTTAAATATTCTTTAATTACTCCCTTTTTCACATCTAACTTACCCTCTAAAATAGCCATATATTTTCTTTTTGTAATCTTAAGCCAGTTATCTTGTAAATATTTTTTTATTTTTTCATTTTTAGCAAATAAAACTACCCCACTAGTATCTTTATCTAACCGATGCACTATAAATATTTTATTAGATTTATGTTGTTTTTTAACATAACTTCTAGACCTGCTATATAAAGTATTAGTACTTTTACCATCACTAATAGTTAATAATTTAGCGGGTTTATTTACCACTAATAATTCTTTATCTTCATATATAATATCTAATTTTTGCATAAAACACCTACTTTTTAAATTTATTTATATACTCTTTCATTTCCCTACTTACTCTATAACTATCTTTAATTTTACTAATACATTTATTAATTGTAAATTTATTTAAATTATTATTTTCCAAATATTTTAAAGTAATATCTTGATATTTAATAAAGCATTCACATAAAAGCCAAACTATAGCCATATTCACATAGTAATAATCACTATCTATCATATTAATTATTTTAAAAATATCATCTAAATATTTTTCTTCTACATAATAATCTAATAATAAAACTAATCCCACCCTTACATAATATTCTTTTTTAGTTTTAATTAAATAAACTATAATATCTTTAAAATAATCTTTATTTTTGTTAACTATCTTTAAACTACTACAGAAAATATCACATAAAGCCCAATTATCAATTAAAGAAATATAATTATCAAAGTATTTATTTAACTCATTTATTTCTTTAATTGAAGCTATTACTAAACCCTTTATCATAACTAATTCATAATAATCATCCGTTATAATATTTAAAAAACTTTTATAATCCCCTTTTCTTATTTCTTTAGCTATTTTTTTTAATATCGGTATTTTAATTCCTAACATCAAATATTTAGTATTAATTATTTTATTATTAAAATATTTATATTTATGATCTTTAATACTAATTAAATAATTAATAAATTCTATATAAGTATCTTTATTCCACATAGTATTTTTAAAATCCATAAATATCACATAATTAATATATCATATCTTTAATAAATAAAAAAGTCTAATCCTAAAAAAATAACTTCTAAAATTAATTAGAAGTTTTTATTCATAACTCATTTGGGTAACATCACGGGAATTTATCAGTTTTGAAAATTTAAAATTAAGCAAACCATTATAAAATGGTTATTTTTTTGTCAAATTTTT
>CANQXQ010000009.1 GCA_947627845.1 uncultured Bacilli bacterium | reverse complement strand
TCACGAGAAATATTTACTAAATCATCTGGTTGGTATTCTTCGGTTAACTCATAATATTTGTTGACTAAAATTAAATTGTCTTTAGTTAAATCAGCCGGAAGACTATATTCATAATGTTCTTTATCATTATGAGTATTTATATAAGTAATAATTTGAGTTGAGGAATATTCCGGATGGATTTTTTCATAATCTAAATAATCATTTAAATTCTTTTGAAGATAATAAGGTTCTTTAAATAAGCTTAATAAAAACTCATTTTTGGGGGTATTAACTAAATCTTTAAAGGTATTTGGTTCTAAAGAATTTTGTAAAAGTTTAATTTCTTCTAAAGAGTAACCTTTTTCTAATAATTTATATTCATCAGTTTGATGATATTGATAATCGTGATAAATATTAAGACCTATTTTTAAAGCAATTAAACTTATTACTATAATAATTAAAACTAACCATACTTGTTTTTTTAATTTTAATCTTGTTTTCTTCATAGAATCACCTTAATTATATTATAACGAGAAATTTTTTATTTGACAAATTAAAATAGACGCGTTAAGATAATATTGTAAAGTTAAAAGTAAAGGAATGCTCAAAATGGAAAATAATAAGCTAATTTTAAATTATTGTAAAAATTTTGATTATATTATGAATACCGATTTTTTAGAGGGTGATACGGTCTCTAGTAGATTAGTAAGTATCTATAAAAATTTTATTTTTAAAATAGATATTCATAATGAAGATGATATAAATAAAGCTATTTTAATTGATACAGTCATGGGGAAGTATGTGGAAGATTATACATTTAGAAAAAAATTACAAGAAGAAATGCATCAAATTAAAGTTAAAAAGGGTGCCTCTGATATAATTAGAACCATTGTTGATGGGTTGATTGATATTTTTAGACGTTATGAAGTAGATGCAACAAGAAAAATATATATATCAAAGTGGATTTAGAAATAGCTTAACTATTTCTTTTTTTATGAATTTTTGTTATAATTGGTATAGTTTAGTAAGAATTGAGGAAAAATTATGAATTTTTTGGAAAAATATGGAATTAAGATAGATAATCAAGATTTACTTATTACCGCTTTAACACATAGTAGTTATTCCAATGAACATGGCGGAAATAATTATGAACGTTTAGAGTTTTTAGGTGATGCGGTTTTACAATTAGTAACCAGTGAATATTTTTATAAAGCTATGCCGGTGGGCGAGGGGGAACTTTCAAAAACAAGAGCTAGTTTTGTATGTGAAGAAGCTTTAGCCACTTATGCCAAAGATATAGGTATTGATAAACATATTAGAGTGGGAAATGGCCAACTTAAAGATATAAATGATACGATAATTGCTGATACATTTGAAAGTGTTTTAGGAGCTATTTATTTAGATAAAGGATTTGAGGTAGCTAAAAAATATGTTTTGGAAGTATTAGATCCTTATATTAAAAAACATTATATTTTTCTAGGAGATTATAAATCTCGGTTACAAGAATTTGTACAAACGGACCGGAAAACTTTAGAATATGTTTTAGTCGAGGAAGATGGTCCAAGTCATGATAAAACATTTATTTTTGATGTCGTAATCGATGGAATTGTATATGGCCGAGGAAGGGGCAAAAGTAAAAAAGAAGCCGAACAACAGGCCGCGAAAAACGCTTTAGAGAAGTGTGCAAAGTAAAGGATTGAGGCAAATTGTTTTTAAAAAGTATAAGAAGTCAAGGATTTAAATCTTTTGCAGATAAAATAGATATAGAAATTAAAAAAGGTATAACAGCCATAGTGGGGCCAAATGGTTCAGGCAAAAGTAATATTGTTGATGCGGTAAGATGGGTTTTAGGAGAACAATCAATTAAATCATTAAGAGGAACAGAGGGCATGAGTGATATTATTTTTAATGGTTCTAAAACCAGACCAGCTTTAAATAGAGCTTATGTATCTTTAGCTTTTGATAATAGTGATCATTATTTAAATAGTGAATTTTCCGAAATAGAAATTAAAAGAGTTATTTATAATACAGGGGAAAATGAATATTTTTTAAATAATTGTAAAGTGCGGCTTAAAGATATTACGGATTTATTTTTAGATACAGGCGCAGGTAATGATTCTTTTAATATTATATCTCAAGGAAGTGTGGCCGACATCATAAGTAGTAAACCGGAAGCTAGAAGAACTATATTTGAAGATGCCGCCGGAGTTTTAAAATATAAAAAAAGAAAAGAAGTTAGTTTAAAAAAATTAGAGAAAACCAAAGAAAATTTAGCCCGAATTAAACTGGTAATTGAGGAGTTAGAAAAAAGTGTTAAACCGTTAAAAAAACAAAGTGAAGTGGCCAAAAAATATTTAGCTTTAACAGAAGAGTTAAAAAATATTGAAATTGCTTTAATTGCTAGTGATATTACTAAAATAAATACAGAATATAAAAAAATAAAAACGGAAGTGCAAAGTTTAGAAAAAGAAATAACTTTGATGAATACTAATAATAATCAAGATAATTCTTTATTAGAGAAATTAAAGTTAGAAGATTTAAAATTAGATGAACAAATAACTTTAAAAAATAATGAATTTATTAAATTAACGGAAAATTTAGCGAGTTTAGAGGCGGAAAAATTAGTTACTTTAGAAAGAAAAAAATATGAAATAGAAGAGAATAATTTAGAAAGTATTTCTTTAAAATTGAAAGAAGAACAATTAGAGCTTAAAAAAGAAAGAGATATTGAAAAAGTTAAATTAGATGATGTAATAAAAGATATTAAAGAAAAAGCTATTTTAAAAGATAATATTGATAATGAAATTATTACTTTAAAAGTTAAAAAAAGTAATTTGGGTACTAAAATAAATGATTATGAAAAAGAAATTTTAATCCTAGAAAATAAAAAAGAAATCTTAGAAAATAATATAAATAATAATACTAGAATTCCCGGTAGTGTTCGAAGTATTATTAATAATATGCGGCTTAAGGGTGTTCATAATACTATAGGAAATTTACTTGAAATAGAAAGTATGTATGAACTTGCTATTTCGACAACTTTAGGGGCTAGTAGTAATTTTATTATTGTTGATGATGAAAAATCCAGTAAAGAGTGTATTAATTATTTAAAAGATAATAGATTAGGACGGGCGACTTTTTTACCTTTAAATATTCTTAAAGCTAAAGAAATTAATGCTAGTGATTTAGCAAAAGTTAGATTAAATCCGGGTTTTATTAATATAGCTAGTAATTTAGTTAGTTATGATAAAATGTATGATAATGTTATGAAAAATCAATTAGGTAATGTTTTAGTTGTTAAAAATATTGATGCTTTAAATGAAATAGGAAAGCTTTTAAATTATCGGTATCGGATTGTTTCTTTGGAAGGAGAAATTTTATATTCGGGTGGAGCAATTACCGGCGGTAAAGATAAAAATCAAAATACTTTAATGAGCGATAAATTAGAACTTAATGAAATAGAAGAAAAAATTGAAGTAAAAAAAGTTGAACTAGTTAATTTAAATAAAGATTTAAGTAATATGAACCAAGATTTTAATGCTTTAGAAACGAAAGAAAATGAAATAAGTAAAAGTTTAATAAATCTAAATGAAATACTTAATGCCAAGACTAATAAAATTAGAAATCTTGAAGATAGTATTAATAAAAAGGAATTAGAAATTAAAGGAAATGAAGAAATTGGTAATCAAAAACTTGATAGAAAATTAGTTAGCATTTTAGAAGAAGCAAATGTAGTTTCTAGTGACAAAGATATTGCGTTAAATGAATTAGAAAAATTAAAAAAGCAAAAATCCGATTTAGGTTTACAAATTAATGAATTGGAAGTTAAATATAAAAAAATAAATGCAGATTATAATCACGTTAATAATCTTTTAAAAGAAAAAGAAATTATTTTAGGTAAATATGATGTTAAATTAGATAATTTGCTTTTAGATTTAGCGAATAATTATAATATTACTTATGAATATGCTTGTAGTAATTATGAATTAGATTTAGAAGAAGAATTAGCTCGAAATAAAGTAGCTAATCTTAAAAATGATATTACAGCTTTAGGAGAAGTTAATACGGGGGCTATAAGTGAATATGAACGAGTTTCGGAAAGATATGATTTTTTAGTTAAACAAAGTAATGATTTAGAAGCTTCTTCTAAAGAACTTACCGGAATTATATCAGAAATGGATCAAATTATGATTGAAAGATTTAAAAAGACGTTTGATGCTATTTCTAAAGAATTTAATCTAGTCTTTAAAAAATTATTTAAAGGAGGAAGTGGGACTTTAGAGTTAACTGATCCTAATGATTTACTTACAACCGGAATTGAAATTATTGCCTCACCACCAGGAAAGAAATTAAATTCAATTGCTTTACTTTCGGGAGGGGAAAAAACTTTAACAGCTATTGCAGTATTATTTGCTATTTTAAATGTTAAGCCAAGCCCTTTTTGTATTTTAGATGAAGTTGAGGCTGCTTTAGATGAGGCTAATGTAGATACTTTTGGCAAATATTTACAAGCTAAAAAAGATAACAGTCAATTTATTTTAATTACCCATAAAAAAAGAACGATGGAATATGCCGATGTTTTATATGGAATGACTATGCAAGAGTCGGGAGTTAGTAAACTCGTAAGTGTTAATTTAGAAAGTGTATAAGAGAATTATTTTTCTCTTTTTTAAGTATAAAAAAAGAGCAATGCTCTTTAAATTTCCCGATATAAATCTCTATTTTTGTAGGGATTTTTTTTATCAATTCGATCAACAAATAAAATGCCATTTAAATGATCAATTTCATGTTGGAAAGCAACGCTTATATCTTCACGAACTCGAAGTTTATAAGGATTACCCTCAATATCTTGGGCTTCAATGGTAATTCGAGCATAACGAGGGACAATACCTTCAACTTCCCGATTAACACTTAAACAACCTTCACCCTCACCAACATAGATTTGTTCTTCACTATGAGTAATAATTTTAGGATTAATTACAATATAGTTTTTAAAAGTTTTATCTTCTAATTCTTCAACTATCACAAAAATACGTTTAGGAATACCAGTTTGAACATAAGCAAGACCCATGCCGGCCCGTAAATTATATTTTTTTTCATATTCTTCAATTTGACTCATTGTAAGATAAGTTATCATATCTTCAATGTGTTTTTTATCTTCCTTAGTTAAAGGAAAAGTTACTTCTAAACTTTTAGTATGAAGTAATTTATCTTTTTCATCAAGAATGGTTATATTAGGTAATTTCATAGTTCCACCCCTAAAACAGTTATATTTTATCACAAATGAGATATTTTTTCAAATAAAAAGGAAGATAAAGGCGTCTTCCTAGTTATTATTATTGTTATTACCCCAGCTCCAGCCTGCGCCAATGATGATAACAAGTAAGATGAATAATACTATCCATATCGCTGCGCCTAGGCCATAACCGCTTGTATATCCAGCATAGCCACCACCAGCATTACATGGTTGGCATCCACCATAACCACCGCCGTAGTAGCCATTATTTCCATAATAATACATATTCATACCTCCTTTATGTATCTATTATAGTTTACTCATTTGGTCATCTTTTTGACATTAAAAAAGTCTAATTTTTAAATTTTATTTAAAATAACTAGTTTGTATGTTAAAATGATAATAGGTGAGGAACATGAAGAAAATACTAGCTAAATTAGATAAATGGTTATTATTTGTAATGTTTATTTTTAGTATTTTTGGTCTTATTATGATTTTTTCCGCCTCTAGTGTTTCAACTGTTTTAAGATATAATGTTCCCCAATATTACTTTTTTATTAGACAAGCTATATTTATTATTTTAGCTTTTATAATTGGTTTTTTAGTAGTTTTAAGAATACCGACATCTAAATATAAATATTTCTCTTATTTAGCTATGATTGGTATATTAATTGCTTTAGTAGGTTTATTTGTTTATGGAAGAATTACTAATAATGCTCGAAGTTGGTATGATATAGGGCCTTTTGCTTTACAACCTAGTGAGTTTGCTAAATCAATTATTATTATATTTTTAGCTGTTTATTATCAAAAATTAGATAAACTTAATACTAATAATATATATGCTTTTTTAGTACCTATTGCGATATCATTAATTGCGGTTTTTTTAATCGCTTTACAACCTGATTTTGGAACAGCTTTAATTATATGTGGAATTCTATTTTTTATTTTTATTAGCTTACCTTTTATTAAAAAAAATATTGTTAAAGTTTTAAAAATTGGGATTATTGGGATTGTTATTGCGGGTTTTGCTTTACTTTATAGTGGAGCTAAAATATTTAATTCTAGACAATTACAAAGATTTGAGTTTCGTAATCCTTGTAAAAGATATATTGAAGATACTGGTTATCAAGTTTGTAATGGGTTTATTGCCATCCATAATGGGGGTTTATTTGGAGTTGGTTTAGGTAATAGTAGTCAAAAATATTTATATTTACCTGAAAGTCATACTGATTTTATTTTTCCTATTATTGTTGAGGAGTGGGGTTTAATTGGAGGGGCTATTGTAATTCTTGGCTATATGTTTATGTTATATCGTATTTTAAAGATTGCTAAAAGTGCTGAAAATTTGCGATTAAGTATTTTAGCTTATGGAGTATTTTTATATTTATTATTTCATATATTAGTTAATCTACTGGGAATTTTAGCTTTAATTCCTTTAACAGGAGTGCCTTTACCTTTCTTAAGTTATGGGGGATCTTTTACCGTTAATGTAATTTTAATGCTTTTTGTAGTCGAAAGAGTTAATATTGAAAATAAAATAATTAAAAATAAAAGAGAAATGGAACAAATAACTAATTAATCTAGATTATTAATGTCAATATAATACTTTTTTGATGGCTTTATAACTTAATAAGACAACGATAAATATATCGATTATTTCGGCGATAACTAACGAATACATGCCAATATGAACTAATGATAAAAGAGCCATGCTTATTAATTTAAATATTATAGCTAGGGTTGTAATATACATGGTGGTTTTAGCTTTACCTAACGCTTGGAGAACACTACCCATGGGACCCTCTAAATAAAATAAAACAAAAAAGGGAGCTAATATTTTTAGATAATTGGAACCGTTTGTGGTGTTATATAGGGTAGTTAAAAGAAAGTTTCGGAAGATAAAAATCATACTTGAGAAAAAGATACCGGTTAGAAGAGATAAGATTAAAGCTTGTTTATATCTTTTTTTGACCATACCAATATTTTTTTCATAGTAATATCTAGATATTTCGGGAAGAAGTGAGGATGATATTGCTTGAATAAAGAAAGAGGGCATAGCAAGGAGGGAAATAGAATAAGCATTATAGGCTCCATATTCTTCTAAAATATAAGCCATAGAATAACCGCTAAATAATAAGATATTAGTTAAAATAATCGGCTCTAAAAAGAAACCAATATTACCTATTAAACGAGATGAGACGGTAGGTATAGACATATTTAATATTTCTTTGGAGGTATTTAAATCAGGTTTTAGGTCAGCTTTCTTAATCTTGAAATTCTTAGGTAAAAAGACTAGGAAAGTTAAGATAGACGCGGTCTCGGAGGCTACTGATAAAAGGATTAAACCTAAGACTGCATAGATAACACCTTTATTTAATAAAGGGGGAATTATGATATAAATTAAGAGTAGTCTTACAATTTGTTCAATGATATTAGATATAGTGTGGGGAAGCATTTTTTGTTTACCATAGAAATAACCTTTTAAAATACTAGAAATAGAAACAAAAGGAAAAGTTAAAGCCATGCCTAATAATAAAATGCTGGCTCTTTTTTCGTGTAAGAGATTAATTGCAATAAAATCTTTAGTAAAATAAACAAAGATAATAACTAATAAATTAATTATTAAAGTAATAAAAGAAGCGTTAGTTAAAATTTTAAGGGTGGGTATTTTATGTTCACTAACTAATTTAGATATAACTATAGGTAGAGCAAGGGTGGCAATAGTAAGAAGTAGAGAATAGGTAGGCATAACTAAAGAATAGAGATTTATGGCATCACTTCCCACCATTCTTGTATAGACAATTCTAATAATAAAACCTAGGATTTTAGTGATAAAACCACCAATCATTAAAATAAAAGTTGCTTTTAAAAATTTATTCTTTTTCATATCTACCTCTTTTAAATATTGGAATTATAAGATATAATAATATATATATTTTATTAATTAATTTTATGTATAAAGAAGGTCTTATAATGAATGATTTAAAGTTTAAAAATATTATTGATTTATATAATAGATTATTACCTGCTTTAAAGAGTAAAGCTAGGGAATTACATAAAGTAGGATTAAAATATATTCATGAAGAAGATATATGGAATTATTTAAAAGAATATAAATGGGAAAGGGCTATCGATTTAGATTTAGCGAGAATGGTTAATGATATTTTTAATATCAAAAATAAAGATATTGAAGAATATATGCAAGAATTAATGAAAGAATACCGGAGGAAGATAACAGATGAATAAAGAAAAATCAATAACTTTTCAGGAAGTTTATGACGAAATTAAAGAAAATATTAAAGATACCGATGAATTATTAAAAATAAAAGAAGCTTATAATTTTGCTTTAGCCAAACATCAAGGAATGAAAAGACTTAATGGGGAAGATTTTATTACCCATCCTTTACATGTTGCCCAGATTGTTAATGGTTTAAATGCTGATGCGACTACAATTATTGCCGCTTTACTGCATGAAGTTATGAATAATGGTGATACTTTATTAAGTGAATTAAGTGAAAAATTTGGAGAAGAAGTCGCGACTATTGTCGATTCAGTAAGTAAAATAAATAAATTAGAGTTAGTTGATGATTCAGAACATAGTGCTATTTATTTAAGAAAAGTTTTAGTGGGTTTAGCGACCGATGTTAGAGTATTATTTATAAAACTTGCGGACAGACTTCATAATATGCGCACTAATTATGCGATTGATCCCAAAAAGCAAAAAGCTAAAGCTTATGAAACCCAAGCCGTATTAATTCCTATTGCGCATCGTTTAGGAATTAACTCAATTAAAAGTGAATTAGAAGATTTATGTTTATATTATACTAAACCGGATGTTTATAATGATATTTTAGAAAAATTAAATGAAAGCCGAAAAGTATTAAATGATGATTTACAAGAGATGCAAGATAGTATTACTAGTATCTTACAAGAAGCGGGTTTAAAGTTTAAAATTAAAGGGCGAGTTAAAAGTGTTCATTCGATTTATAATAAACTTTCTAGTGGTAAGAAATGGAATGAAATTTATGATATTTTAGCTTTAAGAGTTATTTTAGATGAAGTTAGTGATTGTTATACCGCCGTGGGTTTAGTTCATTCGAAATATCGACCTATTCCAAGACGATTTAAAGATTATATTGCCATGCCGAAAGCGAATATGTATCAAAGTTTACATACAACTGTTTTTGGGGTAGATGGGCATTTATTTGAAATTCAATTTCGGACTTATGAAATGGATGAGTTTGCCGAAAAAGGTATGGCTTCTCATTGGTCTTATAAAGAACATGGCACCAAAAAAGTTCAAAGTATTATGGAACAAAAATTAGAGATGTTTCGCAATATTATTGAAACGCATGAAGAAGATGATGACACCTCATTTGCTAATGAAGTAACAAGTGATATGTTAGCCGAAATGATTTATGTTTTTACGCCTAAAGGGGATGTCATGGAACTACCTAGAGGAGCAACTCCGGTCGATTTTGCTTATCGTGTGCATTCGGATGTGGGTGATAAAACCGTCGGGGCAATTGTTAATGATGTCATTGTTCCTCTAAATTATGAACTTAATGATAATGATATTGTTAAAATTAAAACTAATAGTAATGCGACTCCAAATAAAGATTGGCTTAATTTTGTTAAAACAACGCAAGCTAAAAATAAGATTAAATCATATTTTAGTAAACAAGAACGTAATTTCATGATTGAAAAAGGAAAAGACATTTTAGAAAAAGAATTAAGAAAAAGGAAATTAGCTTTTAGTGACATCATGAATGAAGAAAATATCAAGAAAATTACGCAAGAATTAAAGCTTAAAGATTTAGAAGATATTTATTTATCGATAGGAACATTAAGATATACCGCGGGTTTTATTATCGGTTTATCTGATAATAAAGAAAGTATTGAAGATGCTTTACTTGAGAAAGTTAACAATCATAGTCTAAATAATATTCATAATAAAAATGATGTAATTGTCGCCGGAATTGATGAAATATTAGTTAATTTAGCTAAATGTTGTAAACCAGTTAAAGGTGATAAAATTACGGGATTTATTACGAAAGGACAGGGTATTACAGTTCATAAAAGTAATTGTGCAAATATTTTAGGAACTAAAGAAAGATTAATTGATGTAACTTGGAATGAGGCTAGTGAAGCAAGTTATTTAACCGATTTATATATTGAAGCTTACAATAATAAAAATTATTTAACTGATATTATCGCAGCAATTACTAAAAGAAATTTATATATTGATGCTTTTAAAACTAAAGAATTTGAAAAAAGTTATCTTTATGAAATAACTTTAAAAGTAAATAATAAAGAAGAATTAGATCGTATAATTTTAGATTTAGAAAATTTAGCTTTTATTATAAGTGTTAAAAGGAGTAGATAATGCGCGTTATAGTTCAAAGAAGTAAAGAAAGTTCCGTGAGTGTTCAAGGAAAAATAATTGGCGAAATTAAAAAGGGTTTAGTTATTTTAGTAGGATTTACGTCTGGTGATGATGCAAATAAAATTGATAAAATGGTAAAAAAAATACTTAATTTGCGAATATTTGATGATGAAAATGGGGTTATGAATAAATCTTTATTAGATATTAAGGGCGAGATTTTATCTATTAGTCAGTTTACTTTATATGCTAATACTAAAAAAGGAAATAGGCCCTCTTATATTGAAGCTTTAAATGGACAAGAAGCAATTAAGCTTTATGATTTATTTAACCAAAAATTAAAAGAATATGTGCCAGTTAA
The DNA here is from genome assembly GCA_947627845.1 of uncultured Bacilli bacterium. Lineage (GTDB taxonomy): Bacteria > Bacillota_I > Bacilli_A > RF39 > UBA660 > Caccenecus. The sequence goes on along the minus strand of CANQXQ010000009.1, from coordinate 12,284 downwards.
AACCGGAAAATTTGGGGCCGATATGGTAGTTAATATTAAAAACGATGGCCCCGTTACGATAAGTTTAGAGGAATAAAGCTAAATTTCGACAAATAGGCCTAAAAGTTCTTAAAAAATACCGGCAACTAAATATTTACATAGCATATAATATTTGTTATAATGCAGTTTGTCTTTTTAAAAAAAGATGAATAAAAAGGAGAATATTATATGAATAAAATTAAAAGTAAAAAATTAGATGAGGCCACTATATTTGCGGAAAAATATTTAGGTTTTAATACGGAAGATATAGTGTTTATTCCTAAATTAGTGGAAAAATTAACAGATTTATTTAAAATAAAAAAAGATAATTTAAAACAAGATGATAATATCTTGGAATTAATGTTTACTAAAGAAGATCAAGCTAGTTTATGTTATTTTGAAAAAACTTGTTTAGATTTTAAAGAAAGTTTTAGAGAAAATGATTTAGAAATAGATAAATATGGTTTTATTGGAGATGCTTCTAATTTAGAATTAATTGGAAAAAATGTTTTAGAATTAGATGGTTTTAAAGAAATAAAAATGGGTTTATTAGTTAATATGATGACTAGTAAAATATATCAAGCTATATTAGAGAGATTAAGGAAAAATTATGGACCAGTTTATGGAGAAGCTTTTTTAAATAGTAATTTAGAACTTATTTTTTATGAAAAAAGATTTTTAGAAAAAATAAGTTTAATGAAGTTAAAAAAAGATATACAGATTAGACAAAGGTCCTTAAGATAAAGCTTGACTTAAGAAAAAAATTATAATAAAATACTTATATAATATTTTTTTAAGAAAGAAAAGTAAATTAAAGATGTTTTTAAAGAGAAAGCTAGTTTGGTGGGAATGCTTAAAACTAATTAATTGAAAAGACAACTTTCAGAATTAAAAAACGCTATAAAGCGATAAAATTTAGAGAGTACTTAGTAAAGTAAGGTGGCACCGCGCAAATTTGCGTCCTTACAGATACTGAGTTTTTTTATTTTAAAGGAGAGATTTAAATGATTACAAGACCAAAAGGAACTTATGATATTTATGGGGAAGATGCAAAATATTATAATTATATTAAAGGAGTTTTTACTTCCATAAGTGAGTTATATAATTATAATTATATTAGAATACCAATATTTGAAGATAGTAGTTTATTTCATCGTAGTGTGGGGGAAGCAAGTGATATTGTCACCAAAGAGACTTATGACTTTAAAGACCGGGGCGATAGAGATTTAACTTTAAGGCCAGAAGGAACCGCTGGAGTTGTTAGAGCATACATTGAAAATAAAATGTATGGGGATGTTAATCAACCCATAAAGCTTTATTATGAGGGAACAATGTACCGCTATGAAAAGCCTCAAACTGGAAGATACCGGGAATTAACGCAATTCGGGGTGGAAGCTTTAGGTAGTGATGATCCTATGCAAGATGCCGAGGTTATATCTTTAGCTTACCGGGCCATGGAAGAAATGGGTTTAGAAAATATTACAGTTAAAATAAATTCGCTTGGCGATAAAGAATCTCGGGATAATTATCGGGAAGCTTTAAAAAAACATATTGAACCATATTTAAATGATTTATGTAGTGATTGTCAAAATAGATTTAAAACTAATCCCTTAAGAATTTTAGATTGTAAAGTTGATAAAGAACATGAAGCTTTAAAAACGGCGCCTAAAATAAGTGATTATTTAAATGAGGAAAGTAGAGAGAGATTTAAAAAAGTTTTAGAGTATTTAACTTATTTAGATATTGATTATGAAGTAGATGATAATCTAGTCCGGGGTTTAGATTATTATGAACATACAGTCTTTGAGATTGTGGCCGATATGGAAGAATTAGGTAATGCCAATACGGTTGGAGCTGGAGGTCGCTATAACAATTTAGTGGAAGATTTAGAGGGACCGGCAACCCCATGTGTCGGTTTTGCTTGTGGTATTGATAGGTTAATTATAATTTTAAAAGAACTTAATAAAGATCGTGATATTATGAGTGGTATAGATGTTTATATAACCGCGGTTAATGAAGAAGAAAAATTAAGAGCTTTAACTTTAGCCCAAGATTTAAGATTAAGTGAAGTTAAATGTGAGATTGATACTTTAAATCGTACTTTAAAAGCCCAATTTAAACAAGCTGATAGATTAAAGGCAAGAATTTTAATTTTACTTAATAGTGAAGATTTAAAGAAAGGTATTATTACGGTTAAAGATAATTTAACTCATGAAGAGACCAAAGTTGATGAAAACGAAATATTAGATTATATTATTAGTAATATATAGGAGGATGTATGAAAAGAGTTTTAATAGAGGAATTAAAAGAAAATGAAGAAGTAAAAATAAGTGGTTTTATTGAAAAAATTCGTGATACGAAATATATGGTTTTTATTATTTTAAGAGATATAAGTGGAACTATTCAAGTATCAATTGATAAAGCGACTAAACCGGAATTAGTCGAGGCTTTAGAGGGAGTTATCGCGGAAAGTGTCATTGCTATTACAGGAGTAATGGTTAAAAGTGAATATGTAAAACAAGGCGGAAGAGAATTCTTACCTAATACTATTGAAGTATTAAGTAAAGCGGAAGCCTTACCAATAGATGAGACTGCTAGTATTGATACTCGAATGGATTATCGGTGGTTAGATTTAAGAAGTGAAAAAAATCAATTAATATTTAAAGTGCAAACAGCTTTAATAAATGGGATGCGTAATTTTTTAATTAATAATAACTTTTTAGAAATTCATACCCCTAAATTAATTGCGACCGCCTCTGAGTCAGGTTCTGATGTTTTTGAAGTAAAATACTTTGACCGGTTAGCTTATTTAGCTCAAAGTCCGCAATTTTATAAACAAATGGCCATGGCTAGTGGGTTAGAGCGGATTTTTGAAGTTGGTCCGGCTTTTCGAGCTGAAAACTCCAACACCAATAGACATACTACGGAGTTTACTTCTTTTGATTTAGAGTTTTCATATATAAATGATTTTACCGAAGTAATGGACATGGAAGAAGCTTTAATTATTGCTGGCTTAGAAGAAGTTAAAAAACTTTATGGGGAGAAAATTAAAGAAATATTTGGTCTAGAAGTAATTGTACCAACTAAACCTTTTCCGCGTATAAAATTAAATGATTTATATCAAGAATTAAATAAAAGATATAATTATCAAGTTCCCGAATATGATATTGGCGATATGAATGCTGAGGCGGAAAAATTAACGGCTAGATATGCAATGGAAGAATATGGTCATGAATTTATTTTTGTGACGGATTTTGCAAAAACAAAAAGAGCTTTTTATCATATGCGAAAAGATGATATTCCCCAAGGTTATGATTTAATTTGGAGGGGAACCGAAATTACAACGGGTGCCCAAAGAGAACATCGCTTTGATATTTTAGCAAAACAAGCCAAAGAAAAAGGTTTAGGTAAAGATGTCGAATTCTACTTACAATTCTTTAAGTATGGTTGTCCGCCTCATGGTGGATTTGCAATTGGCGTTGATCGCCTTACAATGTTATTATTAGGGTTACCAAGTCTAAAAGAAACTATGTTCTTATTTAGAGGACCAAATAGACTTACCCCATAAAAAGAAAGGAAAAGGAACAATGGATTTAAGAGATTTAATTAAAAATATTGAAGATTATATCGATAAGGAAGTAACTTTAGAGGGTTGGATTAGAAATCATCGGGATCAAAAAACTTTTGGTTTTATTGATTTTTCAGATGGTACATGTCAAGAACATTTTCAAATTGTTTATAATGAAGATTTAAAAAATTTTAAAGAAATTCAAAAATATTTAGTAGGGTGTGCAATTAAAGTTACCGGTAAAGTTATAAAATCACCAGGAAAACAAGATTATGAATTAGAAGCTCATGAAATAACTTTAATGGGCGATTGTGGGGAAGATTACCCTTTACAAGCTAAAGGAAGACCAACCAAAGAATTTTTAAGAGAAATAGCTTATCTTCGCCCTCGGACTAATTTATTTCAAGCAGTTTTTAGAGTAAGAAGTATTGCGGCTTATGCCATCCATAAATATTTTCAAGAAAGAGGTTATGTTTATTTTCATGCCCCACTAATTACGGCCAGTGATTGTGAGGGCGCTGGAGAAATGTTTCAAGTTACAACTATTCCTTTAGATAAAATTAAAGGGGAAGTTGATTATAGTAAAGATTTCTTTGGCAAAATGACTAATTTGACGGTAAGTGGCCAATTAGAAGCCGAAACTTTTGCTTTAGCTTATAAGAAAACTTATACTTTTGGCCCCACTTTTAGAGCCGAAAATTCCAACACTAAAACGCATGCTTCCGAATTTTGGATGATAGAACCCGAAATAGCTTTTTGTGATTTAGATGGTGATATGGACATTATGGAAGATATGTTAAAATATGTCGTTAAATATGTTTTAGATAATTGTCCAACGGAAATAAATTTATTTGATAGTTTTGTTGAAAAGGGCTTAAAAAATAAATTAGAAAAATTAGTGCAAAGTAAGTTTGTGCGAATTGATCATGAAGAAGTGATTAAAATCTTAAAAGAAGCTGATGTTAAATGGGAATTTCCACCAGAATATGGTGAAGATATTGCCAAAGAACATGAAAAATATATTACTGAATATTTTAATGGCCCCGTATTTATTAAAAATTGGCCTAAAGATATTAAAGCATTCTATATGAAACAAAATCCAGATGGTAAAACCGTGGCCGCGGTAGATTTAGAAGTACCGGGAGCTGGGGAATTAATGGGTGGTTCGCAAAGAGAAGAAGATTACACTAAACTTAAAAAGCGGATGGATGATTTAGGCATGAATTATCAAGATATGGATTGGTATTTAAATTTACGGAAATATGGTGGATGTGTTCATTCTGGCTTTGGAATGGGCTTTGAGCGGTTACTAATTTATATTACCGGAGTTGATAATATAAGAGATGTTATTCCTTACCCAAGAACACCAGGTAATTGTGAATATTAGAGGTAGTTATGAGTAAATTTACAAAAGAAATGGTTGATGATTATGCCAGTAAATTATTAATTGGCTTAACAGAAGAAGAAAATGCCATGGTTTTAAATGAATTTGAGGCTATTGATAAAACTATTGATATGATTAATAAAATACCTAATATAGCCCAAGTAGAACCCATGACTCATGCTTTAGATGATTTTGTCTTTGATTTAAGAGAAGATGTGGCAGAAGAAGCAATTCCCATTGAGGATGCTTTAAGAAATGCAGGTCAAGTAGAGGGCCGAGAAATAGAAGTACCAAAGGTGGTAGAGTAATGTATTTAGATAAAAGTATTAAAGAATTACATGAACTTTTAAAAAAAGGAGAAGTAACTAGTGCGGAATTAATAAAAGAGTCTTTAGCTAAATCTCATGAAGTAGAGGAAAAATACAATGCTTTTGTGACAATTTTAGATGATGCTAAAGCGTCTATCATTACTGATGATTTATTATCGGGTATTCCTTTTGGAGTAAAAGATAATTTTTCAACTAAAGATGTTTTATCAACGGGTTCCTCTAATACATTAAATAATTATGTTCCTTTTTATACGGCAACAGTTGTGCAAAAATTATTTGATAAAGGAGCGGTCATGGTAAATAAAACGGCTTTAGATGAATTTGGAATGGGAGGCACTGGCACAACTTGCCATACTGGCCCGGTTTTAAATCCGTGGAATAGAAAGAGAATGTGTGCCGGTTCTTCCGCAGGTTCGGCGTGTGCTGTGGCATCAGGAGTTTACCCTTATGCTTTAGGAAGTGATACGGGCGATTCTATTCGAAAACCGGCCGCTTATTGTGGTATAGTAGGTTATAAACCAACTTATGGAATGCTTTCAAGATATGGATTATTTCCTTTTGCTAGTTCCCTTGATCATGTGGGAGTTTTAACTAGAAGTGTTTTAGATGCGGCGATAGTCGTAGATGCCATGAAAGGCCAAGATAAACATGATATGACAAGTTGGGATTCTAGGCATATTAATTTGGAACAAGCCTTAACAAAAGATATTAAAGGGAAAAAATTATTTTATATTAAAGAATTAGTGGAAATTGAAAATTACCCTAAAGCAAGTCCCGAATTAAAAGAACATTTAGCTAATTTTCATAAAACTTTAGAGATTGTCCGAGGTTTAGGAATAGAAGTAGAGGGAGTAAATATAGCGAAAGATTTACTTAATAGTATTCCGGCAGTATATGTTATTTTATCTTGTGCCGAAGCAACAAGCAATATGTCTAATTTAACTGGTATAATCTTTGGCCCTAGGGGAACTAGTTCTAAAGTAACTGATATGATGATGGAACATCGAACTAAAGGATTTTCGCCTTTAATTAAAAGAAGATTTGTAATTGGTTCTTATATTTTACAGAAAGAAAATCAAGAAAGATATTTTAAAAATGCTCAAAGAGTTCGAAGATTAATCGTGGATGAAATGAAAAAATTATTTAATATTTATGATGGCTTAATATTACCAGTTTCTAGTGGTCCCGCTAAATCTTTTGAACAAAATGATGATGTCATAGATGAAAATACCAATGTTTTAGAAGAACATCTTCAAATAGGTAATTTTGGTGGTTTTCCATCTATAACTATTCCTAATGGTTTTATTGATAATTTACCAGTAGGAATTAATATTACCGGTAATTGTTATGATGATGAGAATGTCTTAAATATAGCTTATGCTTTAGAAAGTAAAATGAATTATAAAGGCCAAATTGCTAGGGAGGTAGAAGAATGAAAAAACAAATTGCTGTGATTGGGTTAGAAATGCATTGTGAACTTAAGAGCAATTCCAAAGTTTTTTCACCAGCTCGTAATGCTTATAATGAAACTCCCAACATTAATATTGCTCCAATTGATATGGCTTTTCCCGGAACTTTACCGGTAGTTAATAAAAAATGTGTCGCCGATGCTTTAAAAATGAGTATGATTTTAAATTGTACCCAACCGGAATATATGTATTTTGATCGGAAACATTATTATTACCCAGATTTACCTAAAGGCTATCAAATAACTCAAATGACAGAACCGGTGGGAGTTAATGGCAAAATTGAAATTGAAGTTAAAGAAAAATTAATTCCGGTTTATATTCATGATATTCATTTAGAAGAAGATGCAGCTAGTTTAGATCATTATTTTGATACCTCAACTATTGATTATAATAGAGCGGGGGTTCCTTTACTGGAATTAGTCACTGAACCATGCTTTCATAGTGCTGATGAAGCTGTCGCTTTTTTAGAGCATATGCGCGATGTTTATAAATACTGTGGAATAAGTGAAGCTGATACTAAAAAAGGTCAAATTAGATGTGACGTTAATGTCTCTATTAAAGATGAAGATAGTGATATTTTAGGAACTAAAGTAGAAGTTAAAAATGTTAACTCTTTCGGGGGAGTTAGCGATGCCATAAATTATGAGATAAAAAGACAAACAGAATTAAAAGAACAAGGAAGATATGCCGAAGTAGAACAAGAGACTAGACGTTGGGATGAAGAGAGTATGCAAACTATTCGGATGCGAAGTAAAGTAGATGCTATCGACTATAAATATTTTGTTGAACCTAATATTCCCAAATATAGAATTTCTAAAGAATGGTTAGAAGAACTTAAAAAAGAAATACCAAGACTCCATTTAGAAAGAAAATATGATTATATAAATAATTATGGTTTAAGTAATTATGATGCGACAATATTAGTTAAAGAAAAAGATATTGCAGATTACTTTGAAGAATGTTTAAAATTAAATATTGAAGCTAAAACGGCGAGTAATTGGATTACTACCCAAATATTGGGGTACATAAATAAAAATGATTTAACAATTAAAGATATTTATCTAACGCCTGCAAGACTTAAAGATTTAGTAGATTTAATTAATAAAGGAACTATTAGTTCTAAACAAGCTAAAGAAATATTTGAAAAAGTAATTAAAGAGCAAAAAGAAGTTAAAGATTTTATTACTAGTGATTCTGCCCAAATAAATGATAAAGAAGAATTAATTAATTTAATTGAGGAGATAATCAAAAATAGTCCTAATCAAGTAGAACAATATAAAGCGGGAAAAACTAATTTATTTGATTATTTTGTGGGTCAAGTTATGAAAAATACTAGAGGTAAAGCTAATCCCATGTTAACTAAAGAAATATTAACAGAGAAGCTTAATTAAAGGAAAAAGATAAGATATTTGTGTTGAACTTGTTAATAAAAAGTAGACAATAAAAAGATTTTTATTAAACCCTAGTTGAGTTCTATACTCAATTGGGGTTTTATAATTTAAAGCATAACTTGGCCTTAAATAATTGTGGTCATATATTATTGCATTTATATAATCTTCAACTGTATCATAATCATCTTGATTAAAATCAATATACATTTCTTTCTTTAACCACCCATTTTTAGATTCAATTATTGGGTTATCCGTTGGAGTTCCTATTCTCGACATTGACCTAATTATGTTATAATCTTTATGGGCATTGTTAAATGCTACTGAGGAATATATTGCGCCTTGATCTGAGTGGAAAATTGTGTCTTGGCCTTTATATCCTCTTTTTATTTTATTATTCAACATATCTTCTAAAGCTGCTTTATGATTTAACATACTTGCTCCATGATAGAATGGTTTTACATCTGAACCAATTATAGAATCATCAAATGAATCTACATAGTATGTCCAATCATATCTTTGTTTTTTAAACAATATCATTGTTGTGTCTGATGTTATTTTTTCAAAGGGGTTAGTAGTTTTCCAATTATTATTAATAAGATTAGGATATTTTATTGATTCTTCTCCTGGCTTTTTATAAACAGAATAATGTTTAGCTTTACTTCTTATTTTTAATATCTTACATACTTTATGAACTAAATTATCTGATACAACCCAACCAGTTTCTTTACGAATCAAGTAGTTTATTCTATGATATCCATAACTTGGCTTCCTTTTATGGATATCTCTTATTAATGGTTCTAAATCTCTACGATTCTTTTCATATTGATTTAATACATCTTTATTTTTTAACCATTTATAATAACCACTTCTTGATATATTCATTATTTCACATAGTGATTTAATGGAATATTCTTTACTTAATGTTTCAACAATTTCAAATTCTTGCTGCTTTATTTTTTGAATACTACAACTGAACCATCTCCTTTCACTAGGTATCCTTTTTTTAATCGTTCATTCTCGATTCTTAATCTCATATTTTCATATTCAAGTTTTTCTATATCCGTAAGATTTTTCTTGTTAGAATATTTAACTAATGGATTACCTGGTTTTTTCTTACTTTCTAAACCTTTTTCACCAAAGTTATTATAATCTCTTAACCATCTATTTGTTACAGCATGTCCGATTCCTTCTTCTCTTTCAATTTCCATACACCTTCTACCTGATAACAGTTGCTGTACGTATTTTAATTTTTCTTCCTTAGAATAATACCTATTTTTACCTCCTTTAGGTCTTCCTTGCATTCTTATCATCTCCTTTATTACATTATACCAAAGAAAAAGTAAACACATCTTTTTTGTGTCTACTTTTATCTTACAACTTCAATATTTGTGTTTTATCTTTTTTAATGGTATAATATAGTTGATTTGAGAGGGGATTTAAATGTCTAATAAAGTTAAAAATATTATTTTGATAGTATTAGTTGTTTTATTATTTATAGCTTTAGGCATAATAATTTATTTAGTTAAAGATAATAAGGAAGATAATTTACAAAATATAATTGGAAAAGTAATTATTGCTGATAAAAATTATGTTATGATTGAAACTTTAGATGAAGATTACTTAATTCAAAATATTAAGGGAACTTATCAGGTTGGTGATCAAGTTAAATTTACTTATAATATTAAAGATTTAAATAAAAATACTAGTCCTAAAACTATTAAAATAAGCGATGAAGAAATTATTAAAGTAAATGAAGAGATAGAAGAAGATAATAATAATGATAATGAGCCAAAGGAAGATCTTAATAATGAAGTTATAAATCCTAATCCTGATAATAATTTAGAGGAAAATAATCAAAGTTCTAATTCTTCCAATACTGGTAGTGCTAATAATACTAGTAATAATAACCCAACTAATTCGACTGGCAATAATGGTTCTAATAATGCAACTAGCAGTAATGGGGCAAATAATACAACTGGTAATAATAATCCAAGTTCTAGTGTTGAGCCTATTTCCGCGGATGAAACAGTTTTAGATTATTTTAATTCTTATAAAAATAATATTGATACTAGTAAAACTAATAATACTTTAAAAAGTGGGTTTGTAACGATCGTGGATTTTCTATTTTATAATGGCACGATTAGAGGTCATACTTTTAGTGATTTAACGAATACGGCCAAATTAAAAGTTTTATCTTTAGCTTTATATTTTGATACAAAGATTGAAGAATATTTTCCTGGTTATAAAGAAAGTATAAGTTCTACCGTAAATAAAGTTTATACTAATATTAAAGCTAAAATAGTAGAAGCTTACTTAAATATTACCACTAAAATATGTACATCTAATCCGGAAATGTGTGTTGAAGCTAAAGAGGGATTTACCGAACTTAAGAAAAACTTTAGTTTAACTTGGGATTTAATTAAAGATATTGCTGGAGATGGACTTACTAATTTAAAAAATTGGTATGAAATATGGCGTGAAACTTAAAAAGAGGAAAACCTCTTTTTTTTAATATTTAATTATGTTATAACCCGAGTTTGACAGATAAAATAATAAAAAAACATCATTTTGCCTAGTATTTATAAGGCTTTGTGATGTTTTAATTTCAATATTTTATTTACGTCACATAAAAATGTCTTTGTTTAATGCATTTTTAAATTTATCTATTTTATCTATGGTAGTTAAATCAGGCGTTTCTAACCCTAATGATTTAACTATTTTTGTAATTTCTTCTGATGGTGTACTTATTAGACAAATCCCATTTTTATCTGAACACGCTTTTAGATTATTAAGCGATTCTTTTATCTTCTCAGCTGTTATTCCTTGTTCCCATCCATCTACATTTAACGTTGATTTATTTTCATATTTAAGTATATTATATTGAATTATTCTTATTATTGTTAAAGCTATAAAACATATTAAGAAATGTGCCTTTATATGTTCTTCTGTCCATACATATATTGGTCTTCCTTCTAAGTCACTTTTGATGATTCTAAATGAATCTTCTATTCTTGATAATCCATGATATCTATTTATTATTTCTTGATCATCTTCATTTATTTCAGATGTAACAATAGAATAGTAACCTAGTGTTTCTTTATATTTTTCTAATTTTTTATCTAAGAAAACTATTACTTTTTCAGGATGTATAATTTCACCTGTTTCTTTATTGACATCTACAGTTTTTATAAATTTTTGACTTTTTCTTTCTTTATCTTTTAATTTATCTGGGTTTTCTTTACAATTTTCTAAATATTCTATAAATTTTTTATTTTGATTGAATTCTCTTTCATAATGTTTCTTACTCCAATAGATGATTTTTTTTTCTTTTATTTTTTTAGAAGATTTTGTTCCATCGGCATTTTTATAAGTTAATGTTATTTCATTAATCCTTGATTTATATTTAAATACTACTTCATTATTTTTGTTAGTTATAACTTTGTAATCTTTTTCATCTAGTGCCCATTCTCTTTGTGATTTCCAACTTCTTTTAACACTTTTACTTACTATATAGCCATTTCCTTTATCAGCTATCAAATATTTATTTTCTTGGGTATTCATTCCGTTATCTGCTACAATTATTATTTTACCTAAATCCATTTCATCTACATCATTTTCTAATACATTTTTAAATGTTGTTTTATCTTGAGTGTTCCCTGGAAATAATTTATGTGATACCGGTATTCCATTATTATCTATAAATAATCCCATTTGAACTATTGGTCCTTTATTATTTTCTTTTGATACACCATTTTTTCTAAATCCCTTTTGAACTATAATTGGATTCCCTAATTCATCTTTTACTATCTCATTATTTTCATCTAGCTCATAAACATCATCATCACCATACATTGTTTCAAAATAATAGTTAGTTACATCATAATAGGTTAAATCTGTTTTTCTTCCAATAGATGAATTCTTTATTTTTGTATTCATTCTATTTTGGATCTTTTTAGAATTTTCTTCCAATACATCTAAAGCTTTATATACTTCTTTTATTTCATTACAATCTACAATTGGAAATAGATATCGATTTCTTGTTTCAAATGTTTTCTTTTTACTTTGAGGATCTAATATTCTTCCAAATACCAACATCTTTGTTATTCCATTTAAATCATATTCTAT